>JBCDKB010000254.1:0-11954 GCA_038747035.1 Acidobacteriota bacterium | reverse complement strand
TCGAGCAGGACCGTGCCGCGCTTTTGGCGCTGCTCTTCGCGGGCCGCGTCGAGGCAGGCTCCGAGCTCACCGACCTCGGCGAAACGGGCCTCGGGGGCCTTGGCGAGGGCCCGGAGAAGGGCATGGCGAAGATCGGCCGAAAGCAGATTTTTCGGGTCACTGTCCGTGAAGTCGAGCGGCGGACGCAGGAGGTGCCCGGCCGCGATGGAGGTCGGCTGATCGCCGGCGATTGGATATTGACCCGTGAGCAGCTCATAAAGAATGAGCCCCAGCACGTAAATGTCGCCGGCCTTCGTCGCCTCCGGCTCTTCCCCGACGAAACGTTCCGGCGGCGTATGGCGGAGTCGCTTCATCAGCAGACCTCCCGCCGTTGTCCTCTCCGGAGCGCCGATCAGGTGGGCGAATCCCGGGTCCACCAGAATCAGATGCGGCGCCCCGGACTCCGCTTCGGGCGCCACGAGAAATTTCGCCGGCAGCAGCGAGCCGTGGGCCCAATCCGCCGCGTGCAGGGAACCCACCGCAGCTGCAGCCTGCGCGGCGACGTCGAGGCGCCACCCAAACTCGGGAATGTGAGCTCCGGTGGTCGCGACGTCGTCCAGCGCCTGTCCGGGGTGCCAGGAGCTCTCCATCAAAGCCGTCGGGCCGGAGAGGGTCACGTCAAAGACCGTGGTCACATGCGGATGTTTGAGGCGAGTGAACCACGGGAGTCTCTGATCGAATAGCTGGCGCTGACGCGCCTCCTCCAGCTGATGCGGCCGGGCCCGCAAGGCGCATATTTCACCGAGAACGCGGTGTCTGACCTTGAAAGCCAAGCGCTGACCGTCGTCCTCGAGGGTTTCGAGGATCTCGTACTTTTCTTCGATCTGGGCGCGATTCATAGCCAAACAACGGACGACGCCGCGGGCGTCCTCCGCCCCTCTTTCCATGTCAACTGGCGGTCACTCGAGTCCTAGGAGTTTACCCTTTCCGTCGGCGTCGCGCGCCAGCCGCCCGCGGTGGACGTCCAGCCGCGCTGCGATCGGGCCTTTTTCGCCAGCGCCCGGTTCGAAGATCCCTGCTGGGATCGGTAGTCCAGCTCGAACGCCCTAGAACAGCTGGGAGGTCGATCCCTCCTGGACCGCGTAGCTTTCAATTCGGACCCTCAGAGCCCGTCGATCAGCCGCCGAAGCGCTCGGTAACCGTCCACCAGCCGGGGGGACGGCCGCCCGAGCCACGCTTCGGTGATCGAGACCACGCGTTTGTTTTTCACCGCGGGCATGTCCTGCCACAGCGGTTTGCTGTAAATCACATCTGGGCGATATTTCTCCACCTCGACACCGCACCACGACAAGACGACTGCGTCGGGCGCGAGGGAGAGGAACTCCTCATCGCTGACCGGTCGGCTCTCAACCGCCTCATCCAAAACATTCTCACCGCCGGCACGCTCGATCAGGTCGTGGACCCAACTCCGCTGGCCGGGCACGATCACCGGCTTGGGCCACCACTGCACGGCGATGCGCGGTCTCCGCGACCTCGAAGGCGCCGGCGTGAGGTCTTTCTTCATCGCCTCCACGACCTCATCACCGCGATCCGAGACGCCGAGGAGGCCGGCGATATCTCGGATGTTGTCGTAGACGTCATCAATCGACTGCGGGCGAGGAGCGATGTGCGGCAGACCGGCGGCCTCGAGCCCGGCGACGACCTTTTCATGGCCGGGCACCGTCAGGGAGGCCAGGACAAGGTCGGGCTCGAGCGCCGACACCTTCTCGATGTCGATAGAGAGATCGGGACCAACCCTCGGCAGTGGATCAACCACCGCAGGCGGAAAATCGCTGTGATCATCGACGGCGACCAGGCGGCTGCCACAGCCGAGTGAGCACACGATCTCTGTATTTGAGCAGGTGAGGGAGATCAGAGCTTGCGGTGAGCGATCAGACATGGTGTCTCCTGCGAAGGCCTTACGGGCACATCATAGCCGTCCTGGGGGTCTTATGGTTCTGAAATGCATACAATCCACTCGCCTGAAATTCTAGTCATTAAGTCTCAACTGGCGCCCCTTGCCGTCCGGCGGAGTCGCTTTACGGCAGGATGCCTGATTCGCCGCAAGCTCCAATTTACGTGGACTTTAGCCGTCTCGAAGACGTGGCGACGACGAAAAACCTGCTGAGGGATTCCCCGTACATTTAAAGGTCTTTCCCCCTGTGCTTACTTGACAATGCCGGGCATCTGAAATTAAATCTACCGACCGTTCGGTTGAGCCCCACCGAGGCGCTGCGGAATCCTTCCTAAGCCCCCCGGCCTCCTCAGCACCCGCCTTCTCTGCGGTCTCGGCACTAGACCGCCCGAATGCGAGGCCTGAGTCGGGATTCTTCCACCTTCTTGCTTCACGTCGGATTTCTGAGTGTTCACCCTGTCAGCTCCGATCGCCTCATTTTCCCAGCCGAGTGCGGCCTCACCAGTCAGCGTAGACCCCTAAGCGGACACTGCTCTCTTGCGGCTTTTGACGACCCCCTTGAGGTCGCGGGCCCAAGCCCTAGGATGGTTACTATGAATCTTGCGCGTCGACGTGCAAATGCCCTCAGTACGCTCCCCCACGCTGAGGCCCCCCAAAGCCCCCTCACCCGCTTTGATGCCGAGCCCCGAGAGACCAACCTCGTCGGTGCGCTGGCTCACCAGCTGGCCCAATGGGGCGTCGAGCAATCCTTCGGGGTCAGTGGCGGAGCCATCGCCCTCCTCTTCGATGCGCTTTCGGAAAGCCCGATCAACCTCCGCCACTTTCGCCATGAGACGGGTGCTGCGTTTGCAGCCTGCGAGGCCTACTTCGCCTCCGGCAAACCTTCCGTCGTCTTCGCTACGACGGGCCCCGGGCTCCTCAATACCCTGACCGGCATCACGGCCGCCCGTTGGGAAGGCGCCAAGGTGGTTTTGATTTCTGGCCACACCAACACCGGCCAGCGAGGACGCTGGGCGACCCAAGAAACGAGCGCCTACACGCTTCCCCAGGACGCGCTCTACTCCAAGGGCCCGATCTTCGATTTCGCCGTGCGGATGGAGAACACCAGCGAGCTGCCCACCGCACTGCAGCGGATCGGCGCCGGCCTGGCCCGTCCCGGCGGGTTCATCGCCCACCTGTGCTTGCCCATGTCCGTCCAGTCTGGCCACCTTCGCCGCGCCGCCCATCCGATGCCGCCGGCTTCGGTGCCTTCGATCCCCGACAGCTCCATCGCCGAAATCGCTAGCCTGCTGAAGCGGGAAGGTTTCGTCATCTGGGCCGGTTTCGGCGCCACCAAGGCCGCGCCCCTTGTTCGCGAGCTCGTCGAGCGATCCGACGCTCGGGTCTTCTGCTCCGCCCGCGCCAAAGGGGTGATCCCAGAGGATCATCCCAACTACCTTGGCGTCACCGGCATCGGCGGACATGAAGCGGTCGCCGAGTACATGATCCAGGAGCGCCCGCGCCGCACCCTGGTGCTCGGCACCCGCCTCGGCGAGGCGACGTCCTTCTGGGATCGGGATCTTCTGCCTTCCGAAGGCCTCATTCACGTCGACCTCGACCCCGAGGTCCCGGGATGTGCCTTCCCCGACTTCCCGACGCTGCCCGTGAATGCCGAGATTGAATGTTTTCTCCAGTCGCTGCTCAAGCACTTCCCGGTGCGGAAGCGTCGGAGCGCCGTGTCGAACGTGGTGCCCTTCAAAGAGCCGGTGGCCAACGCGAAGCCGAGCCCGCGCAGCCCGGTGCGCCCCCAGGCCTTGCTCGATTCCATCCAGCGCCTGGTCATCGACCAAACCGATGCCCTGCTGCTCGCCGAGTGCGGCAACTCATTTGCCTGGACGACCCACTACCTCCGCTTCAATGATCCAGGGCGCTACCGCGTCTCGACCCTCTTCGGGTCCATGGGCCACACCACCGCCGGCGTCGTCGGCGCCGCCCTCGCCTCGGGCAAGAAGGCAGTGGCGGTGGTCGGCGACGGCGCGATGCTGATGAATAGCGAGGTCTCCACCGCCGCCCAATACGGCGCCCCGGCGGTGTGGATCGTGCTTAACGACAGCGGCTACGGCATGTGCCGTGACGGTCACCGCGCCCTCGGCGTCTCGGACAGCGAAACCACATTCCCGTGCGTCGATTTCGTCGTCTGGGCCCGCTCCATGGGCGCCGACGGCGCGAGGGTCGACACGGAAGACATGCTCGACGTGGCGATCTCCGAAGCGATGCAGTCGGAAGCCCCGTTCGTCATCGACGTTCGGATCGACGTGAATGAAGCCTCTCCGCTGCTGAAACGATTCGAAAGCCTGATTTCGCAAGGCGGCTCCAAGACCGTCGCCGGTTGGGCCCGCTGAGGCCACCCGAAGGTTCCGCCATTGTCGCTGGCGGGCCTCGTGGTATCGTGCGCACACATTTCTTGAGCTTTCCCGCTCCCTAGGGCACGCACCCGGCTGGCCCTGCATCTCTTTCTTTTTTGTCTTTCTTACTTCGAGGTCACTCCCCTACCGAGAGGAGACTGCCCATGATTGAACCCACGCAAGCTACCCTTCAACTCCCCAGCGTCGGCATGCAAGGCCTCGCAGTGAGTGTTCCTGACCGAGTTGTCACCAACGACCACTGGCGCCAAAACCAGCCTACCCTGGTCTCTGAAGCTGAAAAGCGCATTTGGATGTGGAAGAAGCCCAACAATTGGGACGAAGGCGGCTCCGTCGCTTTCAACCGCGAGATGGAGCCCTTCCTCGGCGACCCCTTCCGCGGCGCCCAAGAGCGCCGACTCCTCGAGCCGGGCGGCACCGCCCTCTCGCTCGAAGCGGATGCGGCCCGCAAGGCCATGGACGCCGCCGGCGTCGGCCCGGACGACATCGACCTGCTGCTGCTCACGTCTTTCCTGCCGGATATCCACGGCATCGGCGGCTCCGCCTATCTCGCCCGCGAGCTCGGCGTTAAGGGGGCGGCCTGGAATATGGAGTCCGCGTGCTCCAGCGCCAACCTCGGATTCTTGACGGCGACGCAGATGATCCGCGCCGGCCAGTTCCAGCGTGCGCTGGTGGTCACGTCCTGCACGTACTCGCGCGTCACCGTCGACTCGGACCCGATCTCTTGGACGGTCGGCGACGCGGCCACCGCGGTGGTCGTCGGCCACGTCCCCCAAGGCCAAGGCTTCCTCGGCGCCCACTCGATCCATAGCGGGAATACCTGCGGCGCGGTCGAGTACTACTTGGACGTGGCCGAAGATGGCAAGGCCTACCATCGGATGCGCACCGGCAAGCTCGCCGGCAAGCTGCTCCGGGAGACTTCGGAGCCGAACCTCAAGAAGTGCGTGTCGAACGCCCTCGACCAGGCGGGCCTCACCGTTGACGATATTGATTTCGCGGTCTTCAACACGCCCCTGGCTTGGTACGCCCCCTTCTGCGCCCGGGCCCTCGGCATCGACCGGGAAAAGACCATCAATCTCTATCCGTTCTACAACAACGTCGGCCCGTGCTTGACGTTCACGAACCTTTTCCACGCCGCGCACTGGAACCTCAAGCCCGACGACAACGTGCTGTTCTACAGCGTCGGCAGCGTCTCGAGCTGCGCCGCCATTATCGTGCGCTGGGGCGACGTCGGCCTCGGCCCGATCCCCGACGGCATCTCGAAAGAGGCCTACGACGACGTCATGCGGACGTTTCCGCGGCCGGTCGAAGAGGCCGCTGAAGCCGTCGCCTGAATCGGCCACCGGCGGGATCTAAGGGGGAGGTGACGCTTCGGCGGGCCTCCCCCTTCGCCTTGACAAAAAACTCCGCGGCGAGGACAATCGGAACCGACCGAATGGTTGGTATTCGATGTGCGGTGCTTATTCTCCTGGGTTCGATGCGGCGTATTCGACGCGCGATATTGGCCCTGAGGCTCGCTCGCACGATTTCTAGACAGGGGTCCTGCCCGCATGCCGTCCTTTCAGAAGCCGCCGACCGTCAGCGATGACTATCGGGCCGTTGATATCTATCGCAAAGCGGCCAGCATCATTTATGAGAAGGGGTTCAACGCCACCTCCATGGGCGATATCGCCGACGCGGTGGACTTGACCAAAGGCGGGCTGTATTACTACATCAAGGGCAAGAAGGCCTTGCTCTTCGCGATCATGAACTTCGCGATGGACCTGCTCGAGTCTGAGGTCCTGTCCCCCGCCCGGCAGGAAGCCGAGCCCAATCGCCGCCTCGCCAATATGGTCGCGGGTCACATTCGGGTGGTGCTCCAGGACCCGAGCGCGATGACGATCCTGGTTTATGAAGAAGAGAACCTCTCTTCCGAGCACCGGACAAAGGTCGTCAACCGCAAGAATGAATATGCGGCCGTGCTCCGCGATTCCATCCAGGCGGTTCTGGATGAGCAAGACGGCGGATCTCACATTGAGGCCTCCGTGGCCGCCTATTCGATACTCGGCATGATCCACTGGATCGTCCGCTGGTATCCCAACGACACCGACCTCAGTCAGGACCAGATCGTGTCGCAGATGACCCACCTGGTGCTCCGCGGCTTGATGTCGCCGTATGCTCCCGCCAACTAGCGATTCGGCCCTCGCTTGAGGTCTTGGGAGCCCGAGGGGGCAAGCCCCGGAGACCGCACCTCGCCGGTGCTCCCCTAGCCGGAACAGCAGGGAAGTTTTCGAGTCGGCGTCTCGGCTGGAAAGACTCGAAACCTCGGTCGCCGCTGACGCGTGGAAACCGGCGGACGGCCGCCGGAGCTGGGGCCTGCGCTGGGATAGAATGGCCCTTCATGAAATCTTTGGGCATCGCCGCGAGCCGCGAAACAGATCACCGTTTCGGGCCCCTTTGGCGTGCGACGGCGGGGGCTCCTCCGCGACTGAACGCTTCCGCAGATTCCCATCCAGGCCGCTTCTCGAGTCTCCAGACCCCTCTCCGAAGGACACAGGTGCCACGTGGATCATGCCGACGCCACCCTCTTGGTGGTCGACGATAACGAAGAGAATCGGGACATGCTCGGACGGCGCCTCGAACGCCGCGGCTATACGGTCCTAACCGCCCCGGACGGCGAAACTGCCCTCAGCATGGTGGAGCGCGAAGAGGTCGACCTGATCCTGCTCGACGTCATGATGCCCGGGATCGACGGCCTCGAGGTCCTGCGGCGCGTTCGGGAGAACCACTCCGCCGCCGAGCTCCCGGTCATCATGGCCACGGCCCGCGATCAATCGGAAGACGTGGTCGCGGCCCTCGACCTGGGAGCCAATGACTACGTCACCAAGCCGATTGACTTCGCGGTCGTCTCAGCACGGGTCCAAAAGGAGCTCCGGACCCGGGTCGTGCGCCAGAAGAAGCGCGACGAGCAGGCCCAAGACAGCGGCGGCGCCGACCTCCGTCCGGGAAGCGTGCTGGCCGGCCGCTACCGCCTCGACGAGGTGGTGGGCAAAGGAAATTTCGGCGTTGTCTATCGCGGCCACCACCTCGAGCTGGACATGCCGGTGGCGATCAAGCTGCTCCACGCCCAGGTCGCCGGCGGCGATGCGCTCCAGCGGTTTCGGTCAGAGGGCCGCAGCGCCGTCCGCATTCGCCACGCCAATGCGGTGACCGTCTATGACTTCGGCGTGACCGAAGCCGGCGCCGCGTACCTGATCATGGAGTTCCTGGAAGGCGAGCCCCTGTCGGCGAACCTGCGGCGTGAACGTCGACTGCACCCCAAGCGGGTCGCCGAGATTCTGACCCCCGTGTGTGACGTGCTCGAGGCCGCCCACAAGCAAGATTTGGTGCACCGCGACGTCAAGCCGGAAAACGTCTTCCTCCAGCGCTCGGGGAATGGCGAGATCGTCAAGGTGCTCGACTTCGGCATCGCCAAGCTCGTCGGCGAGCACGTGGCGAGGGAGAATCTCACCGCGGAAGGCTTCGTTCTGGGGACGCCGGCCTATATGGCGCCGGAGAGGCTCCGAAATCGACTCTACGACGGGCGCTCCGACGTCTACAGCCTCGGCGTCATGCTCTTCCAGCTGCTCTCTGGCCGCCTACCCTTCCCTCCCGACAAGAGCGATCCGATGGCGCTGCTCATGATGCACATCAAGGAAGCTCCTCCGAAGCTCCGGTCGGTGGTGGATGTGTCGCAAGACTTCGAAGCCCTGATCGAGCGCTGCTTGTCCAAGGAGCCCGAGCCCCGGCCGACCGCGGTGGAGCTCGCCCGCGAGTTCAAGGCCCTGGCCGACCGGCTTCCGGAAGTCGACTCGAACGCGCCGACCCACCTCATCCGGAGCGTAGAGCTCGAGATCGAGAGCGAAGCGCCGACCCACGCCGTGCGCACCGAAGAAGAATCCGGCTGGATCAGCAAAGTCCTCCGCCGATTGCGCGGCCAGTGACGCCCCACCGTCCGAGGAGCCACCCGAGGAGTCCCCTATGAGTATTCGCCTGCGGCTCGCCCTCGCTTTCGTGGGGATCTTGACCCTCTTCGCCTCAAACCTCCTGGTCTATACCTGGGGCGACGGCAGCCGAACCGAAAGCTTCCAGGCGCTCGAACAAACCCGCGCCCGCCAGCTCCTGGGTATCGAGATCGGCCAGGCGTTGCGGGAAAGGCGCCAGGAGGCGGTAGGGACCCGCGCCTTTGAGCTCGCCGACAGCACGCCGGGGCCCGAGGCCCTGACCAGCCTCATCGGCCGGCTGGACTCGACGGCCGGTCACATCGACGACCTTCTCGCCATGGCGCCGGAGGACGCCACGGCGCCGGTGGACCGGCTGAAGCAGCTCTACGTCGAATCGGCGGCCATTTGGCGCCAGTACTACCAAAGCCTCGATCCGGCGGCGTCTATCGACGCGGACTCGGAAGTGGCTGCGGGCGACGGTGGGGGCCGCGGGCCGGGCGCGGGTGACGCGAACGAACCCGAAGGGACGGAGGACGTCGCCCCCCAAGGTGATGGCGTCGACACCGCGGACGCCGACGAGGCCGAGGTCGAGCCCGCCGATCCGGCGGCCGGACTCGACGTCGCGAGCGAACGCACCACCCAAGCCCTGACCCTCGTGGAGCGCCTCCAAGACGACGAGACCCAGCGCGTGCACGAGGCCACGGAGAACTTCTACGCTGTCCGTCGGCTGACGACCAAGACGACCCAAGGCATCTTCCTGGTCTCGATTGTGATCGCCCTGATCGTCGCCATTGTCGTCGGGTCTTCGATCGGGCGCGGGGTGCGGCTCCTGCAAAGCGGCGCCCGCCGTATCGGCCAAGGCGACCTCGAACATCGAATCCGGCTCGCCGGCGGCGACGAGCTCTCCCAGGTCGGCGCGTCTTTCAACGAGATGTCGGAACGATTGCAGGAGTCCTACGAACGCGAGGAACAGGCGCGGCTCGCCGCGGAGAGCGCCAACCGAGCCAAGAGCACGTTTCTGGCCAATATGAGCCACGAGCTGCGGACGCCGATGAACGCGATCATCGGCTACAGCGAGATGCTGCTCGAAGAGTCCGAAGAGCTCGGCCGCCAGGATATGGTCCCGGACCTGCGCAAGATCCTCGGCGCCGGCAAGCATCTCTTGGCCCTGATCAACGACGTCTTGGATCTGTCGAAGATCGAAGCCGGCAAGATGACCCTCTTCGTCGAGGATATCGATCCGCAAGCCATGGTCGATGATGTCGTCGCGACCATCATGCCCCTGGTCAAACGCAACAAGAATCAATTGGATGTCGACCTCGGGCCCGACCTCGGACAGCTGCGGGCTGATCAAACGAAGCTCCGCCAGACCCTCTTCAATCTGCTGTCCAACGCCTGCAAGTTCACCAACGAAGGCACGATCCGCCTCACCGTCACGCGCCGCAGCGAGAGGTTTTACTTCGAAGTCGCCGACTCCGGCATCGGCATGAGCCCCGAGCAGCAGGCCCATGTCTTCGACGAGTTCACACAGGCCGACGCCTCCACCACGCGGAAGTACGGTGGCACCGGACTCGGCCTCTCGATCTGCCGCAAATTCTGCCGCCTCATGGGGGGCGATATCCGGGTCGTTTCAGCGCCCGGCCACGGTAGCACGTTCACCGTCGAGCTGCCCGCCGAGGTCAATCCGGACACCACGGAGATCGACACCGCGGCCCTCGAAGCGGGGGCCCAGGGCACCGCGTCCGCCGCCACCATCTTGGTGATCGACGACGATCCCTCGACCCTCGACTTGGCCCGCCGGCTGCTCGCCAAGGAGGGCTATTTCGTGCTCGCCGCCGCCGGTGGTGAAGAGGGCCTGGAGATGGCCCGACGCAGTCGGCCGACCGCCATCGTGCTCGATCTGCTCATGCCCGGGCTCAACGGATGGGGCGTCTTGGAAGAGCTACAGCGCGACCCGGAGCTCAGCAAGACCCCGGTGATCCTACACAGCATGCTCTCGCCCCAGGAAACTGGCTTCGCCCTCGGCGCCGAGGCCTTTGTCGCCAAGCCCACGACCCGGGAACGGTTGACCCAGGCGCTCGAGCGGGTCGCCCAGAGGGAAGGCTTCGAAGCCCGGGTGCTCGTCGTCGAGGACGACGCCATGATCCGCGAGCTGCTGCGCGGCGGCCTCGAGCGTAACGGCTGGACCGTCCTCGAGGCGGAAGACGGGCGAGAAGCTCTCGAGGTCGTCGATAGCGGCGCCCCCGACGTCGTGCTGCTCGACCTGGGCCTCCCGGAGATCGATGGGTTTGAAGTCCTCAAGCGGCTAAGGAAGGCTCCACGGAGCGCCAACCTACCGGTGGTCATACTCACCGGCAGGGATATCGACGCCGACACCCTCACGCGGCTCGACGGCTGCGAAGCGGTGCTTCGCAAGGGCGCCCAGCTGTGGCCGCGGCTGCTGACCGTACTCGACGAAGCGGTGAAAGCGGTCTCCGCCTAGCGCAAGCTCTCTGGCCCGCCGGGCGGCCAGCTCCCGGGGACAGCGATCGGGCCAGCTAGTAATGCAGCAGGCTCTTGACGGTGTGGCCGGCGAGCTTCTCCCGTCCGTTGAGGAAGTCGAGCTCGATCACGAACCCGAAGGCGGCGATCGCACCCCCAGTTGCTGAGACCAGCTTGGCGACCGCCTGCGCAGTGCCGCCCGTGGCGATCAGATCGTCCACGATCAGCACCCGCTCCCCCGGCGCGATCGCGTCGCGATGCATTTCGAGGGTGTCCGTGCCGTACTCGAGCACATATTCCTCGGAAATGGTGTCCGCCGGGAGCTTCCCGGGCTTGCGCACCGGCACGAAGCCCGCGTTGAAACGGCAGGCCAGGGTCGGGCCGACAATAAAACCCCGCGACTCGATGCCGACGACCTTGTCGATGTCTTCACCGTCGAAGAGGTCACCGAACGCGTCCAGGGTCGACCGCAGACCCTGGGGATCCTTGAGCAAGGTGGTGATATCGAAGAAGTTGATTCCTGGCTTGGGAAAGTCCGGAACCTCGCGGATGAGGGCTTTGAGCGTGTCCATAGCTTTATCCTCGTATTCGTTTCAGAAGCGGGCCGGTCCGACGTCATCCGCCGCCGCGCCCGTACGCCTCAACGGATCATCTCGAAACTCGTCGACCTCCGAATTCGCTCGCTCTCCCCGTCGGAAAGCGCCGAATCCTCGTCAAGGCCCTCGACCCGGGCCATCTCCGGGCCGACCAAGAGTCTCTTCCTCAAGGCCTCGACCTTCTCCGCATCTCCGGCCACCTCAACCTCGACCCGTCCGTCACTCAGGTTGCGGACCGTCCCGACGAGGCCGAGGGTCGAGGCCTCGGCGCGGGTGAAGCCCCGAAACCACACGCCTTGCACCCGACCACGGACCCACCAACGGCGTGCGACCACGGTCAGGAGCCCTCGGGCCGCCAGCCGTGTCGACCGATGAGCGGTACGAAACTGGCCGGTTCCACCGCGGTCCGGGTGAGACCCTGCGGCGTCTTATCGTAAACGACGAGCATCTGCTCCTCCCGCTCCCCTTCCGGAATGACCATGCGGCCCCCGACCTTGAGCTGGTCAAACAGCGGCGGCGGCGGCGGCCGCGCCCCCGCGGGGTCCCACATTGGGGGACAAGGGGCCCCCGCGCGCCCCCC
>JBCDKB010000253.1:0-11985 GCA_038747035.1 Acidobacteriota bacterium | reverse complement strand
CGATGGAGTGGGTTGATGGACAGCCGCTTTCCCACCACCTCCGGGAAGGCGGCCTCGACCTCGCTACTTTCTTCCGCTTCGCCCTACAGATCGCTGACGCCCTCGAGGCCGCCCACCGTCGCGACGTCATCCACCGGGATGTGAAACCGGGCAACATCATGGTCGACGGCGACGGGCATATCAAAGTGCTGGATTTCGGCCTCGCGAAGAGGCGGCGCCCGAGGAATCAGGAGCTCGTCGATTCGCGAACGCTCACCCAAGACGGCCATATGGTCGGCACGCTCCCCTATATGTCACCCGAGCAGCTCCAGGGCGGCTTGGTCGATCACCGGACGGACGTCTTCTCCCTCGGCATCGTGCTCTTCGAAATGGCCACCGGCGGCCGCCCATTCCAGGGCGACTCGTGGGGCGATCTGGCCTCCGCCATTCTCCGGGACGATCCGCCGTCGGCCACCGAGCTCCGCGTCGACCTCCCCCGCCACCTCGGGCGTATCCTCAGGCACTGCTTGGAAAAAGACGTCAAACGGCGGTTCCAGACCGTGCTCGACCTACGCAACGAGCTGGCGGACCTGCAAAAAGAGCTGGTGACCGGCGAGCTGCCGAGCGGTGACGTTTTGACGCCCCCCAAACCCAAGACCAACGGCCGACTGCGGGCCGGTGCCTGGGGCGCAGCCCTCGTCGCTGTAGGGCTCGGCGCCGGCTACCTCGCCCTGGGGCCCGACCTCGTCACCCAGACACCGACGGTGGAAGTGAGACCGGAGATCCAGCGCGTCGCCGTGACTCCGTTCCAGAACCTCGGCCCGGAAGACGAGGCTTATTTCGCGACCGGCATCGCGGAAGAGATCTCTAGCCGCCTGGCCCGAATCAGCTCGCTACGCATCGTTTCGCGGCAGCGTCTCGGAGCAAGCGACGCGCCGCCCGACGCCGACTTTCTCCTCGAAGGGACCGTACGCTGGGACGCCCAGCAGCCCGACTCTTTGCTGAGAAGGGTGCGCGTGACGCCGCGGCTGATCCGGGTCGACGACGGCAGCCAGCTGTGGTCGCAAAGCTACGAGCGCGTGATCGACGACATCTTCGCCGTGCAGTCCGAGATCGCCGCAGAAGTGATTTCCCAGATGGACATCGCTGTGCTCGAAAGCGAGCGCAAAGCCCTTTCCGGTCGTTCGACCACCGACGTCGCCGCCTACCGCGCCTACCTCCAAGGTATGAAGCTCGCCGGCCGGCGCAATCCGACGTCCCGGCATTGGCGGGAGGCCCAGGAACGCTTTGAACGCGCGGTCGAGCTCGACCCCGGCTTCGCCGCCGCCTGGGCCGAGCTTTCCGAGGTCCATTCCCTCGCCGTACAGCTCGGCCTCGAACGGAGCGACGGTGACACCGATCGGCGGCGAGAAGCCCTCAACGCGGCCGAGCGGGCCCTCGAGCTCGACGGCGAGCTCCCGGAAGCCCACCGCGCCCTTGCCTATTACCACTACTGGTGCCACCGCGACTACGAACGCGCGTTGGCGTCCTTCCGCCGCGCCGCGGAAGCGAATCCCAACGACCCGCAGGTTCTCGCCGGCATGGCCTTCATCTGGCGACGTCAGGGCCGCTTCGACGAAGCGGC
This sequence comes from Acidobacteriota bacterium, assembly GCA_038747035.1. Classification (GTDB taxonomy): domain Bacteria; phylum Acidobacteriota; class Thermoanaerobaculia; order Multivoradales; family J023; genus JAUIJL01. Next base: position 10,382 of record JBCDKB010000253.1, on the reverse strand, counting down.
GGGAGCGCTCCAGACCGCCCTTGACCTGTCCCCGGACAGCGCGTGGCTAGCCTCTGAGGTCGCCGACACCTTCAGGCGCCTGCGTCGCTACCGACGGGCGGACACCTACTACGCACGGGCCATTGAGCTTGAACCCGGGGAGCCGTCGGCGTTTCACCTGCGCTGCGTCAACTATCTGCTCTGGCGGGGGGACCTAGACGCCTGCCGCCGGGTCTTGACCGATATGCCCCAGCCCACCGCCACGAGTTCCCGGGTGATCTGGTATAGCCTCGAGCTGCTCTCCGGCGCCCCCGAGCTGGCCCTCGGCCACCTGGACGGTATTGACGCCGGGCTCCTGCGCTCGCTCTCCGCCAGGGCGCCGCTCGAGTTGATCCGGGCCCGGGTCTTCCGCGCCTCGGGCCAACCCGAAAAGGCCCTGCCGCTCTACGCCGCCGCCACTCGGGCCCTGGAGCGTCGACTCGCCGACGAGGGCGACGATCCCCTCCTGCTCAATCCCCTCGCGGAGGTCTACGCCGCCACCGGCCGCGACGAGGAATCCATGGAAGCGATCGCCAAGGCGGTGCGGATGCTGCCCGTCGAGGACGACGCTGTTGCGGGCGCGGCCTTGATGCTCGATCAGGCGGCGGTTTATGCCCAGCTTGACCGCCAAGATCTCGCCGTCCCGATCCTCGAGAAGGTTCTAGCGCTGCCCGGGGACGTGTCTCCCCACCTCCTAGCCCTCGAGCCGCGATGGGTCCCGATCCGAGAGACCCCTGAATTCCAGCGTCTGCTCCCGCCGCGCGCGGAGTGATCTCCGAGCTTCAAGGCGACCGGGTCTCGGACTAGCGGCGACCTTTGCGCTGGAAAGGCTCAGCGAGCTGCCACTCGCGCCGGGCAAAAGCGCGGCGCGCCACGCCTTTTTCCCACTGAAGAAGCGCCCCTTCAAGGTCGACAAGGACCTGGTCGAGCTCGCGGATCGACGCCGACACATCCTGGTAACGGAAGGTATCGAAGATTTGCCGGATGGTCGCCAACTCGGCCGGTGCGCGCTGGGCGGCCGCCAGCCGACTTTCGACTTCGAGGCGGAGTCCGTAGCGATCTTGGTAGAAGGCTCGGAACGCGGTGCATAGCTTGAAGAGACTCTGGCTCTTACGCTCGACATTCTCGAAGTCGTCGTACCAGATGCCGTCGAGGTGGAGCACTTCCGCCATCTCCGGCAGCAAGATTTCCAGCACCTCTTCGACCAGGGCCGTCAGAAAAAGCGCGTAGTCGGCGTCAAAGAGACTCTCGATACTGCCCTCGCGGTCGATCCGCGTGGCGATCATCTGCAGCAGATCGGACGGAACGATAGCGCCGCGCATATAGGTGTCGAGTCGCCGGACAGCGTGGTAGAGATGCTCGGTCACTTCGACTTCACGGCGAAATTGGCGCACCAGGATGTCCTGCTCACTGCGCGGGCCTTCCAGCCGGTAGAGATTGCGCGGATCGTTTGCGAAGAGGTGGGCAAAAATCTTCTGCAGCTCCGTGTGCACCATGCCGGTGGACTTTGCGAGGCGCTTGCGGAAGCCGTCGAGCTCTTGGCGGCGGAAGCGCTTACGCTTCTCTTCCGGCGGAAACATTCGGTGCAGCAGCGCGTCGAAGCGCTCGATTTCCTCGCCGATTCGACCGGTGAAGAAAGTGCGGACGTTCCCCCTCGCCTCGTGCAGACCGGGGACCGCCGACTGATAGCCCGCCAAGTCGTTGAGCAACCGACGCAGGTCACCGCACACGGACAGGAAACCGCGGGCGCTCGAGTGCAGCTTGTCTTGGGAGCACAGCAGGAGCTCCCGATTCGTCCCCGTCAGGTGCTCCAAGCTCCGGATGATCTCGAGCAGACGCCGGCCCAGCACGTCTTGGCCGGCGATTTCCTTGAGCAGCGTCGGCTCCTCGAAGTGCCGGGGCACTTCGAGGACGAGTTCGCCGCTCGACGTCGGGAGGACGAGTCGACGAGTGGCGGTCAGAGCGGGCGGGGTCAGCGTCATAGTCAAGCCGCGGTGTCCCGTGACAACGAGGACCGCCGATAAGCGTACACCAAACCCCCGACGGGGAAACGCCGACTCAAAACGCTGTAGCCGTCATTCAGAGGGGGTCGGCCTCCTCCGGCCCCAGCTTCGACGGCGCCTTGAGGCCCGGTGCCGGCCCCAAGATTTCCCTCATCAGCCAGGCCTTCGCGAGGTTTCTCCGGTCCCCCCGGAGGTCGCGCCGAACAGACCGCCCCAGCGTGTGGCGACGTGGCCGCACCCGGCTATAAGCTCCAGGCGGCAGCCGGTCGATTTCGCCGGTGACATCTCCCGGAAGGTGCTCGCTGAGCGTGGGGAGGTGCTCGCCGACGGTCCTCATGTGCTCCGCCGCGGTGTAGGTCACCTCGCTGGACGTCGGCCCGTGTTCACCTGCGCTCCTGCGGTGCTCCGATTCCGTACGCCGGTGCTCCGACTCTGTGCGTCGACGCTCTGAGGCCGTGGGCCGGTGCTCGGAGGCCACCGGCTCTTCCTCCACGATCTCAATGCCGAGCTGTCGGAAGAGCTCTTCTTGAATGGAGCGCGCGGTCGGCGGCGGCGGCGGCGCAGAAGGTCTTGGGGGCGGCGGCGGCGGTGCGGACGGGCGCGCCGCCGGACGCGGCACTCCGGACGGCCGGACTGGACTCGGCGCCTCACCCGGCGGCGGAGGCGGCGGCAATTCCACCGACGGGGCGCCTTTGCCCATGGAACGGACTTGCCTGGCGATGCCCGACACAAACCAGACGAGCATCACCAGCAGCCAAATAATGGCTTCAAAGTCCATCTACTCGGTACCCGGGGCCTCGCCGCCTTCGGAGATCGACTGGCGCATCTCAGTATCCGCCTCAATGTTGCGTAGACGGTAGTAGTCCATGACTCCGAGGTTACCGGAGCGAAACGCGTCCGCCATCGCCTTGGGAACCTCCGCCTCGGCTTCGATGAGCTTGGCGCGCATCTCTTCAGCCTTTGCGCGCATCTCCTGCTCGGCGGCGACGGCCATCGCGCGACGGCCTTCGGCGCGGGCCTGGGCGACCTGCTTATCGGCCTCGGCTTGGTCGGTCTGCAGCTTGGCGCCGATATTCTCGCCGACATCCACGTCCGCGATATCGATCGATAAAATCTCGAACGCGGTACCGGAATCGAGGCCCTTGTCGAGCACCGTCTTCGAGATCATGTCTGGATTCTCGAGCACGCGGGCGTGGTTTTCAGCCGAGCCGATGGTGGTCACGATGCCTTCACCGACACGCGCGAGAATCGTCTCTTCACCCGCGCCGCCGACCAGACGGTCGATATTGGCGCGGACGGTGACCCGGGACACGGCCTTGAGCTGAATACCGTCTTTCGCCACCGCGGCGACCACCGGCGTGGTGATCACCTTCGGGTTGACGCTCATCTTCACCGCTTCCAACACGTCACGGCCCGCCAGATCGATGGCCGCGGCGCGCTGGAAGTCCAGCTCGATACCCGCCTTGTCGGCCGAAATCAGGGCGTAAACCACCTTCGCCACGTTGCCGCCGGCGAGGTAGTGGGACTCGAGCGGCGGCACCGGGATATTGAGACCGGCGCGCACGGCGCTAATCCGCGGCTCCACGACCACCTTCGGCGGCACGCGGCGAAAACGCATGCCGATCAGCGTGGTCAAGCTCACGTGGGCGCCGGCAAATCGAGCCGCCAGCCAGAGCCGGATCGGAATCAGGTACGAGAAGAGGAAGAGAAACGCCAGGAGGGCGAAAAAGACGAGAATGACTAAGTCCATGGGGGGTCCTTGGAGTCGGTTGAGCTAGACGTTCATGGGGGTCGAGAGGATTCTCTGTGGGAACTAGCTATTCGGATGATTCGGCATGCAACGGGGGCGGATGTTGTTAAGGGCCAGGCGATTCTCGGTGAGGCACCGGCAGGCTAGGCCGCCGATTCCGAGGCGGAGAGCCCATCGGACGCTTCGGCGTCGGTGGCGGGCTCGTCGGCAGCGCTCGATTCTTCCGGCACCGACTCGGCCTCCACGACCACCCGCGCCCCCTCCACTTCAATGACGCGGATCGAGGTGCCGCTCGGCAGAAACTCGCTGTCGCTGACCACGTCGACCCTGCGGTCTCCAAAAACGGCGGTACCCGCGGGGCGAAGCGGAGTAATCGTCTGCCCGACGGCGCCTTCGAGCGAGGGCAGGGTCTGGTCCGCGGACTTCCAGGAGTCGGCATCATTTTCGTCCGCGAGCATCATGCGCCGGCCGGTTTTCGAGCGCAGCCCGAAGTACACGGTGCCGCCAAAAACGACGACGCTCGCCAGGATCGAACCGACCCCCCAGGCGAAGCCGAGCTCAAACGCCACGTAGCAGCCGTAGATCACCGACAAAATGCCCAAGATTCCGAGGATGCCTCCGGGGACCACGACTTCCACCAGGAAGAGCAGATAACCGAGGCCGAGAAAAGCGATGACGGCGACGAAACCGGTCGGCATGCGGAGTTTCCTTTCAGGATCCTTTTGGGAATTCTAAGGCGTCTGCTAGGGCGATGAAAGTAAGTCTTGACGGAAGCCTTATCCACCCTAGACGCGGCGGACGATGAGGCGTCCTTCACTGCGCCGGACGAGCTCGACTTCTTCACCTTTGTCGATCCAGTCCCCCTCGGTCTCTACCTGCACCCGCCGCTCACCGAACCGGACCCGCCCCGACGGCCGGAGCTGCGATAGCGCGGCTCCCCTTGCGCCGAGCTCGACCTCCAGCTCCGGAGCCTCTTCGTGGCTGCGGTAGCCGGCTTCGGCCGAAAGGGTCTCGTTCAGCAAGAGTCCGCCCTGCGTGCCGGCTGAGGTGGCCGGCGCAATGGTCCGCATGAGCAGCAGGAGGGCGATGAAGCTGAGGACGATCACGATCGCCACCTGCTGCATCGCGTCGACCGTGAAAGGGTTGGAGAAGGACACGTCGGTCCAGTCCCCCGCCGACAGCACCATCACGACGCTGGTCAAGATGGCGATGGTGCCGGCGACCGCGAGCACGCCGATCCCGGGAAGCACCAGCAGCTCGATGCCGAAGAGTATGAGGCCCAGCGCAAAGAGCAGGAGCTCCTCGTGACCGGCGAGGTTGCTGAGGTAGTGGCTGAAATAGAGCAAGAGGAAGCAGAACGCGGCGGCGGAACCGAAGAAACCGAATCCCGGCGTCTGCAATTCGAGGTAGCCAAAGAGCATCATGCCCAGGAGCAGCATCGAGGAGATCGCCTGGCTCGTGAAGAAAGCGGCGAGCTCTTCCGACCACGATCGCTCCACCCGGGCGAGCTGAGCTGATGTGGTGCCGAGCTCGGCGAGGACCGCGTCGAGATTCTCCGCCTCAAAATCGGCCACGCCGAGGCGCACCGCGTCTTTGGTGCCGAGGGTGAGGAGCTTGCCTTCTGCGGAAACGTCTTCCACCACTTTCTCGGCGTCGACCATCGCTTCGGCGATATCGGGATCTCGGCCTTTGGTCTCTGCGGTCGCCCGCATCTCCTCCCGAAAGTAAGACAGATACTTCTCCTGGACCGACTCGGGAATCTCGCCGCCGTCCCCGGTCACCGGCATCGCCGCGCCGATCGTCCCGCCGGGGCTGATGGCGATGGTGTCGCAGGCGTAGGACATCAAAGCACCGGCGGAAATGGCGCGTTTGTTGATGAACACGGCCGTTCTCATCGGCGCGTCCAGCAGGGCGTCCCGAATCGCGACGGCGGCGTCGATGCGGCCCCCAAACGTATTGAGGTCGATGAGGAGGATCTCGGCGTCGACTTCCTTGGCGTCGTCGATGAGCCGCTTGATGAAGGCGCTCGTCGAGAGGTTGATCTCGTCATCGATCCGACCGTAGAGCACTTTAGGACCGGTGGCGGGCGAGTCTTCGGCGCTCGCTTCTCCTTCGACATCCGAGCCGTCGGTGTCGCCCGGTTCGCTGTCCTGCGCCGTCACTGCGGGGGCCCCTACGTCCGGCGACGGAGCCGCGGCAGGTGACGTGTCGGTATTGCCGCCCGACCCGGCCTCACCCGCAGGCTGGGCGATGACAACCCACGTCCAGCTGATGAGAAGAGACAGAAAGAGCGCCAGGCGAAAACGCTTCGAAGCGAACGGCCGTCGAGCCATTCGCCGTGGAGGTTGTGTTTTCATAGTCTTAGAAAGAGGTCCTGCCGTGGTGAGCCTATCACTGCGATCCAACGGGCCGGGCAATCCACCAAGAGCCGACCGCCGCATCGCCGACGGTTCTGACCGCTACGGTAGCGGGGGATTTTCTATTCGAGGATGTCACCTCGAAGGGTCGTCTCCCCCGTCACACCATCGCAGCCCGGACGCTCTTGGATGTAGCGGATCGTCCCCGGAAGTGCCTAGAGGCGTTGACGGTCCGCGGACGCGATTCGAACGGCCCGAACCGACGCCCGGGACGGAACCGCCTTGGCGGCCCGTCGCAGACGTCATCGGCCGGCGGTCGCTGCGACTCTAGGCGATCTGGGCCGCTCAATCGGAGAAGCCGCTAAAGACCAAGGACGCCCAAGCCCTGTTCGAAAACAACATCGACCGGGATACCCGCGGCCGACAGGCGATCGAGGTCCGCTTGGAGCTGCGGCCCCACCTTGCCGTATTGCTCGACGAAGGCACCGACGGCTGCTTTGTCGCCATCGCCTTGCAGCGTCAAGATTTTCTCGGAGAGCGCTGCGACGGCATCGTTCATCTTGTCCATCTCGATCCGGTAATGACCGGTGGTCTCATCGCGAGAAAAAGCCCCGAGCTCTTGGAAGTAATTGAAGCGAATCATATTCGCCTTACCGTGGGCCGAAGAGGCGCCGAAACGCACAGACCGGAAGATGCCGGCGAGGAAGGTCGCATAGTTTTCATCGAGGGTGTCATCGATCTCGCCCTTCTCCGCCAAGGAGCCGACCATATAGAGCCCGAGAACGTCGGCCTTCCCTTCCTCGAGTGCGCTCGCGTGCTCTTCGAGGGCATCGCGGACCGTGCCGGAGCCGTCGAGGGTCTGCTTGATTCCGAGTCCGTGGGCCACTTCGTGGAACATCGTGTTGCCGAAGAAAGCATCGAACGTCACATGCTGCCGCTGATCTTCGGCGATCAGCTCGCCTGAAATCGGCACCATGATCTTCTCGAACTTGGCCTGCATGGCGTTCTTCAGCTGGAGACGCCGAGTTCCTTTCTGCAGCTGAACTTCTTCGTCATTCGGCAGGTTGATGGCGATGGTCTTCGAGCCGGCGTTGCAGTCTCCAGAGTAATAGATCACGTCGTAGGCGCCGAGGTCCGAGTCACTTCCTGGCTTCTCCTGCTTGTAGGCGTCCGGCACCGGCAGCCCTTCCTGGAGCTCCGGCAGAAGCGTCGCGTATTTGGCCAGACGCGCCGACCACTCTTGATCCTTCACCAGTACGTAGGCTTCGCTCGCCGACTTGCGGCCAAAGAGCTGGTCTTCGTAGTTCTCAATCGGCCCGATGACGACGTCGAGACCGTTGGTCTTCATGTCCATCCAGGCCAAGTCGCTGGGCTGGTAGTCGTCGGAAAGCAGGGCGTCGGCGCGGAGCTCGAGGTACTTCTTGAGGCCCGGGTCCTCAGCGAGGGCGGCGGCGGCCCTTAATTTTTCGGAAGCGAGGCCGTATTCCTCAGCGAAGTATTCGCTGTAGGGAATCGCCCGGAGATCCCCGGAATCCGAGCGTTCGACCATCGTGTATTGGCCCATCACTTGGCCGCCGGCCGCTTCGAGCTCCTCCCGGGTGGCGTCTTGGGGGTAGTAATTGGCCCCGGCGGGCTTCGGCCCGACCCCGTCGACGAAGGGCGCGTTGGCGTCGAGGCGGTCCCAGGGACCGTAGTTGATCTCAGCATAGCGACGTTCTTCATCGCTACCGAGGGAAGCCATCAGCGCATCTTTGTCGCCGTAGGCCTGCTTCCAGAAAGCCCGATCCATGGCGTCAGCGGCCTCGATCAGCAGCGGAATCATCTGCTTGTGGGCATCGGTCAGAACGGACGTATCCGTCGTCAGCGTGAAGCTCGTGTACTGGTCGATCTTCTTTTGCATGGGCGAAACGGCGGCCGCCTCGCCCTCGGGCGGAGCAGAATCGGTCTCGGGGGTAGACGCAGGGCAACCGAGGCCCAGCATGGCGGCGAAAAGCAGAGGGAGTGGCAAATCAGCGAACGAAATTCGAAGCATCGGCGAAAGGCCTCCAGCAGTGATGGCTTGATGTCTTCAGCCTATCGCACCGGCTGCTACGCTCCGACACTTGACCCAACAAACACCGCCCTAGAGGAGATCCCGTGCCGACCCATATCCAGAGCCCCACGATCATCGAAGCCGCCGGCAACAAACCCAAACGTATTGAGGAATATGTCGGACGCGTCAACAGCGGCACCGACAGCGTCAGTGTCGCCCGGATGAAGAGCCCAGGTGGATGGGTCGAACCCGGGCAGCGCCCGCATTTCGATGAGTACACCGTGGTGCTCGCCGGCCTGCTGCGGGTCGAGTCCGAGGGCGGGTCGATCGACGTGAAGGCCGGGGAAGCGGTGATCGCCCACGCCGGCGAATGGGTGCGTTACTCGAGTCCGCGGGACGACGGGGCCGAGTACGTCGCCGTGTGCTTGCCAGCCTTTTCCCCGGACACGGTCCATCGCGACGAGTAACCCTCCGCCGTGGACCGCTTGGAGCGTGCGATCCACAAGACTCCGCCCTCCGGCGCCCACGGGGCCAGAGGGCGGCTGCCCGCGCCTAGTTGGAACTCACTCGATCGTGATGTCGATCGGCGTGGCGCTCCAGTAGGTCGTCCCGTCGCCGGCTCCGCCGTGGCCTTCGGTTTCACCGAGGCTCAGCGTGTCTCCGAAACCTCCCCCCGACGGCTGGGCCCGCCGATAGAGGTAGATGAGGTTTATCTCGTCCCCTTCGTAGACTTCGTCATGGAGGTCGGTGATGTGGAGCTCCCCGAGCTGGGCCAGCTCGAGCTGGCGGAATAGAGATTCGGGTTGAATGCCCACGGGGGCCAGCGTGAAGAGCTGGGCGCCCCGATTGATGATCAGCTGCAGGCCCACGAGCCTTAGGTCCGAGGGCACGCCGGGGGAATGGGACAGGCCGATTCGCAGCTTCTGTTCCTCCGCTGCGAAGATCAGCAGACCGCCCGGGTCGTCCGGGACGTCGTCCCAGCCACCGGTGCACGGCATGCACGGCTCGGGGTCCGGGGTCGGACCGGTGGCGGTGCGGTCGAGGAAGACCAGCGGCGTGGCGTCAAGACCCGAGGCGATCCGCTCAGCGCGCACTTCAGCGACTCCCTCCGTCGCTTGCACAGACTGGAGGCACGGGTTGCCGTTGCCAAGGTCGCGGAGACGATCGAAGAGTTCATTGAATTCTCGGGAGGACGAATTCGGGACCTCGCCGAGGGAATTGGCCAGGACGTAATCCCCCTGGCCCGTCGCTTGGGGCCGCCAGCGCTGCGCCTCCACGTGCCACCTCGGCGGCTTCGCATAGGCATACCAAGCACTCATGATGGCGCTCGCCCACGAGCTGCCGGAAGGCGCCGCCCAAGGGTCGCCGTTCTGATCATCGAAGCACAGACCGGAAGCCGGCATCAGGTCTTCAGCCAAGTCGGGGGTTTGCCAAGACGTCATCACGATATCGCTCAGGGTGAACCACGCTACGTCGAGGCCGCCGACGGCGGTCGTCGCGCCGTCCGCCGCGGGAAAAAGCAGCGTGTCGTGGTTGCCGGCGGCGGCGAAGATCGGGCTGCTTCGCCGGATCTCCGCGAGCGCATCGCTGAGCTTGCACCCGAGCGCGCCCCCGGCCGGCGTCGACTCGCAGTGCTCCCGCTCCTCCGACCCGTCCACGCGTCCAAAGCTCAGGTTGACGGCGGCGGGCGGCTTCACTCCGGGGGCGTCGATGTCATCGATCACCCCGCAGAGCGCCTCCAGCACGTGCACATCGCTGGTGGCTCCCGGCGGTCCCCCCGCCGCCAGATCGTAGAGCACCGGCCTGACGCCGGAGAGGGACTGGATAGCCCACGACACCGAGCGGCCGTGCCAATCGTCCCAGTCAATGACCGCCACCCAGTCGCCCGCGGACGGCGCGAGCGTCGCGGCGCAGCTCCCGCCCGAGCACGGCTCGAGCGGTTGGCCGCTCGAGATCGGCGGCAGCGGCGTCACCGACGAGTAGGTGGCCGGCGTTTCGGTGGCGCCGTCCGTCGCCGAGCAGGACGTCGTCTGCGACGTCAGAATGTCGTCGTGACTCGAGAAGGTGAAACGGCCCAAATCGCCGCAGGTGAAGCTGGTGTAGATCACCCCCGTCGAGGTGGGCACTCCGCAGCCCTCCGGCTGCGGGTCGCCCGGCCGCTCCTGGGCAGCCGCGGGGGACGCCGGGGCGGCGGCCAGCGGCCCAGGGGACGCGAAGGGGGG
>JBCDKB010000252.1:0-11995 GCA_038747035.1 Acidobacteriota bacterium | reverse complement strand
GGCGAAGGGGTGTCCGGCGGCCAGCGGCAGCGACTCGCGATCGCCCGCGCCCTGCTCAAGGATCCGCCGATCCTGATCCTCGACGAGGCGACGTCCCAGCTCGACACCGAAGCGGAGTCGCTGGTCCAGCAGGCGCTGGCGAACTTGATGAGCGGCCGGACCGCGCTGGTCATCGCCCACCGCCTGTCGACGATTCAGCGCGCCGATCGCATCCTGGTGATGGATAAGGGCCGCATCGTCGAAGAAGGGAAGCACGACGAGCTGCTGCGCCAGGGCGGCATTTATAAGCACCTCTACGATCTGCAATTCCGCGACGAATGATCCGTCGCAGCAAGGAGTCCCCAGCGTGCGCAGTATGACCGGATTTGGCCAGGCGGAGGCCGAAGGGGCGAAGGTCAGGGCGCGGGTCACCGTCCGCACCGTGAATCACCGCTATCTTGACGTGGCCCTGCGGGTGCCCGACACGCTCCGTGCCCACGAACGCCAGCTCCGCGACGTGTTCGCCGCCCACCTGGAGCGCGGCCGCGTGGAGGTGACCGTAGACGTTGAGCGGCTGGACGAGCCGGCGGTTCGGCTGGTGCCCCACGGGGAGCTGCTCGGCGCCGTCCGCCGTTTGCTCGACTCGCTCCGGGACGAGGGCTTCCAGGTCGCTCCGCCGACTTTTTCCGACCTGCTTCGACTTCCCGACGCCCTGCGCATCGAAAGCGACGCAGAGGCGTACCTCGACGAAGATCTCGAGGTGATCTCCGCCGCCTGCCGGGACGCGGGCCGCGAAGTGGCGGCGGCCCGGACCCGCGAAGGCCTCGAGATCGAGAAGGCGCTGCTCCAGCGGATCGAGGGCCTCGAAGCGGTGCACCTGACGATGACGGAACGCGCCGCGGGTATGCCGGCGCGCCTCGCCGAAAACCTCGGGCAGCGCATCGAGCAGCTGGTGGACGAGCGCGTCGACCGCGATCGCCTCGCCCAGGAAGTCGCCCACCTGGTGGACCGAGGGGACGTGTCCGAAGAGCTGGACCGCCTCGCCTCCCACCTCGTCCACTTCCGCGAGAAAGTGGCGGCGCAGGGCCCGGTCGGCAAGCGACTGGATTTTCTCGCCCAGGAGATTTTCCGCGAGCTGAATACCGTCGGCTCGAAGTGCCGGGATAGCGACATGACCCGCTCCGTGCTCGACGGAAAGGTCCTCTGTGAGCAACTCCGTGAGCAGGTCCAGAACGTCGAATAGTCCGAGTCGACTCGCCGCGGTGAGGGGCGGTGGCGGAGGCGGGCGAGCGGCCTGGCTGTGCTACATTAGTGAGCTACGCCGCCGCGCGGCTTCGCTCCGCGGACGGCCCGCCTGACCCGTCGTCGGCGTCGCCTATCCTAGGCCCCCGGGCTTTGGCCGACGAGCCGCCCGCCGCTTCCCCGACGTCCCTCCCGCCTTGACCATCATCAGCCGCACTAGCTAGCTGTTCTCCCCTGAGAGGAAAGAGCCATGGAAGGTATCCCTGAAAGAATCGATAGCAAGTTCCGCTACGTCCTGCTCGCGGCCCACCGCGCTGAGCAGCTGATCCGCGGTGCGCAGCCCAAGCTGGCCCGCCCGGACAAGCACACCACGACCGCGATGGCGGAGGTGAGCCAAGACTTGATCGTGTGGGATTACGGTCAGCTCGAGCCGGCCGCCGACGATTCGGCCGAGGCGGCTGCCGACGAGGCCTGATCGATGCCCAAGCCCGTGCAGACGCCTCGAGCCTTCGTCGACCTGGTCGACTACCTGCACGGGCTCGGTTTTGACCATCTCTATTTGACCGGACCGTCCAGCCGTTCGACTTCTTCAGGAGCGGAGAGTCGACCGGGCCGGTCCGCCGCGGCCGCCGCGAAGGGCGTTATCCCCCCGTCACCCCCGAGCCCGGGGACGCTCCGCCGGGCCGAGCCTCGGACCCCGGGGCGCGCCGAGCGGCCGACGGACGGTCGCGCGGCGGAGGGCTCGCCTTCGGAAGCCGGCGTCCCCGCAGACCGCAGCGGGGTGGTCTTCGGCGCCGGCAAGGTCGGCGCCGGCTTGATGTTTCTCGGGGAAGAGCCCGGTACGGAAGGCAATAGACAAGGATTACCTTTTGCGGGTCCGACGGGGGCACTGCTAACCCGCATCATCGACGCCATCGACTGGCGTCGAGAAGATGTCTATATGTCGAATATCGTGAGTCGCCGCACCGCCGGCAAGAGGACGCCGGATCTGGAGGAAATCGCCGGCTGGCGCCCCTACCTCGAAGCGGAGATCGACTTCGTCAAGCCCCAGGTGCTGGTCATTCTCGGGCGGGCCGCGGCGCAATCCCTACTGCAAACGCAGCTGCCCCTGGGTCGGCTGAGGGACGATTGGCACACGGTCTGCGGAGTACCGACCCGTGTGACCTACCATCCCTCGGCGCTCTTGCGCTACGAGAAATACAAGCGGCCGACCTGGGAAGACATGAAGGCCGTCCGCGAACGGCTCCACCGGCTCCGGCGCTAGTGCGCTGATGTCGCCAGACTTCGGCATTGAGCCTTGAGATCGATGCGCCCCGCCGACTCGGCGGATTCACTCATCCAGGATCTGGGGACGCCGATCTCCGTCCTTTGGACCTGGCCCTCCTCCGACGGTGTGCTCGACGCCTGGCTCACCTCGCTCGCGTCGACTGACGCCGGCTTCTGGCTGGACGCGGAGCACCTCGAAGCGTGGCTCGCGGATGCGACGGAGGGGGCCGGGGCCCCCGCGGATCTCGAGGATGGAGATATCGCAGTGGTCAGGGGGCGTCTTCGCCCCGAGACTGCGGAGGCCGTAGCTCTCCACCTGCCGCCGGGTGCGACGCTCGTGGTCGGCGGGGCTCCGCGTCCGCAGTTCGGCGCCGTCCCGCACCGTCTGTTTGCCCCCCGACGCCTGCACGGCGACTCCTCTCCGGAGCTCGACCTCGACGCCCTCGGAGCGGCGGAACGGGAGGTCTTGTCGACGGTGGTCGCCGTCGCCGGGGTCGACGGGATGCCCGCGGTGCCCGCGGACTTGTGGCGGCGCGCTTTCCGCTGGACGCCGGAGCTCTCGGCGGCGTTCGAGCGGCTGGCGTGGGACTGGGCGCTTGTCGGTGACCACGCACCCCGCCGGGCCGATCTGCGGCGGGCCCTCGGGGACGCCGGGCCGCCCCCGACTCGCCGGCTACGCCGTCTGGCGGCGGCGGCCGCGGAATGCGGGCGGGCTGACGTGGCGGTTCGGGCGTTGGCGGCCGCCGGTGCCCCTGGAGCGTCCGGACTTTTTTCGGTCGGATTCCCTTCCGTGGAGGCTCACGTGTCGGCGCCCCCGCCGCCGTTAACGTCGACTGTCTCTTTCCGCGTCTCGATACTCGGCGTCCCGAAGGTCCGCCGCCTCGACGACGCCGGGGAGCATGCGATCCAGTGGCGTTTGCATCGCTCGCTGCTCGCCGTCGCCCGGCTGGCCCTGGCGCCGGATCACCGCCTGCCCCGGGATGAACTGGTGGAGGCGCTTTTCCCGGAGCAGTCCGCCGCGCATATCAAGCGCAACTTCCATCCGACTTTGAGTACGGCCCGCCGCGCCCTCGGCGGCGGCCTGGCCGCCGGTGTGGTGCAGCGCCACGGAATCTACGCCCTCGATCCGTCCCTGGGGTGGGATATCGACGTCGAGGCTTTTGACCGTTTGCTGACCTCCGCCCTCGCCCGGGACACGTCTTCCGAGCGACAGGCGGAAGAGGCGCTCGCCGAGCTGGAGGCGGCGTGGCGGCTTTACCGCGGTCCGCTGCTTGAAGGTTTTGAGGCGGATTGGATCGACGGACCCCGCCGACGTCAGCGCGGGCACTACCTCAGTATGCTGCGGAATATCGGCCGTCTCGCGGCCGGGCTCGGACGCGAGACCCTCGCCCTCGACGCCTACAGGCGACTCTTGCTCGATGAGCCCTTCGAAGAGAAGGTCCACCTCGAGCTGATGGATCTCTATGGCCGACGCGGCCGCCGTGACCTGGTGCGGCGGCAATTCGTCCACCTCCAGGAGTTGCTCAAAGACCTCCACGCCGAGCCTGCGGAAGAGACGATCGAGCGCTATCACCAGCTCATGCGCTGATTCTCCGTCGGCGTTGGTGCGTCGGGCGCTGACTGCTATGATCTGCGCCCCGCGCGGGTTGAGCCATAGACCCGCCCGCCCCCGGCCCCGCTCCCCATGACTTCCCTCGGATCCAACACCGCTCCGGAGACCGCTGTGCTCCCGGCTTCGCCATCCAACCCGGACGTGAGCGTCCTTGTGCCCGTGCTCAACGAGGCCGATAGCGTCGGCGAGCTCATCAGCCGCGTGAGCTCGGTCCTCGAAGGCCTCGATCGCACCTTCGAGATCGTCTTCGTCGATGACGGCTCCACCGACGGCACCGCCGAGCGCGTGCGCGAAGAGAACGCCCGCGACCCCAGGATCCGCCTCGTGCGCTTTCGCCGGAACTTCGGCAAAGCCGCGGCCATCTCCGCCGGCGTCGAGCACAGCCGAGGCGCCATCGTCGTCACCATGGACGGCGACCTCCAAGACGTCCCTGAAGAGATTCCGCGCTTCCTCGAGAAGCTCGACGGCGAAGACCTGGATCTAGTGTCCGGTTGGAAGCGGGATCGGCAGGATCCGCTATCGAAGCGCTACCCGTCGAAGCTCTTCAACTGGGCGACCCGCAAGCTGGCCCAGGTCGATCTCCACGATTTCAACTGCGGCTTCAAGGCCTACCGCCGGGAGGCCCTCGAGCAGGTGGCGATCTACGGCGAGCTGCACCGGTATATCCCGGTCTTGGCCAGCCGCCGCGGGTTCCGTGTCGGTGAGATCAAGGTCGAGCACGCCAAGCGTCAGCACGGCCACAGCAAGTACGGGTGGGACCGCTTCTACAAGGGACTGCTCGACCTCATTACGGTCCTCTTCATCACCAAATACACGCGGCGGCCTTTGCACCTCTTCGGCATGATCGGCCTCGGCTTCTTCGGCCTGGGCTTCGTCATCAACGCCTACCTGGCGGTGCTGTGGCTCTTCTTCGACGCCTCGCTGTCGAACCGGCCGCTGCTCCTCCTCGGGGTGCTCTTGATGGTGCTGGGATTCCAGACCCTGACGACGGGTCTACTCGGCGAAATGATCACGCACAAGAATTTTCGGCGCCGCGATAGCTATTCCATCCGCGAGCTGGTCGGCTAGGCGCCGGCCCGGCGCGCCCCCCAAATCCGCCTCGCCCTCGCGTCCGGCGCGTTCCCTAGTCCTTCTTGTTTTCAATATAGCCTTCGGGTTTCCACAATGGCAAAGCGTCGTTTTCTTTTCCTGACCCAAACTTACCCGCGCTTCGACGGCGATACCGCCGGCCCGTTCATACGAGATCTGGCCCGCCACCTGGTGGCGGCCGGAGATGAAGTGACGGTGCTCCTGCCCCACGCC
Source organism: Acidobacteriota bacterium (assembly GCA_038747035.1). Classification (GTDB taxonomy): domain Bacteria; phylum Acidobacteriota; class Thermoanaerobaculia; order Multivoradales; family J023; genus JAUIJL01. The sequence continues at coordinate 6,594 of JBCDKB010000252.1, read as the reverse complement.
CCGGACGTGAAGGCTGAATGGGACGATGACGGCGTTGTCGTGCGCAGCTTCCGCTACGCGCCGGAATCGCTGGAGCTTCTGGGCTACAGCCGGAGCCTCGACGCCGACGAGAAGATGAAGCGCGGCGCCATGGTGGCGACGCCGCTCTATCTGGTCGGCGCCCGACGGGCGGTGGCCCGGGAGCTGAAGCGTCAGCATTACGACTTGATCCAAGCGCACTGGCTCGTCCCCAACGCCCTCGCCGTGGCGGGCTTCGCGCGGCGCGTCCCGATTGCGGTGGGCCTACACGGCAGCGACGTTTTCTTAGCCGAACGTAAAGAGATTCGCCGCTGGGTCGGCCACACGCTCCGGCGGACGACGGTGCTCACCGGCTGCTCGCCGGAGCTCGTCGACCGGGTGTGCGCCCTCGGCTTTGATCCGGCGTATTCGAAAGTCATTCCCTACGGCGTCGATAGCGTCAAATTCTCGCCGGACCGCTCCAAGCGCAGCGAATGGCGCCAGAAACTCGGCATTCCGGACGACGCCCCCATGGTCGTCTCCGTCGGGCGTATGGCGACAAAGAAGGGCTACCAGGTGCTGCTCGAGCGCCTCGATCGCCTGATGGAAGGCAACCCGGCTTTACACCTCGTGCTCGCCGGCGCCGGCGACCGTCTGGAAGAGTTCAAGCGCAAGGCGTCCGCGTGGGCCGGTCGCGTCCACTTCCCGGGCGCCGTGCTCCGCGACACGCTGCCCGACCTCTACCGCGCCGCCGATATCTTTGTGCTCCCCGCGGTCCACGACCCGGCGAATAACGTCGACGGCTTGCCCAACGTCATCCTCGAAAGCATGGCCAGCGGCCTGCCGGTGGTCGCGAGCGAGGTCTCCGGCATCCCGCTCGCGGTCAAAGACCGCGAGAACGGTCGCCTCGTCCCCGAATTCGACGCCGACGCCACCGTCGACGCCCTGCTCGACTTAGCCGGCGACCTGCCCCGAGCCCGCGCCTGGGGTGACAAAGGTCGCCGCAAAGCCGTCGCCGAGCTCAGCTGGCAAACCGTCGCCGGCCTCTACCGCGAAGCCTACGAGCTCGCCCTCGGCGCCCACTAGCGAGTCTCGCCTGAGTTCGAAATCCGAGAGCTTGACTACTTTCGGCCTAATTTTTGCGAGAATGGTCCGCATTTAGGCGTTAAAAGAGCTTCTGGTAGGCTTTAGCGGCGATGCTAATCGAAGCCAGATTCGCCAACCACCGCTCGATCCGCTCGGAACAGGTCCTCAGCTTGGAGGCCGCTTCGGGCCCGAAGGACGACGAGCGTCGGCGCGAGATTCCCGGCTACCGTGGCCAGCTGCTTCCGGCGGCTGCGATCTACGGCGCCAACGCGAGCGGCAAGACCAACGTCCTGAGGGCGTTCGAGTTCATGCGTTCCGCCGTGATCGAGTCCCACAGGTCGTGGCCGCCAGACGGCGGCGTCCCGAGGAGTCCTTTTGCTTTCGATGACGCTCGCCAGGAGCCGTCGGTTTTCGAAGTGCTCTTCGTCGCAGACGGTGTCCGGTATCAGTACGGCTTCGCCGCCTCGGACAGCGCCTTCGAGGAGGAGTGGCTCTACGCGTGGCCGCACGGACGCAAGCAGATGTGGTTTGAGCGTGAAGGTCAGGATTTCCGCTTCGGTGGCAAGCTCGGAGGCGAGAAGAAGCTTGTGGAGCAGGTCACGCGGCCTAACTCCCTTTTCCTCTCGGCGTCGGTTCAGCTGGGGCAGGCCCAGTTCCAGCCGGTGCACGGGTGGTTTGAGGCCTTGGTCTTTAGGGGCCAGCACAAGAGGCTCGGTCCTGACGACTTCAAGGATTCTCCCCATACCTTCGCTCTTGCAACCGATACCCTAGCGGCCAGCCTGGAAGAGGAGCCATTGGACCAACGACTCTCCGGAATGCGGAAGCGGTTTCGGCGAGTGCTTGATTTGCTGAAAGAAGCGGATATCGGCATCTCGAACGTCAGGCTTGAAGACGGGGAGACCCAGGAGGACGCGAGTTTCTTTCTGCAGCACGGGACACCGGCGTCTGACTCCTGGCTCTCAATCAAGGAAGAGTCCGAGGGGACGAAGGCTCTTTTTCTTCTCGGGCCTTTTATTCTCGATGCGCTGGAATCTGGCGGAGTTCTCTGTGTCGATGAGCTGGAGTCGAGTCTGCACCCCCGCCTCGCCGCCGAGCTGATCTCGAAGTTTAACGATCCAGAGACTAACCCGCGCAACGCCCAGCTGATTTTCACCACCCACGACACGCAGCTGCTCGGGACGCAGCTCGGAAATCGACCGCTTCGTCGAGACCAGGTGTGGTTGACCGAGAAGGATCGTGACGGCGCCACGTCGCTTTACCCGCTGAGTGACTACAAGCCGCGGAAGGACGAGAATCTCGAGCGAGGCTACCTCCAAGGGCGCTATGGGGCAGTTCCCTACCTCGGCGAGCTCATCGCGCCGATGGATCCCTAGTCGTGGCGCGGCGTTTCCGAGACCGCCGCCGACCTGCGGGGCGGGGGAGAGTACATCGGACCGTTCGTCGTCGGCTCCTAGTCCTTTGTGAAGGGCAGGTCACGGAGCCTGGCTATATCCGCGGGCTGGAGCGCTGGCTAAAGAGCGCGACGGTCGAGGTGGTGATTCCAAAAATCCACGGCGTCCCCAGGACGCTGGTCGCTGAGGCCGTGGAGCGGAAGCGAGACGCGAAGACCCGGGCCAAGCGCGAGCGGGATCCTTTCCTCGACTATGACGAAGTCTGGTGCGTCTTCGACGTCGACGCCCATCCGAAGCTGGGGGAAGCCCGGGAGCTGGCGCGGGCCCACGACATTCACCTCGCCATCTCCAATCCGTGCTTCGAGCTGTGGCTGCTGCTGCACTTCCGCGAGAGCCCGGGGGCACGCCATCGGCACGACGTCCAGCGCCTTGTCGGTTCCTATCTCGAAGGCTACGCGAAGCGAGTGAGTTTTCCGCTCCTCGGCCCGGGGCTCGACGATGCCTGCCGACGCGCCGCGCGCATGGAGCAAGAGGCCAAACGGGACGGTGAAGCCGGCCGCAACCCGTCCACCGGCGTCCACCGGCTGGTGGCCTCGATCAGGCCATAAAAAAAGTGGCGAGCGATGTGGGGTCGCCCGCCATCCGGACCTCGGATGTCCCCGAGGCAAAACCGTGGAATTTGATTTCTGAGACTTGACGAAGGAGGCGACTAGCCGCCGACGACGCCGGACCAGGCGTTGAGGTTTCCGGACTCGAAGCCGTCGGAGAAGATCCCGGGTAGCGGCAGGTCGGGGCCGTTGACGATGCCGAGGGGCTGGTAGCCGGTGTAGCCCGGGAAGATCGTCTCGATATTGGTGTTGCACATGCGGCGGATCAGGATTTCCGACAGCACCTGGCGGTAGTCGGTGGTCACGGCCAAGTCGGTGCCGTCGATGAGCTGGCCGGCGCCGAGGCCCGGCCAGTTGCCGTGCAGGCCGCCGATGGCGTTGCCCGAAAGCACCAGCATCTGGTTGCCGTAGCCGTGCTCGGTGCCGTTGTCGCCGTTTTCCCGCAGCTCGCGGCCAAATTCGCTTTGGGCGACGACGGTCAGGCGGTTGGTGTAGTTGCTGGCGCCGGTGCCGTCGAGGTCGGTGTAGAGCGCGTTTAGGCCCTGGCTCAAGGTGGCGACCTGGTCGGCGAAAACGCCGTCGGTGGTGCCTTGGGACTCGTGGGTGTCCCAGCCGCCGAAATCGAGCGTCGCGACCTGGAGGCCGAGGTCGAGCTTGATCATCTGGGCGAGCACCTGCAGCTGCTGACCGAAAGGGCCCTCGGGGTAGGACGCGCCGTTGGACGGCACGTACTCGCCGGTGACGCTCGACTCGATGATGTCCACCGCGTTGAGCGCCGACACGCCGCCGTCGTGGAGCCAGCTGGTGTTGGCCTCGAACATGGAGCGCAGGGCGTCCTTCTGCTGGGGTCGCCAATTCCACGGGCCATTCGAGATATTGAACGACCGCGGGTCGTTCATATTGACCGTATTGAGCTCGCCGGCGAGTGAAGTCGGCTGGAGGTCACCGATCGCCAAGGAAGGCATGACCAGGTCGGTGGGCAGGTTGTTCGCTGTCTGCAGATGGCGGGTGAGCCAGCCGGTGCTCATCGACTTCTGACCCGGCGTCCCGAGCTCGACGAACTGCATGGCGTCGAAGTGGGACTTGTTGATCACCGTGCTCATGCCCACCGCCTGCACGATGGCGAGGTTGCCGTTCTGGTAGAGGTCGAGCAGCGGCGCCGCAGACGGGTGGAGGCCGAATTGCGCATTAAGCGAAAGGGCGGCGTTCGGGCCCGAATTCGGAATCGCCAAGTTCGGGCGCGCGGCTTCGTAGTGGCCGCGGTCGGCGCCGGCGATCGGCGGCACCAGGTTCAGACCGTCGAGGCCGCCGCGCAGGAAGACGACGATCATGATCTCGGAATTCTGGTTCGGGTCGCCGAAAGACAGCGTATTGAAGCGCGATCCGGCGTAGCTGGCGATGGCGGCGGAGCAGCCGACGAGGAAGCCGCGGCGGGTGGATTTGATCATGGGAAAACTCCTCGGAGTCTTGATGTCTGGGGTGTGTTAGCTCGGCAGACTGGCGAGACGTCGCGGCGTGCGCGACGTCACTTCCAGAGCGACGTGGGCGACATCAAGATCAGTGAAACCGTGCCGCGGAGGCGTTCGGCGGTCTCCCAGTCGGCGTCGATCGGCAGGTCCGCGTCGGGATTGCTGTCCTGGGCCATGAAATCGATGAGCGGCTGCGCTTCGCTCGTCGGCAGGGCGCGGCCGAGGATGCGCTGGCTCCAGTAGCCGACGATCTCTTGGGCCGAGCGGACGCCCGCCGGCGTCATCTGTCGGAGATCGAAGAGGAAGTAGTCCGTGTCCTCATCCCAAATACCGAGCAGCATATTCGCGAGGCGCCAGGTCATCACCCGCGGAGAGGTGGTGTTCCACTTCTCCTTGATGTCCGGGTAGCCATTCGGCGGCGCCCAGCGGAAGAGCGCATGGCCGGTCTGGCGGTACTCCCAAAGGAACCAGCCCGAGGTGCCGTTGATCATGTCCTGGAGATCGAAAGGAAGCTCGACGCCGACGCCGCGGAACATGGACGCGGCGATTTCGAACGGTCGCTTGACCTTTTCGCCCCAGGTGACCAGGAAGAGTGGGTGCTCGAGGATGGAACGCACCACGCGGGCGATCTGGTCGGCCGCTCCGACGTGGGCCAAGAACGTCGCTGCGGCGTCGTCGACCACCGACTGGGGCGGCTGGTCGGCCATCAGGCGGCGGGCGATCTTGCCGGCGACGAAGGCCGCGGTGCCGGGGTGGCTCGCGAGGTGGTCGAAGAGGTCGCGGGCGTCCTGGAGGTCACCTTGGCCCGCCGGGACCGACAGGCCGACCACGCTCTTGGCGCCGGTGTCGTGCCACGGCGCCTCGTAGCGGAAGTTACCCGTCTCGCCGAATTGCCAGTAGACCCACTGCGTGTCCACGGTCCAGCCGGTGAGACAGCGGGCCGCCTCGACGACGTCGTCTTCCACGTAGCCCATGGGCGTGCCGTCGGGGTGGGTGGGGACCTGGTTTGGGGCGGTTGAGCCGAAGTAGTGGTCAGCCCCCAGGGTGTGCAGCTCCATCAGCTCCCGGGCGTAGTTCTCGTTCGCGTCTTCGTTCGAGTTGTAGGCGTTGTCGAGGTAGAAGAGCATGGCCGGTGACGCCGCCGAGGCCTCGAGCATCTGGCGGAAATTGCCCAGGGCGTTGGCGCGGATCACGTCGCGGTCCCAGTGGGCCCAGAGGGGGCCATAGGGCACCTCATCGGCGAAGATGTTGAAGTGGTTGTGCCAGAAGTCGACCATGATTTCGTTGAGCTGGCGCTTGGAATGGATGGCGCGCAGCCAGGTGCGGCCGTGGGTTTCCCAGAACGGCTGCATGACGATTTGCCAGTCTTCGGCCTGCAGGTGCTCGGTCCACAGCCGGGTCGTGGTCTTCCCTAGGGTCGTATAGCCGGCCTGGCTGACGCGGGCGTCGCAGGCCGAGTCGTCGATGGAGGCCGGATTGAGCTGCTGGTTGATCCACGCCTGGAAGCGGGCGGCGTCGGTGCCGCCGAGGGCGTTGAACGCATTGAGGTCGCTTTCGCTGACGCCGAATCCCAAGCGCGTGAGCGCCAGCACGCCGGCGTCCGGGGCCGCGGGGGCCGCCTTATCCGCCAGCGGCCTGGGCTCCGTCATGGAGTGGCGTTCGGGGAAGAACGCCTTGGGGACGCCGTCGCGGAACTTCTTTCCCTTCTTGATGCCGCCCTCGGCGTGGCGGCGGGAACGCTCCATCGAGTCATGGAGCTGGCGATCTTCGGTTTTTTCAGCGTAAAGCGGCGGCGCTGTACTCATCGGATATTCACTCCTCGTGCAGTCTTCCGGGGGAGTCACGACTTAAAAATAAGATGTATAGCAATTTTTCTATATGCAGGCTCGGTGCCAGCCCACTCCATCGTGGCCGGGCTCAGTCAGATCGGCGCCAAGGCCGGCCTTCTGGCCCTAGGGGCTGAACGGGACCTGGATTCTTGAAGGCGATTCTTGATGGCCGGCAAGGGACCCATCGCGCTGACATGATCTGTCAGGCTTCGGC
>JBCDKB010000251.1:0-12027 GCA_038747035.1 Acidobacteriota bacterium | reverse complement strand
CTTCGTGGAAAAGCGGGGGATGAGCCAAGCAGAAGGCGCGGCGTACATGATTGAGCGGTGGATCGATGACAATCTCGATCTTCTGAAAGATCGTTCTGGGATCAGTTTGAAGGGTTATGAAAAGTTTGAGTTGAAGAAGTTTGCGGATAAGAAAAACATAGAAGGCTAGCCTTTCGTTCTGGTGTCGGGTGGGGTAGGCGGCCTCGAATCGAGCATTGACTGGGGTAATGCTTTAGGGACGACCGTTAGATGGCAGTTGAAGTCTTAGTTGTAGCGAATCACTTTCTCAGCCTCGCCGAGGATGAGGGAGGCCTTGATGCGCTTAAACTTCAAAGGCTTGTCTATATTGCTTACGGTTGGAGCTTGGTGTGCATGGACCGAGCGATATTTTCCGAGAAGATCATTGCCGGCCCTTACGGTCCACTTATTGCGACCTTAGACCTCCTTCTCCAGCGAGACTTCGGAGAAGGAAAAGTGGCCAATTATCTCGATCCTGCAAGTGCTGGGACGATGTTTCGAGCCCTTCCCTCTAGGGCGGTCCAGCTTATTGAGTTCGTTTGGAATGAGTACAAGAAATTCGACGGTCGAGGCCTCCTTGCTATGACCAATCACGCGGAAACGCCTTGGGCCCTCACAAGAGTTCATGCACGGAATGACGAGACCCTTGTTATTGAGCCCAGCCTCATTGAGCATCACTATCTACTTCTGGCCCAGAGTGCTGCTTGATTAACTCAAAGGAGATGGAATGTTGGAGAACACCGCAAACCAATCGGCGACGGAGAGTGCTGTCGCTCAGCAGCGGAATGGCTCTTTCAATCCGAAGGCTGGAGAGGCGAAAGAGAAACCGATCGGGTTGGAGAAAATTCAAGCCTCGGGGGTAGTCGGTAGTGACTCTAGTGAGCAGGCGACGCGCGAGTTGAATTGGCGAGCCTCGAAAAGAACCGAGATTCTCGAGCCTCTTGAGACGGGTTCAGGGTCGAAAAGGAATGGTAAAGCAGTGCTCGTTTCGGAGCCGCTTCCTTTGGAGCGGATTTCTGCGTCACGCTCACTGGCTGAAGTTCAGAGGTTTCCGAACTCACTGGCTGGTCTTGAGTTGGAGTGGAGGCGAAGCGGTCACTGGCTCCCTACCTTTGGCGGGCAAAGAGTCTCTTTCGGAAGCGCCTCGCCAGTTCATGACAAGTTGTTGACTGCTTTGACCTATGCTTTCTTGTTCTGCGTAGCTAATACGGCTCTATTGGCTTGGTCGGCGATGTTCATCGGAACAACCCAGTCCGCGCAAGCGCTCCATAAGCTGCCTGTCTTGGGTATCTACTCGACCATTGCGGTCGCTGTGGTCTTAGGATTTATAAAGACCGCCGGTCGTGCGATCGCGCCGTCGACGCCTTCGACGAGCCCGCTCGGGGCTGTCCTGGAGTCGTTTGAAAAGCTCATCACGGGTGCAGGCAGCAAGTCATAGGCTGCTATTGCCTCCCATAGATCGTCCTCAGTTCTAAGTCGCCCGCGGACGACGACGGCGAATCTGTGGCTTATGTGTGCGAGGTTGTCGCCCCTCGGCCATGACAACTGTCATGCCCAAGTGCTGACGGCCGGCACTACTGGGTTTCTCGCGGAGTGCCTAAGCTTTCCTTGACGCTGGCGACGGGGCCGGCGCCTAGATGGAGGAAAGCACCATGTCTTCTCAAGCACTCGACATCTCCGGCCGTGGTCTCGGCGGTGCGTCGGCGCGGCCGCCGGTCGCGCAGTTGGTTGATGTTTCCAAGCACTACGGTTCGGTCCGGGCCCTCGATGGCCTGAGCCTGGACGTCCATCGCGGCGAGGTTCTGGCGCTCTTGGGGCCGAACGGCGCCGGCAAGACGACGGCGATTTCGCTGCTTTTGGGTCTGCTTCGGCCCGACGGCGGGGCGGCGACGGTCTTTGGTTTGGATCCGCGCTCGATCGAGGTGCGCACGCGCCTCGGGGCGATGCTCCAGGTCAGCGGCCTGGCGCCGACGTTGACGGTGCGGGAGACGCTGCAGCTCTACCGGTCGTACTATCCGCGGCCGGCGTCGCTCAGATTCCTGGTGGAGCTCGCGGACCTCGGGGAGCTGCTGGACCGGCGGACCGACGCGCTTTCCGGCGGGCAGCTCCAGCGTTTGATGCTGGGCCTCGCCATGGCCGGTGATCCGGAGCTCGTCTTCCTCGACGAGCCGTCGGCGGGCATGGACCTCGAGTCGAGGCGTCGGCTGTGGCAGAGCGTGCGGGACGTGGCCTCGGCGGGGCGCAGCGTGCTGCTCACCACCCACCACCTTGAAGAGGCGGACGCGCTGGCTGACCGGGTGGCGGTGATCCACCGGGGCACCCTGATCGCCGAAGGCACGCCGACGGAGATCGAAGCGAGCGTGTCGGGGCGCCGGATCTCGTGCGTGACCTCGATCGACCTGGCTCGCCTGCGGGCGATCGGGGGCGTTAATCGGGTGGAACGGCGCGGCGCCGCGACGGAGATCTTTACCGCCCGGGCGGAAGACGTGCTGCGCCAGCTCTTCGACCTCGATCCGGGGCTTTCCGCTTTGGAGGTCGGCGGCGCCGGCCTTGAGCAGGCCTTCCTCGCCCTCACCCGTGACGACCAAGACCAGGAGCGTGCCGCATGAGCCAGTCCGCCGCCGATGTTCTCGCCCGCAGTGAGCTCGAGCCCCTCGAGCGCCCCCGTTTCCGCGCGGTGCCGTACCTGCTTGAAATGCAGGCGGAGCTGCTCCAAACCTGGCGCCAGCCGTCGTTCTCCATCCCGACGCTGCTTTTCCCGGCCATGTTCTACTTTTTCTTCGGCATCGTCTTCGGGCAGTCGAACGGCTATTCGAGCTACTTGCTCGCCACCTACGGCGCTTTCGGCGTCATCGGTACGGCCCTCTTCGGCTTCGGGGTGAGCGTGGCGGTCGCCCGCGAGTCGGGGGAAATGCTGCTCAAGCGGGTGGCGCCGGTGCCGCCCGGGGCCTTCTTGGCGGGCAAGATGACCTCTTCCCTCGTCTTCTCGGGTCTCGTGCTCGCCGAGCTTTTCGGCCTCGCGGCGATCTTCGGCGGCGTCCGCTTTGAGCGCGGGGAGTGGATCGGCCTCGCCGCCGCCCTGCTGCTGGGGTCGCTGCCGTTCGCCGCCCTCGGCCTGGCGATCGGCACCTACGCGAGCGGCAACGGCGCGCCGGCGATCATCAATCTGATCTACCTGCCGACGGCATTCCTGTCGGGGCTGTGGATTCCGATTCAGGTGCTGCCGGAATTCCTGCAGAAGCTCGCCGTCGTTCTACCGCCCTATCACCTGTCCCAGCTGGCCCTCGGCGTCGTCGGCAGGAGCGTCGGCCAGCCGGTGGCGCTGCACGTCGGCGTTCTCTTGGCGATGACCGCGGTGTGCTTGCTCGTCGCCGCGCGCGGTTTCCGCCGCTAGATCGGCGCTAAGCCTCTATTTCTCCCAGTCCTGGCCAATCCCCTGCGACCTTTCCGACCTTCGGAGCCTTCCCGTGACCCACAGCCCTGATAGTTCTAAGGCCCATTCAGATAACACTCTCGACGACGTCCCCAGTGGCGGCCGGGTCCTCGGCTTCCTCGTCGCCTTTTTCGCTGTGATGATCGCGGGGCTCTTTGCGCTGCCGACGCCGACGGAGGAGTCGCAGGTCGCCGCGGGCGACGGGGACAGCGCGGACGGTTCATTCGCGATCCTCGGCGTCCGCGCCTTTGACGGCGAGAAGATGCTGACCGAGGTGGATCTCCTCGTCACAGCCGGGCGCATTGCGGCCGTCGGGCCGGGGCTCGAGATCCCGGAAGGCGTGGCCCGTATCGACGGCGCCGGCCAGACGGTCATGCCCGGGCTCATCGATGCCCACGTCCACTCGTGGGGGAGCGCGCGCAGCGACGCCGTGCGCTTCGGCGTCACGACCATGCTCGACCACTTCACCGGCCTCGACGAAGTGACTGCGGCGCGACAAGACCGCGAGGCCGGCGGCGCCACCGACCGATCCGACCTGTTTTCCGCCGGAACCCTGGCGACGGTGGAAGGCGGTCACGGGACCCAATACGGCGTCGCCGTGGATACGGTCGACAGCGTGGAAGAGGTACCGGAGTGGGTGGCGGCGCGCATAGCGGAAGGGTCAGACTGGATCAAGATCGTCGTCGAGCCTGGCTGGAGGGAGGGCATCAATACCCTCGATATGGAGCGCGTGTCGGCGCTCATCCGGGAAGCCCACGCCCGGGACGTGCTGGCGGTGGTCCACGTCTCGCGCCTCGATGACGCCCTCGCCGTCACCGAGCTCGGGGCCGACGGCTTGGTCCACGTCTGGCGCGACCGAATCCCGACGGCGGCGGAGGTCGAGGTTTTCAAAGCGTCCGGGATCTTCGTGATCCCGACCCTGGTGGTCGCCGAAGGCATGGCCGACCCCTCGCCGTCCATGGCGATGGCGGAAGGGGAGTGGGGGACGCGCTTGTCCGACGCGCAGCGGGCGGGGCTCAACCAGCGCTTCCCGGCGGAGGCGGCGCTTCCGATGGACGTGCCGAAGGAGAGCGTTCGACTGCTTTATGAGGCGGGGGTGCCGATCCTCGCCGGTTCGGACGCCCCCAATCCGGCGACCGCCATGGGCCTTTCCCAACACCGGGAGCTGGCCTTGCTGGTCGAGTCCGGATTGAGCCCGCTGGCGGCGCTCGTCGCCGGCACCCGCACCCCGGCCGTCGCCTTCAAGCTCGGGGGACCGGCCCGCGGCACGCTCGAGGTGGGGGCGATCGCGGACCTCGTCCTGGTCGACGGGGACCCGAGTCTAGATATTGCGGCGACCCGGCGCTTGACGGACGTGTTCAAAGCCGGGCGCCGGATCAATCTGGCAGCCTCAGCATCGACCGCGGAAGAGATTGTCGCGGCGGCGCCCGAAGAAACGCTGCTTTCGGATTTCGAGGACGGGCTCAAGACCCGCTACGGCTTCGGCTGGGGCGAAACCACCGACAGCATCCGGGGCGGCGCCTCGGTGGCGACGTTGACCGTCACAGACGGCGCCCTCGTCGTCACCGGGGAGATCAAGGCCGGCGCCATGTTCCCCTGGGCGGGGGCGGTCGTTTTCCCTGGCCCCGGCGCCATGGAGCCGGTCGATCTCTCGGCCCGCTCCGAGCTGCGCTTCCGGGTCCGCGGCGACGGCCGCACCTATACGGCGATGCTATTCTCCGGCGATATGACTGGCATTCCGCCGACCCGAACCTTTAGCGCCGACGGCGAGTGGCAGACCGTCGTTTTTGCCCTCGATAGCTTCAACCGGGCCGACCCGTCGACGGTCCGCGGCGTCGCGTTTACCGCCGGTAACCCGAGCGGTAGCTTCCGATTCGAGCTCGACGACGTGGAGATCCGTTGATCCAGGCGGTTCTCCGCGGGGTCGTCGCCGTGCACCGGCGATTGCTGCCCAATCGCCCCGAGATCGGCTGGACGCCGTACCTGTGGCTCTTCTACCTGAGCTTCTACCTCGGGCGCTGGGCCTTCCAGCCGCCGACCGAGCGGGAGCTGATCTGGACCTGGCCCGCCCTTGTCGCCTTCTTCGTGCTCTATTTCAACGGCTTCTGGCAGACCGGTCGCCGACTGATGCTGAATATGGCCGGGATCGTTGTGATCGGCGTGCTACTCACGACGCTCAACCCCGGCGCTTTGACCTTCTTCATCTACGCCTCGGGCTTCGCCGGATACCTCGGGACGACGCGCCGAGGCTGGTGGTCGATCGGCGCGATCGTCGCCGCGGCCGTGGCGACCACCGTCGCCTTCGGCATGTCGTGGTTTTGGCTGGCGCTGACCTCGGTCCTGGTGGTGATGATCGGTTCGGTGAACGTCTACTACGCCGAAGTCGGGCGAAAAAATGCGGCCCTCCAGCGCTCCCAGGAAGAAGTAGAGCGTCTGGCGTCGGTGGCCGAGCGTGAGCGAATCGCCCGCGACTTGCATGACCTGCTCGGCCACACGCTGACCGTCATCACCGTCAAGGCGGAGCTGGCGCGCAAACTCTCTGAGCGCGGGGACCCCAGGGCGAGCACCGAGATCGCCGATGTCGAGCGCATCTCCCGGGACGCCCTCGGACAGGTGCGGTCGGCGGTGGCGGGATTCGCCGACGTCGGCCTCGCGGGGGAGCTCAAGCGGGCGCGGCTCGTGTGTGAGGCCAAGGGGATCACGCTTGATGCGGAGCTCCCCGAGCTCGACCTCGACCCCCGTGGGGAAACGGCGCTGGCGATGGTGTTGCGCGAGGCGCTCACCAACGTCGTTCGCCACTCCCGGGCCTCCCGGTGCTCGGTGCGCCTAAGTCGCCTGACCTCGGCGGTGGTGCTCACCGTCGAAGACGACGGCCGCGGAGCCCGCGCCGGTGGAACGGCGGGCGGGCACGGCCTTGAGAGCATGCGTCAGCGGCTGGCGGGACTCGGCGGCCGGCTCGAGGTGGAAGGGCGACTCGGTGGCGACGGCGGATTCCGCGTCACCGCCAGCGTGCCGATGGGGGCGCCGTCGGCGCCCGCGGTCGTGGGGGGCGTCGCCGGATCGGCGCTGCCGGAGCCGGCGTGACGCTGCGCATCGTGCTCGCCGAAGACCAGGGCATGGTGCTCGGGGCGCTCGCGGCGCTGCTCGACCTCGAGGACGATCTCGAAGTCGTCGGCCGCGCGGCGGATGGCGAAGAGGCCCTGGCGCTGGTCGGCGAGCTGCGGCCCGACATCGTCGTCACCGACATTGAGATGCCGGGCTTGACCGGGCTCGAGCTCGCATCGACGCTCGAGGCGCCGCCGAAGGGCCCGGCCGTCGTGATCCTCACCACCTTTGCCCGTCCCGGCTACCTGCGTCGTGCCCTCGACGCCGGGGTGCGGGGTTACTTGCTGAAGGACGCGCCGTCGGAAGAGCTGGCGGCGGCGCTGCGGACCGTCGGCTCCGGAGGCCGCGCCATCGCCCCCGCCCTCGCCGCCGAGGCTTGGGGTGCGAGCGACCCGCTCACCGACCGCGAGCGGCAGAGCCTGCGGCTGGCGGGGGAGGGGCTGTCAACGGCGAAGATCGCGGAGCGATTGCACCTCTCGGAAGGCACGGTGCGGAACTACCTCTCCGAGGCCATCGGCAAAACCGGGGCCTCTAATCGCACCGAAGCGGCGCGCATCGCCCGTCGCCAGGGTTGGCTCTAGGTCTCGGGAGGAGGGGGCAGCTCGTCCCCCGCTCCGCCTGGCTGGAGCGCATCCCTAGCTTTCTCTAGACCCCCGGCGGCTGTTTTCTTGTTTGGGGCGTGGGGGCGGGGCTTGTCCCCGCCCGCCGAGGAGAAGTCGAGTTCCTCAATGGGGTGCGGGCTAGCAGCGCCCTCATATCCAGCAGCCTTCTAGTCGTCGAGACCGACGCGTTGGCGCGGGCCGGGGCAAGCCCGGCCCCTACCCCGGAGGGCGGAGTCTCCGGCGCCGTCAGCGTTGCGCACCTCACCTGGCGTGGTCGGTCTTGCCTCCCTCCGGCGTAGTGGCGGGGCTTGTCCCCGCCTCAGCGAGGCGAAGCCGAGCTTCTTAGAACCCGGAGGCTCATTTTGAATGTTGACCTCGGTTGAAAAACGAAGCACCGCCGCTCCGATGCGGGCCGAGGCAAGCCCGGCCCCTACCCCGGAGGGCGGAGTCTCCGGCGCCGTTAGCGTTGCGCACCTCACCTGGCGTGGTCGGTCTTGCCTGACTCCGGCCTAGTGGCGGGGCTTGTCCCATTTCCAGACACGAAAAACCCGGGCGCCGAAGCCCCCGGGTTTCCTCTAGGCCCCTGTGCGGGGCCGAGCTAGGACGTCGCGTCAGCCTCCGCTGACGGCGACCGCTTCGCGCGCTTCTTGCTTTTCGACTTCGCGCACGGCGTGGGCCATCTGCTCGAGGCCTTCGACCGACCGCTCCAGCCACTGGTGCTTACCCTTGAGCACGTTCATGGCGACGCGGTACTTGCGGTTGTCGTCGTTGGCCCAGAGATCCACGAAGAGGCGCTTGACCTTGCGCTTCGCCTGGCGGCTGAAGAGGTCGGCCAGCTCGGTGGCGCGGGCGGCGTTGGCGTGGCCGGCCTTGGTCATGGCGTGGGCGCGGGAGATCGTCGCCGCCATGGCGAAGAGCTCGTTGCCGACGTCGACCAAGCGGAAAAGGAACGCCTGCTTGTTCTGCATCGAAGCCTGGTGGACCATCATGCCGTGGAACACGTTGCGGGCCAGGCGACGGGCGTTGCGATCAACGAAGCGCAGGTGGCCGGCCAGCGGACCGAACTCGGCGAAGCTCTGGGGCTTGCGGAGCCAGAGCTGCGGGTACCAGCCGGCGTAGAAGGTGGCGATCGACGGCAGTTCGGCGGCCTTCTCAGCGATCTCCTTGTTGGGGTCGATGATCGCACCGGCGACGCTCAGGTGCTTGTCGACTGCCTCGCGGGCCATCAGCAGGTGCATGATCTCGCTCGAGCCTTCGAAGATCTTGTTGATGCGGTAGTCGCGCATCATGCGCTCGACGGGCTCGGCCGGGGCGCCGCGGTCTTTGAGCGATTGGAAGGTCTCGTAGCCGCGTCCGCCGCGGATCTGCATGGTCTCGTCGATGATCTCCCACGTCCGGCACGAGTTCCATTCCTTGGCCGCCGCCGCCTCGAGGCGGATGTCGACGTTGCCGCGGTTGGACATCTGGGTGGCGAGCTTGGCGACCGACTCCATGGCGAAGGTGACGGAGGCCATGTCGGCGATCTTGTGGGCGATGGCCTCGTGCTTGCCGACCGGCTTGCCCCACTGGACGCGGTCCTTGGACCACTCACGGCAGATGCGCAGGGCCTGCTTGGCGGTACCCACCGAGCCATTCGGAATGGACAGGCGGCCGTCGTTGAGGGTGGTGAGGGCAATTTTGAGGCCGCGGCCTTCTTTACCGATCAGGTTTTCGACCGGAATCTTGACGTCGGTGAAGGAGACCACCGCGTTGGCCAGGGCGCGCAGGCCCATGAAGTGGCAACGATTCTCGATCTTGACGCCTTCCCACTCGGTCTCGACGACGAAGGCGCTGATGCTCTTGGTGCCTTCCTTGGTCGCCATGACGACGAGCATCTTGGCCAGCGTGCCGTTGGTGCACCAAAGTTTGCGGCCGTTCAGGATGTAATGCTTGCCGTCTTCGGAGAGCTTGAAGGAGGTGAGCATGCGGGCCGGGTCAGAGCCGACGTCAGCTTCGGTGAGGGCGAAGGCGGAGATTTCACCGGCGGCGCAGCGCGGGAGGTACTTTTCCTTCTGCTCCTTGGTGCCGAAGAGCTTCAGCGGCTGGGGCACGCCGATCGACTGGTGGGCGGAAAGCAGGGCGCTCAGGTTGCCGTCCACGGAGCCGAGCAGCTCCATGACTTTGCCGTACTCGACCTGGGAGAAGCCGAGGCCGCCGTACTCGGTCGGAATCTTCATGCCGAAGGCGCCGAGCTTGCGCAGGCCGTCGACCACCGCTTCCGGGTACTCGCCGGTGGCGTCGATGAGCTCCGAATCCACGTGCTCGACCAAGAATTCACGCAGGGCGTTGTAGAAAGCGGTGAATTCCGGACGCTCGGCCTCGTCGAGGGGGTACGGATGGAGGAGGTCGAGACGGAAGTTGCCGAGGAAGAGCTCGCGCATGAAGCTGGGCTGCTTCCACTCGGTTTGGCGCGACGCTTCGGCGACTTCCATCGCCTCCTGTTCGGTCACACGGACTTTTTGGCTCATCGATAGCTCCTTGTCTTGCAGGTGCTGCTTGCGTTGTCGCGCCGGGGCGCGTCGTGGGTGAGGATCGAGACGAATCTCGAAAAGTGGAAATGTCTCGAAAAGTTGAGAACGGCCAGTGTCACGGGCCGAAGCCCGCGCCGCCCGGGATGGCGCCCGTGCCGGTGAGCACGCCGTTGAGGGCGATCTCCGTCACGTCCGCGACCACGGTGTCGCTCGCCATCCGGCCGTCGGACTGGTACCACCGGGAAAGCCACATCACGATGCCGAGGATGCTAAAGGTGGCCGTGGTGGTGTCGATCGGCCGCATGCGCCCGTCGGCTTGGAGCGCCTCCAAGGTCTGGCGGATGAAGTCGAAGTACGCACGCTTCCGGGCGGTGATCGCGACTCGCTGCGCCTCGGAGAGGCCGCCGACCTCGTCGATCAGGATCGCCATCGCGCTGACGTCCTGGGTAAAGAGGTGGGCGTGGCGGCTGACGATGACGCGCAGGCGCGCTTCCGGGTCGCGAGCTTCTTCGGCGCGCGCGACGACCTCGACATCGAGCAGGTCCATGGCGAAGCACATGATCGCGAAGAGCAGCTCTTTCTTGCCCTTCACGTAGTAGTAAAGCCCCGGCTTGGTCAGCTCGACGGCCTCCGCGATCTCGTTCATGGAGGTCGCGGCGAAACCCTTCTCGTAGATCATCTTGGCCGCGGTGCGGTAGATGCGGCCCGCCCTTTCGTCGTCGAAAAGCGAAGCTTTCCGGCGTCCACCTTTCTTTGGGGTGGCGACGGTCGGGGCTGTTTCGGTGAGGGTTTCAGTCGTCATTCGGCGGGCCGGCAAGCGGGAAGTCGGTGGAAAGCGATGACGGCGAGGGCCGTTACTTACCGGTCGGTAAAGTCGATTATGGCCTAGCCCCAGGGGCATGTCAAGGTGCGGCAAAGGCGTCGTCGCAGGGCGGCGAAAAACGCCGCGGTGTGACTGGGGCGGGAGCCCGCGATCGCCGGATCAGGGCCCAATGACGCGGCCGCGGTTGCGCCCGCCGCCGTCGCTGTGTCCAATGCAGTATGGTCAACGTGCTCGCCCCAGCGGCTCTCTCACCGGCCGTCGATTCCGCGCCTTGGAAGCGGAATCGACGGATCCCGCCGGAGGGCCGAAGCGGGTGGAGAAGGCAATCCAGCATGGAGCGACGTGAAGAACGCGACCTCGTGCGTCGCACGGCAGCCGGTGATCGACAGGCGGCGGAGCGCCTGTTGGAGGCGACCTACGCCCAGACTTTCGCCGCCCTGGCCAAGATGGCGGGCGGCGACCGCGATGTCGCCGCCGACCTCACCCAGGAAACCTATCGTCGGGCGTGGAAAGCTTTCGCCAGCTTCGACGGCCGGGCTCGGTTTGCCACGTGGCTCTACCGGATCGCCTATATGACTTTCCTCAATCATCTCCGGAAGCGGCGGCCGGTTGAGCTGGTGGAGGAGGACCAGGCGGAGCGGCTACCGGCTGGGCACGAAGGGCTAGACGCGCGCGCCGTGAGGCGCGAAGAGGCAGCTTTGCTGCGCCGCGCAGTTCTCGAGCTTCCGGAAGCACTGCGCTTCACCGTCACCGCCCGCTACTGGGCGGAGATGGAGGTGGAGGAGATCGCCGCCGCCGAAGAGGTCACGGGCGCCGCGATCCGCAAGCGACTGAAGACCGCCACGGCGCGGCTGAGGGGAATTCTCGAGGAGGTACCGATATGAGCCGCCGAAGCGACCGGGACGTCGAAGATCTGTTGCGGGGCGATGCGGCGATCGAGCCGCCGTCGGACTTGCTGGATACGCTGCGGGCGGAGATCCCGGAGGATTTCGGCTCCCCCGGAGCTGTCGAGGGCGACGGCGTCGGCGAGGTCGTCGACTTTCCTCCGGCCGCGCGGCGCCCCCGGGGCCAGGGCCGGCGGACGTGGATCGCCGCCGCGGCGGTCCTGGCGGCGACCGCGGGTTCGCTGGTGCTCTACCGAAGCCTCGAGCCGGGGGCGGCCTTCGAAGGCGTCGCCGAGCAGGCGGCGGCGCCTGCGATAGAAGCGTCGGAGGCTCGGGTGGATCGCGAGGGCGACGCTGGGGCCGAACCCGGGCGCGACCTCTCCGCGGATGTCGTCCCCCCTGGGGCTGCGGCGCCGTCTTCCGCCCCCGATGCCGACATCTCGGGCGCTGCGTCCGACGCGTCGGCGCCGAGCTCCGGGGTGCTAGAGCTTCGCGACGCAGCGTCCGCCGCCGCGCCGACTTTGGAGGTGGAGAGGTCCGGGCCGCCGGCTTCGACGGCCGAGACGTCCTCGGCGGACGCGATCCCGGGCGAGCCCAAGCAAGGGTCGGCGCCGGTCAGTCCCTCGACGCCGGCCGAGGCGCCGGCGATGCG
>JBCDKB010000250.1:0-12106 GCA_038747035.1 Acidobacteriota bacterium | reverse complement strand
GCAGAACCTCGACAAGATGAAGACCGGGCGCCTCACCGAAGTCGCCGAAGTCTTGAAGAACCTCTGCCTCGTGAGCCAGAAGAAGAGCCTCTCCTTCCGTGAGAAGAAGATGTACGAGCGGGCCAAGTACTTCATCGTCAGCGAAGTGGCGCACGTCCGGGACATCGAAGAGCTCGACGCGGAAGGCGTGGTCGAAGCCGCCCTCGAAAAGAGCCTGGCCAAGCTGGGCAAGAAGAAGGCGAAAGCGGAGGCCGAAGAGGTCGAGATGGCCGCCGCCGCCGCCTCTTGAGCGCTCGATAGCGATCGCTAACTGAGTCCGGCTCGGCTTCGCCGGCGAAATAAGGGCCGCCCCTCGACCCGGGGGCGGCTCTTTTCTATGCTCAAGGCCCAACGTCGCCCCGCGACTGAACGGCCCCCACCCGACCCCTTCCCCCCTCCCCGCTTTCCATCCCGCGAACCCCTCGCCAGGAGTTGACGTGACCCGCGACCACTTCCTCTTTCTCCTCATCGGCGCCATGGGCGGCTTCATCACCGGCTACGTGATGCACGAGTCGATGGCGCAGCGCCAGCCGGAGCCGCGCTTTAGCCGCGGTGCGGTCGTCGCCGGAGCCCAGGTGCCGACCCGGGCGCAGGCCCAGCCCCAGGCCGTTCCGAACGCTCCGAACGCCGGCGCCAATGCGGCCATGCAGCAAGTGCAGCAGCTCCGAGCCTACGTTGAAGCCAATCCGCAGGATCTTGAAGCCACGCGGCGATTGGCGAATATGAATTACGACATCGCCAACTGGCAGCGGGCCGCCGACCTCTACGAGAGGATCCTGGCCCAGAAGGCCGATGACATCAACGTGATGACGGACTTGGGGGCGTGCTATCGAAACCTCGGGCAGCCCGACAAAGCGCTGGAGCTCTTCGGGCGCGTCGCTGGATTGGACGCAAACCACTGGCAGTCGCGCTACAACCAGGTTCTGGTCCTGGCCTTTGACCTGCGGGATCTCGGCCGCGCCCGGAGCGCCTTGGATGAGCTGCGGGCTCTTCAGCCTACCAATCCTGACGTGCTGCGACTGGTGCAAGAGGTCGAGAAGTTAGGGAACGCCTAGCGTGAAGCCCGAGCCTTCCGAGGCTCTGAAGTTTCCGTGGGCTCGCGGGGATGAGGCCAAGCAGTGGGCGGACGTCGCCGTGCCGCTACCTCTCCCGGACGCCCTCACCTATGCCGTGCCGGCGGGGCTCGCCGTCCCGCCCCAGGTGGGTAGTCGGGTCAAAGTCGAAGTCGGACGCCGCCGCTTAGTCGGCGTCGTCATGGCTCTAAGCGATCAAGCTCCGGAGGCGGCCCACAAAATCAAGCCGATCCTCGAGGTGCTCGATGTCGAGCCGGCGGTGCCGGAGAACGTCCTAGCCTTAGCGGACTTCGCAGCGCGCTACTACCTGGCGCCGATCGGCGAATCGGTGCGCCTCACGGTGCCCAATGGTTTGCCCCCCTGGGGGGAGCGCCGGGTTTCATTGACCAATGCCGGAGCCCTGGCGCCCCGGCGGGAGCCTGCGGAAGCCGTCATCCTCGACTACCTCCTGGAGCACCGCCGGGTTCGCTTGGCGGAGCTTTCATCGGCTCTGGAAGTCGACGGGCTGCCTCAACATCTGGAACGACTTGAGCGACTTGGCCTGGTGTCGGTGGAAGTTCCGGGTCAAAAGGCCGGGGGGCGCTACGTTCGGGCCGTCGAGCTGGCGCCGGGCGACTTTGAGGAGCAGCGCGAAAAGGCGCGTTCCAAACAGGCCCGAGCGGTCCTGGACGACCTCCGGGCCCTCGGCCGTCCGGCCACCGTGCGGGATGTCGCCGCCTCGGCCGAATGTGGCGTCGGGGTCATCCGGCGTCTGATCAAGCTGGGGCTCTTGCGCGAATTTACGCAGCCCGAGCGCCTGGTCCTTGATCGGCACCGCCTGGGGGGGAAGAAGGGTGACGGCGATCCGATCGTGCTGCGACCGGACCAGCAGACCGCGGTCGAAGCGCTCCACGGCGCCCTCGATGCGGCCACCTATGCTCCCTTCCTGCTCCACGGCGTCACCGGCGCCGGCAAGACCGAGGTTTACCTCCGGGCGGTGGAGCGCTGCCTCGCCGGAGGGCGCTCGGCGATCTTGATGGTGCCTGAGATCGCTTTGGTCCCGGCCCTCGCCAGCGCCGTGCGGCGGCGGTTCGGTCGGGATCTGGCGCTCCTGCATTCAAACCTCGGCTCAGCGGAGCGCCAGCAGGAGTGGGAGCGGATCCGTCGCGGCGAAGCGCGGGTCGTCCTGGGGCCTCGATCGGCCCTCTTCGCGCCGGTGGCGAGTCTGGGGCTCGTGGTGGTCGATGAAGAGCACGACAGCGCCTATAAGCAGGACCGGTCGCCGAGATACCACGGTCGCGACCTTGCGCTGTGGCGCGCCCGGGATGCCGGCGCCGCGGCGGTCCTTGTCTCGGCGACGCCGAGTCTCGAGAGTCGCTACAACGCGGAGGTGGGCAAGCTCGGACTGCTGAAGCTGACCGAGCGAGCCGGCCCCGGCAGCCTGCCGCGGGGCGTGCTCGTGGACCTGCGCAAAGAAGATTCGGCGGGCAAGGGAACCGGTGAGATCTACTTCTCCGGCCCCCTGCTCCAGGAGCTCCGGCGCACCCTCGACGCTGGAGACCAAGCCATTTTGCTTCGCAACCGCCGGGGCTACGCGCCGGTCCTGCTCTGCCGCGCCTGTGGCGAAGACTTCCGATGCGAAGACTGCGGCTTGGCCATGACCTTCCACCGCCGGGGGACGCGACTCTCGTGCCATTACTGCGGTGATGAACGTCCGGCGCCGCGGCGCTGCCCGGCGTGTGACGAGCCCGCCCTGGAGCCGATCGGCGCCGGCACCGAGCGGGTGGAGGAGCGGTTCCGAGAGCTTTTTCCCGGCGTCGCCGTCGACGTGCTGGACGCCGACGCGAGTCGCCGCACCGGCGGAGCGGCGGCGGTCCTGGAGCGCTTCTCCCGCGGCGACACCCAGGTGCTGATCGGGACCCAGATGGTCGCGAAGGGGCATCACTTCCCCCGCGTCTCCCTCGCGGCGGTACTCTTCGCCGACACCTACCTGCGTTTCCCTGACTTCCGCGCCGTCGAGCGCACCTACGCATTGCTCACCCAGCTCGCCGGACGGGCCGGTCGCGGGGAGCGGCCGGGGACCGTGGTTATCCAGACCTATCATCCGGACCACTACGCCATTCGGGCAGCCCTCGAACACGACGACGCGGTGTTTGCCGAGATGGAGACGCGCTTTCGGCGCTCGTTCCAGTATCCACCCTACAGTCGGATGATCCTCGTGCTCTCCCAACACAAGGAATCGCCGAGGGCGCTCGACTCGATTCGCCAGCTGGCGGCGGCGATCCTGCGGGATCCGCGGAGCCGCGATCTTCGTGTACTCGGGCCGGTGGCGGCGCCGCTCGAGCGGCTGCGCGGACGTTGGCGATTCCAGCTCGGGCTCCGGGGACCCTCCGGAGCCCGACTCCGGCAGCTCGTGACCGACGCTTTGGAGAAAGTTCCGGCGACGGTCCGGGGCGACCTGGTGGTCGACGTCGATCCCCAGGACCTGCTCTAGGCCGCCGGCTCCCAAGAGCTGAAACGCGACGTCTTCGCAGCGGCGATTGACGCTCGCTGGGGCCTTTGCTACGTTCCGCGGATGTCGAGCGCAGAGACTACTTTTGAGCAGCCGCTGATCCAACTCCGCCAGCGCATCGCCGAGCTAGAAGGCTTTGACGACCAGGGCGGAAACGACGCTGAGATCGAAAAGCTGAGGCGGACCCTGGACAAGAAGACCCGGGACGTTTTCCAGCAACTCGACAATTGGCAGACGACCCTCGTTGCGCGCCATACGGATCGCCCCTTCACCCTCGACTACGTCGAGCGGATCATGGACGACTGGGTCGAGCTCCACGGCGACCGGGGCTTCGCCGACGACGCTGCGATCGTCAGCGGCTTGGCGACTTTCCGCGGCCGGTCGGTGGCGGTGGTCGGTCACCAAAAAGGGCGCTCGACCCGCGGACGCATCCGTCGAAACTTCGGCCAGCCGAGGCCGGAGGGCTACCGAAAGGCGCTGCGAATCTTCAAGCTCGCCGAACGCTTTTCGCTACCGGTCTTGACCTTCATCGATACCCCAGGCGCCTACCCGGGTATCGGCGCCGAGGAGCGCGGCCAGGCGGAGGCGATCGCCCGCAACTTGATCGAAATGGCGGCCCTAAAGGTGCCGATTATCGTGACGCTCACCGGCGAAGGCGGTAGCGGCGGGGCCCTGGCCCTCGGCGTCGGCAACCGGGTTTTCATGCTCCAGTACTCGATCTACTCGGTCATTTCGCCGGAGGGTTGCGCCGCCATCCTGTGGAAGGACCAAGGGCGTAAAGCCGACGCTTCAAAGGCTTTACGCCTGACGGCGAGCGAGATCGCCTCCCTCGGCGTCGTCGACAAGGTGATCGACGAGCCCGTGGGCGGCGCCCACACCGACCCGGAACTGATGAGTCAGCGGGTTGGCGCCGCGATCGAAGGCGCCCTCACCGAGCTCGAGGGTTTGAGCGGTGACGAGCTGGTCGAAGACCGCGCCCGCAAGTTTCGCGCCCTCGGCGTCTTTGAAGGAAGCCGTTTCTGAGGCTGGAAACGGAGTGGCAGGCGGCCCCGGAGCCCGCGGCCACTGAAGCCCTCGCCGACGCTGGACATCCCCGCTGGCTGGCGGCGTTGCTCGGCCGCCGCGGCGTGGTGACCGCGGCGGATGCCGAGCGCTTCCTCGAGCCGAAGGTCGAGCACCTCCACGACCCGCACGAGATGGCCGGCCTGCCGGAAGCGGTCCAGGCTCTGCTGGACGCGAAAGCACGCGGCGACAAGGTGGCGATCGTCGGCGACTACGATGTCGACGGAGTGAGCGGCACCGCGCTGCTTGCGGCGACGCTACGGGCGTGCAAGCTCGACGTGCTGACCATCGTGCCGCACCGGATGACCGACGGCTACGGTCTCCAGCCGAGTCACGTCGAGCGCGCGGTCGCGGAAGGATGCTCGCTCCTGGTCACGGTCGATTGCGGCACGACGGCGGTGGCGCCGGTGTCCTTGGCGCTCGAATCCTCGCTGCGGGTCGTGGTGACCGACCACCACCTTCCGGACGGGCCCCTTCCCGCCGGGACGATTCTGGTCAATCCGAAGCAAGAGGGCTGCCGCTACCCGTGCGACGAGTTGTCGGGGGCCGGCCTCGCGCTGAAGCTGGCGTTGGCCTTCGCCGAGGCCGCCGGTCGGCCCATCGACCCCCTACTGCTGCTGCGGGTGGCGTGCCTCGGCACCATCGCCGATCTGGTGCCGCTTCTCGGCGAGAATCGCACGATCGCGTCCATCGGCCTGCGGGAGCTCGAGGTGACGCGGTCGCCCGGGCTCCGCGCGCTCATCGATGTCGCCCGAGTGAAACGCCCGTTTACCGGTGACGATGTCGGATTCCGCCTCGGTCCGCGACTCAACGCCCCGGGGCGACTCGACTCCGCGGACAAGGCCTTGGAGCTGCTCCTGTGCCGAGACCTGGGGCGCGCCAAAGAGCTCGCCGCAGACCTCGACGCCGCCAATCGCGAGCGGCAATCCTGGGAGCGTCAGGCGTCCTCGGGGGCGCAGAAGCTTTTCGAAGAAACCGATCCTCTGCCGTCGATTTTGGTGGCGTCGAACCCGGAATGGCACCGGGGAGTGGTCGGCATTGCGGCGGGGCGGATCGCCCGTCGGTTCGCGCGGCCGACGCTGCTATTGGCGGAGGACGGCGACAGTGCGACGGGATCCGGCCGCAGCATCGAGGGCATCCACCTGCACGCTTTCCTCGACCGCTGGCGGGATCGACTCGAGAAATTCGGCGGCCACGCCCAGGCGGTGGGGTTGACGGTGGCGAAGGCCGAGCTTCCTGAGCTGCTCGCGGAGTGGCGCGCCGCGGCGGCGACGGAGTGGGCGGGGAAGGTCGGCGTGCGGCGTTATGAGTATGAAATCGAGATGCGGGCCGCTGCCCTGCACCGCGGCACGGTGGCCAACCTTGAGGCCCTCGGACCCTTCGGGCAGAAGAACCGGCGGCCGCTCCTGCGGGTGCCGGGGCCGCTACGACTCACGGCGCCGCCCCGGCATTTCGGGCAGGACCACATCGAAGCCCAGCTGGTTGACGGCGAGCGGGGTAGAATAAGGGTCGTCGGCTGGGGCTGGCGTGATCGCGCATCGGATCTCGAAGGATCTGTTGAGCTTCTCGGCCACCTGGAGTACGACACCTACCGAGGCCAGACTGTGCTGCGCCTCATCGATTGCCGCCCCGCGTGATCGGCCGGCGGCTCCGCATCGCCAAAGACTCGAGGATCACTTGAGCTCGACCCCGAATCGTCCCCATCCTCCGTCGCCGCCTCCGGCGCCGCGGTCGGCACAAGCCGAGCCGCCGGCGCCGTCGAGTTCCGCCCAGCCCCCACCAGCCGCGGCTCCGCGTCCCCCGGCCGCTCCAGGACGCGGCGGTGCCCAGTCTCTATTTGGCTCTCCGACCGACGGATCCGCCGCGCGTTTAGCGCGGCCGGGAATCTCGAGACCGACTCCTTCCAATCCGCCGGCGGGGACCCCGGCGCCCGCGCCTGCGACCGGCCCTTCCGCGACCGACTCGGGATCAACGGGCGCGCCTTCCGTCGGCGGTCCGTCCAGCGGAGCCCCCGTGCCGCCGCGTCCGCGGAAGCGAGCGAAAAGCCCCTTTCGGTGGCTCCGCCGGTTCCTGCTGGTCGCCGGCCTCTTCGGCATCGTCGCTCTGGGCATCATTCTCGCGGCTTATAAATTCGGCCAGCAGGTCGACGCCGAGCTGAGGGCGACGCCGGAGGAGGCGGATCTCAGCAACCCGGATGAGATCACCTCCGGCGAGAACATCACCTACGTTCAAACGTCGGGCGGTGAAGTCGTCTTCCAGGTCGAGGCGGCGCGCAGCATCGAGCAAGAAAACGGACCGGCCCACCTCGAGGAGGTCGCGCTGACGGTGCCCCGCGGCGACGGCGAGGCCTACCGCATCGAGAGCAATATCGCCCGTGTCGATCAGGAAAAGCACGAGGCCCGACTCGAGGGTGATGTCCGAATCACCGGCTGGAGCGATCTCATCGTCGAGACCCGGAACCTCGAAGTGCTCCACCAGGGCCGCCTCATGATCAGCCGAGGCGAGGTCCGCTTCCTCTACCCGCCGAACCTGATGGGGCGGGCGAGCGAAATGCGGATCGACAAGCAGAACAATACGATCGTCTTGGCCAAGGGCGTGCACCTGCACAGCACGCCGGAGTCAGAGACGCCCATGCGTCTCGACTGTCAGCGCCTCGTCTTCAAGCGCAGCGAAGGCTTGATCCGCGCGGTCGATCGGGTGGTCTTCCGCCACGGTGATCAGCACCTGCGGGCCCACTACCTGAGCCTCTTTTTGCGCGAAGACAACACCTTGCGGACCATGCAGGCTCGGTGGCGGATCCACGGCGGCATGCTCGGCAAAGACGAGGCCGGCGGCGATCGTCAGCTGCTCTACCACGGCCAATTCCTCGAGATCGAGCCGAGTCCGCTGGACCCGGAGAATCGAAAAGTGACCCTGCGCGGCACGCCGAAGGAGCCTGCGGCCATGAGCATGCGCCTCGCCGACGGCATGGCCCGCGATTTGGTGGGGCAGGGGCTGGAAGCGCGGGTGATCGGCGGCGACCTGTCGTCGGTCGAAGCCACCGGCACGCCCCTGGTGATGGATGAATTCATCGCCATGCCCGGCGGTAAGCACCCGCTGCGCAAAGTGTGCGCCCGTCGATTGCTGGCCGGCTTTGCAAATGGCGGAGAGCTGACCCAGCTCTACATGGAGGATCAAGTCGAGCTCGCCGACCGCGATATTCATCTTTCCGGCGGCGACCGCGCCGTGCTCGACCTCGCCCGGGGCTCGCTCGAGATCGATGGTCCGCAGGTCACGATGTCGAGTGATCGCGGAGATTTGACGGCGCCGAAGATTCGCTACGCGCGCAATACCGGTCTGCTCAAGGCCACCGGCGGCGTGCAGACGACCCTGGCGGAGAACGCCGCGTCGGCACTCGCCGGTTCGCCGCTGGGGACCGGCGACGGCCCGATCAATGTGCAGTCGGAAGAAGCCCACTGGACGGAGGCGCCGCCGGGCTTCGTTTTCCGCCAGGACGTGCGGGCGTGGCGCGGGCAGAATCTCCTGCTCGCTGAACAGCTGCGCGGTGATGAGGCCTCGGGTGAAATGGCGGCGAGCGGCAGCGTGACGACGATCTGGAGACCCGAACGCACGACGCCCGTGGGTCCGGGAGATGATCCGTCGGTGCAAGAACCCATCGAAGTGACCGCGTCGACCGTCAGCTTCCGCCGCGCCGAGAACCGGCTGATCTACGCCGGCGGCGTCCGCCTGCTGCAAGCGGGGCGTCGCTTGACCTGCAATGAGCTGGCGGTCGAGATCGAGGGCCAGACCGGCGGCGCGAAGCACATGCAGTGCCGAGGTGACGTCGAGCTCGTGGACCCGACCGGCGGCAAAACGGTGACCGGCGAGAGCGCCGAATACCGGGTCGCTGCGGCGAAGATCGAAGTGCTCGGTAAACCGGTCCGTCTCATCGATGCCGACCGCAACGAACTTGAAGGGGGCTACTTGCGCTACGACCTCGAGAGCGGGGAAACGCGGCTATCCAGTCGTCCACCGAGGGCCGATGCGACTGGCAGCCCCTAGTCCCGATCGAGTATTCTCAACGGGTGAGAAGTGATGTTTTCAAAGACTTTACGTCCGATGCGCGGCCCCCTGGCGCCGCCGCAGTGATGGGTGACGCTGTGAAAGGGGAAGCGACATGAGCGTCGCCGCCCTCGCGACCCACAACCTGCGCAAGGTCTACCGCGGCCGCGCCGTGGTTGAAGACGTCTCTCTCTCCGTTAGCCAAGGCGAGATCGTCGGCCTTCTGGGGCCGAACGGCGCCGGTAAGACGACCACTTTCTATATGGTGGTCGGACTCACGCCGCCGGACAAAGGGGAGGTCGTGCTCGGCGACACCGACATCACCGACCTGCCCATGTATCTCCGGGCGCAGCGGGGCATCAGCTATCTGCCCCAGGAGCCGTCGGTCTTCCGCAAAATGTCGGTGGAAGGAAACCTGCTGGCGGTTTTTGAGACGCTCGACCTGACGCGGGCTGAGCGCGTTCGCAGGACCGAGCTCTTGCTCCGCGAATTCGGTTTGGAGCACGTGAGGAAGAGCCCGGGCTACGCGCTGTCCGGCGGTGAACGTCGTCGGGTGGAGATCGCCCGAGCGCTGGCGATCGATCCGCTCTTTATCCTCCTTGATGAGCCTTTCGCCGGCATCGACCCGATTGCGGTCCTCGATATTCAGAAGATCATTCGCCATCTTCGCGAGATGGGCATCGGCGTCCTGATCACGGACCACAGCGTCCGCGAGACGCTGACGATCACCGATCGGGCGTATATCATCAACAATGGTGAGATTCTGAGGTCCGGCTCCCCTGACGAGCTCT
This sequence comes from Acidobacteriota bacterium, assembly GCA_038747035.1. Classification (GTDB taxonomy): domain Bacteria; phylum Acidobacteriota; class Thermoanaerobaculia; order Multivoradales; family J023; genus JAUIJL01. Next base: position 2,609 of record JBCDKB010000250.1, on the reverse strand, counting down.
CCTCCGATCCGCAGGTTCGGAAGATCTACTTGGGCGAGGACTTCAGCCTATGAGTTGGCCCGAGGGCGATAAGCTCAGTCCCAAGACTTGTGCCCACAAAGCTTGTGTCCCGAGGGCGGCTGCCCCGCGAGCGCGGCGGAGCGTCCTCTCTGTTCCGACCGCCAGGTGAAGCCAGGCGCTGCGATGCGGATTCCCTCGAAAAGAAACTGAAGACGCTGAAAGTAAACGATGGCCCTCGAGCAAAAACTTTCTCTCAAGCTGTCCCAGAAGCTAGTGATGACGCCGTCGCTGCAGCAGGCGATCAAGCTGCTGCAGATGACCCATCTCGAGCTGGAGGGCGTCTTGGCCAAAGAGATGGTGGAGAATCCGGTGCTCGAAGAGCTGGAGCCATCATCGATCGACGAAGATGCGGGTGCGGCGGCCACCACTGAGGAAAAGGCGGAGAAGGACGCAGACTCGCTGACCGACATCGACCTGGACGCCTACTTCGGAGACTACGCCGAGTCCTGGGAAGGTCGCACCACGGCCTCAGTCTACGAAGAGCGCGAGGGGCCGCCGCTCGAGAACACCCTGTCGCAGGAAGACGACCTCTACGACCACCTTTTGTGGCAGCTGCACATGCTCGACCTGCCGGCCCTGACCCGCGAAGTGGCGGAGCTGGTCATCGGCAACTTGGACAGCGAAGGTTTCCTCGTCGCCACGATCGACGAGATCTGCATCATGGGCGTGCAGCGCGCCGAGATCGAAGGCGGTCAAAGCGGCGAGGAAGCTGCTGCCTCTGACCTCGCCGGAGTGGTGGCCGAGATTCAAGGGGTGGACGAGACCCGGGGCGGCGGAGCCGTCGGCGTTCCCGACGTCCAAGATCCGAGCATTCCGGAAACGCCGGAGTTCTCGACCGCCGAAGCGGCCTCCGGAGCCGCCGCGGAGCTTGACGCTCCAGTCGACGTCGGCCTAGAAGGCGTGTCCGGCGAGGCCCAGAACTCCACCGGAGCGGCAAGCGCTGAAGCGGCCGAAGCCGCTTCCGAGTCCGCGGAAGATCCGGAGGCCGTCGAGGAGGTCGAGCCGGAGCTGCCGGGCGGCAGCTACCCGCGGGAGCTTGTCCGGGAAGCGCTCGCCATCGTCCGCGGCCTCGAGCCCGCGGGTGTCGCCTGCTACGACCTCCACGAGAGCTTGCTCACCCAGCTGGACCAGCTCGATGAGCCCGAAGACTCCTTGACCCGTCGCCTCGTCGCGGAGAAGTGGGAGCTCTTCACCAAGCGCAAGTTCGAACAGATTGCCCGGGATTTCGGCATCCCCCTCGAAGAGCTCAAGCCGGTGGTCGAATCGATCGCCCGGCTCGAGACGCGGCCGGGACGTCGTTTCAACACCGACCACACCCAATATGTCCAACCCGACGTCCACATTGTGAAGGTCGGGGAAGAGTACGTGGTGCAGCTCAACGACAACGGTCTGCCGCGCCTGCGCGTCAGCAAGTCGTATCGCAAGATGCTGAAGAACCTCAACTCGGACGATAAGCAAAGCGACGCCCAGGACTACATCAAAGAAAAGATGCGGTCTGCGCTCTGGCTGATCAAGAGCCTGGATCAGCGGCAGCGCACGATCTACAAAGTCGCAAATTCCATCATCAAGCAGCAGCGCGCCTTCTTCGACCACGGCGTCGAGCACCTCCGCCCGATGGTGCTTCGCGACGTCGCGGAAGATATCGAGATGCACGAGTCGACGGTCAGTCGCGTGGTCTCGAATAAGTACATGCACACCCCGCGCGGTCTGCTGCCGATGAAGTTCTTCTTCCACTCCGGCATCGACCGAGACTACGGCGGCGACATCTCGTCGCTTTCGGTCAAGCGCAAGATCAAGCACATGATCCAAGGGGAGGACCCGAAAAAGCCGCTTTCCGACAGCGAGCTGATGCGCGTCTTGAAGCGCGAAGGCATCCAGATCGCCCGTCGGACGGTGGCCAAGTATCGGGATGAGCTCGGTATTCCTTCTTCCACCGAGCGCAAGCAGATTTTCTAAACGGTGACGCGTCGGCGACGGCGCCGATCCTTCGACACCGAGGACCCCTATGAATATTGAGTACACCGGGCGCAATCAATTCGAGCTCACGGACGACATCAAGGACTACTTCGAGAAGAAACTCAACAAGCTCGGGCGATTCCTTGAAGAACCGGTGGAGATTCATCTGATCCTGGCGGAGGAGAAAGAAAGGCAGGTGGCCGAGCTCAATGTCGTCCACCGCCACGGCGACCTGCATTCCCAGACGGTCGCCGAAGATATGCGCGATGCCGTCCTGGCGGTGGTTGAGACCACCGCGAAGCAGGCCCGCCGCGCCCGCAAAAAGTTCATGGGCCAGCGTCGGCGAACCGACCGCCAGATGGTGGAGGAGGCCCATTGGCAGGCCGCCCAGCCGTCCGGCGGCGCAGGCTACGACGAGTACGAGGAGCACTGGCCTGTCGACGTCATCGACGCCGCGACCCTCGGCCACGAGGAAGGTCCCAAAATCGTCAAGACCCACCGCCTGCCGATCAAGCCGATGTCGATCAGCGAAGCGTCCGTCGAGTTGCAGAACAGCAAGAACGACTTTTTCGTCTTCCTCGACTCGAGCAGCG
>JBCDKB010000249.1:0-12125 GCA_038747035.1 Acidobacteriota bacterium | reverse complement strand
CTCGGGGCTCAGGGCGCTGGAAGTCTCTGGATGGTCTGCTTTCTTGAGAAGTCATTCAGTGTCTCGGTAAGGTTCTGGGCCAGCTGCTTTCGGGACGAGCGGGATGGAGATGAACCGCGACCCACTACGCGAAAACGAGTGGGTTCAGGGATCATCCGGCGCTGATTTTTCTCGCGGGATCAAATTACCGTCCCCCTATGAGGTGGTTTCCGGTCCCCGTCTAGCCACGACGAACGGGCGGCGTCCCTGAGCAATGGGCTCCTAAAGGTCCAGGTTCCCTCGTGGGCTGGATCTCGCGCAAAGACCTCCGCATCGACCAGACGTTCGAATTCGTGGTCTAGCATGATTCCTTCGAACGAGCTGAATCCGGCGAGCTCGCGGAGCGTGAACCGTCTCCCCAGCACAGAGGCCAGGTGGGCGAGCTGTTTGGCGCTTCCTAATCGGTCTAGTTGTGCCGCCAAGAGATCCATCAGCTTCGGAGGAACCTCTCCTGAGCCGAGCTTGGCCCGAGCCAGGGCCTCCACAAACAATGGAACTCCCTCCGATCGCTTGGCGACGGAGAGCGCCCGATCCTGATCGTGCTCGGCAGATCCGAGAATATCTTTGGCCAAGGTGAGGGCGTCCTGTTTGCTCAGCGGATCCAAGTGTATTCTTGTTTTGGGGAGATCGGCGGAGCGATGGACCGACCATTTCGGTCGGAGAGTGGCGATGAGCAGGAGAGGCATCTCTTCAGCTTCCTCGATCAGTCGGTCCAGCACCGTCCACGTCGCTCCGTCCGCCCATTGGAGATCCTCAAAGATAAGAACCGGTGCTCGGCGCCGCCCGAGGCGTTCGAGCGCTTCGAAGAGAACTTCGGTTGCTACTGTCTCGAGTCGTTGCAGCTCCACCGCGTCAACTTCTAGCCTGCATCTCTGAACCGATGAGCCCACCAGTGACATCAGGGCGGGGCGGAACACGTCACTTGGGAGATCCAGCACCTCGACCCAGGTTTCAATACGTTCCTCCCGGGTCCCTAGGCTAGGATCGACAACCAGATCGAGCACCTGGTGGAGCAAAGCCGCGATCGGACGGAGGGCCCGATGGCGTTCGTAAGCTCGGCAGCGGACTTCGAGCCACGGCGTCCCTTCAACACACCGGTTGCGCAAGGCCTGGACTAGAAAGGTCTTTCCAACCCCGGCCCCGGCGGATACCAAAGCGGCTTGTCCAATGCCCTCACTCGCTGTCCGGTGACAAGCTTCCAGGAATCCGAGTTCTCGATCGCGGCCCCGAATCGGTCTATGGCGGGTTGACTCAAAGGGTCGGTTCTCGGCGATTCCGTTGAGTTGAAAGAGTTCCGGTTCGTCGGTGGCGGAAGTGGCCTGGAATGCCGTGAGTAGAATCTCCCGGTGTCTCGCGACGACCTGCCGGGCGGTGTCGCTCAGCAAAATGAGGCCCGCCGGCGCTTTCTTCCTGACGAAGATGGCCACATCTAGGGTACGACCCAAGACCAGGCGTTCGTGTCGATCCCCGTCCGCCAAGAGGACGACTGCCGAACCGGTGTGGATCCCACCGTGGACCTCGAGATCCCCGCCCCGGCCCGGCTCTAAGTCAGCGCGTATCCGTCGCCATCCCGTGGTGATCTCGAGGGCTGCCGAAGCGGCCCGCGCCGCTGCGTCTTCCTGGGCTTGCGGATAGCCGGTGCTGAGGACGGCTCGGTGGCCGGAAAGATCGACGAGAAAGGCATCGAAGCACTCGGCAGCCCGATGGACCAGCCGCTGAAATCTAGGCAAGATCTCCGAGAGGTGCTCCGGGTCGAGCGAGTCGCTTGTTGACCCGGATTCGATGTCCTCTCGGAACTCGGCGACCAAACCGCAGGAGAGGACCGTTAGTTGGCGACGTTCGCCGGTGCGCTTCGGCGCCTCAGGCTTTCGGGGCTGGGGTTCTTGATCGGCGACGGACCGAGGCCGAGGGCTGACCCACTCGGCCCCGGATCTTGTTGGCCGAAATTGGCGCACGATTCCTTCGAGAATGACAAGGACGACCTGCGCATTTTCGGGGCGATCCTCGGGTCGCTTGGCGAGCAACCTATCCACCAGCCGGGATACAGACGTCGGCAAGTCGGGGACCCGATCCACCAGGGGTTCATGGGGGGCGAGTCGGACCTGGGTCAAGGTTTCGAGCGGCCCCACGCCGCGGAACGGCGGAGATCCACCGAGCATCTCGTAGAAGAGCACTCCAAGAGAGAAGAGGTCGGAAGATGGAGTCAGGGGGTCACCGCGGGCTTGCTCGGGCGACATCGCTCGCGGTGTGCCTAGTATCGCCCCCGAAGAGGACAGCGATTTCTTGATCTCTTTGGACTTGGCCAAGCCGAAATCAATAATCCGAGCATCTCCGCGGGCCGTGACCAGCACGTTCTCGGTCTTTATGTCCCGATGCAGAATGCCCTCGGAGTGCATAGCGTCCAGCCCCTGGGCGATCTGGATCATCAACGGGAGGGCTTCAGCGGGCTGGAGCGGTCCTCTCTCCAGGTGGCGGCTAAGGGCCTCTCCGTCGACCCATTCCATGACGATCCAAAGCGTTTCCTCAAGCTCGAGGATGTCGTGAATCGGTACCAATGCGGGATTGCTGAGGCGCGCTGCTAAGCGGGCCTCCCGGAGCAGGCGCCTGCGGGCTCTTGAGTCTTGGGCGCGCTCTGCCCGAATCTGTTTCAATGCCACTTGCCGTTCCAGGCGCTCGTCGAATGCCCGGAAGACCTCACCCATGCCACCAGCTCCGAGGCGCGATTCGATCCGGTAAGGACCTACCTTCGGGGGGGCGCCGTCTACTGACAAGTTCGTTCCCCTAAAAAGCCCTGCATGGCCGTATCCTCTCACGCGGGGCTTGCGCCCGTCGCCGAACTGCGAAGAGGCATCAGCCCAGGACTCGGGCGTCGGCGTGCCGTCCCCGGCTTCGGCTAGGGAGGCGACTGAATGAGGTTATCGCCGAAGGCACCGAGGGCGAAGTCGTCGGCGCCGTCTCCATTGAGGTCGCCGACGTAAGACACCGCGTTCCAGGCGTCGTCGAACGTGTCGATGCCGAGGATCGTGATTTCCCGGATCGAGCGGTCATCGTTTCCCGAGCCACCGGTCGGCATTCCCTGGTCATGGTGCCGGGTCATCCAGGCCGCCGGAGGTCCCGTTGTTTCGCCGCCGCTCGACCACCGCCGGGATTTCGGCGATCAAAATGACACGGTTAGGAAGGGCATTCCCTCGACGGCTTGTGGACTTCGGCGGCGTCCGTTTGACATTCCAGTCCCTTGTCCGCACGATCCGGTCGACAGAGACTCAGAAGAACCCTGCTTTCGACCGAGTCCCGGATCGTCGGAGCCGCTCGCGCCTCCAACGATCACGGCGATCCACCTCCAGGAGAATCTATGACCCGCTTGCTTGCCGCCCTTATTGCGATCGTGCTGATCGCCCCCATCCCTGCCGCCGCCCAGGACGAGTTTTCCATCGAGCGCATCGATCAACACATTCGCACCTTGTCCGACGACTGGTTCGAAGGCCGCGCACCGGGTACGGCGGGCGAGGACAAGACCGTCGCCTACCTGTCGGGGGCTTTCGCCAGCGTCGGGCTCGAGCCGGGCGGCGACCTGCGGCCCGACGGTTCCCGCACCTGGACGCAGGACGTGATCCTCAATCGTTCGACGATGGTCGAGAAGCCGCAGCTGTCCATCACCGTCGGCGGCGAAGCCGTCGGTATGGTCCAGGACCAAGATCTTGCGGTGCGTTCGCCCGTCAACGGCATGACCGAGGTCCGGCTCAAAGACGCCCCCTTGATCTTCGCCGGATATGGCACCCACGCCCCCGAGCGCGACTGGTCCGATTTCAAGGACTTCGACATCAAGGGCAAGGTCATCGTGGTCCTCGTCAATGATCCTGATTTTGAAGGCGGTGAAGGCGACTTCGGCGGTGACGCCATGACCTACTACGGCCGCTGGACTTACAAGTACGAAGAAGCGGCTCGGCGCGGCGCGGCGGGCGTGCTGGTCATCCACGAGACCAAGCCGGCGAGCTATCCCTGGGGCGTGATCGCGAACGGCAACGACGTCACGCTGGACATCCTCCACAAGGATCCGGCGGCGGCCCATTCGGCGCTCCAGGGCTGGATGCATGTGGACATCGCCAGCCGGATCTTCAAAGCGGCCGGCACCAGCTACGAGGAAGCCAAGGCGATGGCGCGGAAGCGTGACTTCCGGCCGATGGATACGGGGGCGACGATCGACGCCACCCTGATCGCCCGCAACGAACAGATCGCCGCGAAGAACGTCGTCGGCATCCTGCCCGGAACCGAGCGCCCCGACGAATACGTTTTGTTCACCGGCCACCACGACCACCTCGGCGTCGGCAAACCCGACGAGACCGGCGATACGATCTACAACGGCGCGATTGACAACGCCACGGGGCTGGCGTTCATGATCGAGATGGGCCGTGCTTTCGTGCAGGGCGGCGGGACTGAGCGCAGCCTGGTCTTCCTCGCCGTGGGAGCCGAAGAGAGCGGTCTTTTAGGCGCGAAGTACTACGCCGCCAATCCGCTCTACTCCCTCGAGAAGACCGTCGGCGTGATTAACACCGACGCGCCCGGCGTCCACGGCCCGACCCGCGACTTCTCGATCTCCGGCAGCGCCAAGCTCGGTCTGCTCGACATCATGGTCGAAGAAGCGGCCAAGATGGATCGCAGTTACTCGCCCGACCCCAAGCCCTCGGCCGGTAGCTTCTTCCGCTCCGACCACTTCGCCTTCGCGCAGGTCGGCGTGCCGGCCGTCAGCTTCCGTTCGGGCAGCGACCTGGTCGACGGCGGGACGGAGCGCGCGGCGAAGATCGCAGCGGACTACGCCGCCAACGACTACCACCAGCAGAGCGATGAATGGTCGGCCGACTGGGACCTGACCGGCCTCGTCCGCGACGCGCAGCTGGTCCACGCCGTCGCCGAAAGGCTCGGCAACAGTGCGGAATGGCCGAACTGGGCCGAAGGCAGCGAGTTCAAAGCGCTGCGCGACTCGAGCGCCGCGTCGAGGAAGTAGCGGCCGAATCACATCAGCCTATGCGTCCCCGGAGGTCCGGGGACGCAAACGTCTAGGTGGCGTTGACTCCCATGCGGCACCCGAACGCGCGGCGCGCGGCGAAGATCGCAGCGGACTACGCCGCCAACGACTACCACCAGCAGAGCGATGAATGGTCGGCCGCCTGGAACCTGACCGGCCTCGTCCGCGACCGCAGCCGGTCCACGCGGTCGCCGAAAGGCTCGGCGGGCCTTGGGGACCCTCCTGGCCGGATGCCGAGATCTCTCGGTGTCCGGCCGGTTTGCTTTTAAGATCATACGATCTTAAAATCGACGTGCCGTCTCTCACACGCCGTCCACTTGGAGCCGCCTTGGCCCGCCAGCGCGAATTCGATACCGAAGAAACCCTCGAAAAAGCGATGCGCCTTTTCTGGCAGAAAGGCTACTCGGAGACGTCGGTGCGCGATCTGGTCAAGGGCACCGGCGTCGCCCACGCCGGTCTCTACGCGGCCTTCGGTGACAAGCGCGGACTCTTCGAGGCTGCGCTCGAGCGCTACGCGGAGTTCATGCTGCCTCTCTTCGACCGGCTGGCGGCTCCGGGTGCGGGTCGCCAAGCGATCGCCGACTTCTTCGCGACGGTGGCGTCGTCGGCGGTCGAGGGGCGCTTCCGACACGGCTGCATGGTCGCCAATACCTCAGTGGAGATCGGCGCCGGGACGGCCTCCGGAGACGGTCGGGGGGCGGCGGTCGTGCGCCGCGTCTTGGATCGTCAGCTGATGGCTTTCGAAGCCGCCGCCAGGCAGGCCAGGGTCGACGGCGACGCCAGTCCTCGGCTTGATCCAGGGCGGACGGCGGCTGGCATGGTGGCGATCTTCTACGGCGTGAGCGCCCTGGCCAGGGCGCAGGCGCCGCATTCGGCCATCCACGCCGCGTCGAGCGCCGCCGTCACGCTGCTCGACGCCTAAACCCCCATTCGGCGGGGACCCCAGGTCGGGGCCGCCGGGGGGACAACCATTGACTTTAAAAGATCGATCGATCTTGAAACGGAGCCCCGATGACCACCCCATTGATCTTCCTCATCCAGTGCATCTTCGTCGTCCGCATCGGCCGGCGCGCTTCCCGCGCCGGCGCCTCGGCGGCGTTGGTCCTGGTGGCGCTCTACCGCGGCCTCGGCCTGCTCGTGACCGACCTCGCGCTCGGCGGCTCCTTCGAGACGCCGACTTTTCTGGCGCTCTTCCCCGGCTTTTTCTTGCCCTTCGCCGCCGTCGGTGTCGGCCTGCTGCCGCTGCTTATTCCGCGCCTGCGGACCGGCCTGCGGGACATCGCGCACAAGACCCCGGCCCATGAGTTCGTCGGTATCCAGATCTTGCGAGTCCTCGCCCTCGGCACTTTGTTCAAGACCCTCACGGGGCAGTTTCCCCACCATGTGGAGATGGCGATCGGAATCAACGATCTGCTTTTTGGCGTGAGCGCCGTTTATCTCTATCGACGGGCCAAAGAGGGCCGCCTGCACTCAGACGGCCTCGTGATCTGGCACTGGGTCGGCTTCCTCCTCGTCGCTGCCCCGGGAGAGATCGCCACCCAGGCTGGCTTACCCGGACCCCTTCAGGTTTTCGACCAAGCGCCGACCTCCGAAGTGATCCTCGAGTGGCCCCTCGTGCTGGCGCCGGGTCTCGTCGTGCCGATCTTTCTGCTGCTCAACCTGCTCGGCGCCTACAGCGCCCGCCTGCAGAGGGCGGCATCAGGGGAGAGATGCCCACGAGCCTGACTCCGTGCTCCGCATGCTGTTCCGCGGGATCTGCGAGACCTGGGTTTAAAGACCACCCCGGGCCCGCAAGGTCTCGACGATCGCTTCTTGCCCGTGCTTCTTGGCGACGTCGAGCGCTGTCTCCCCGCGCTTATTTTGGTGCCGAGGCTTCGCGCCGTGGACGAGAAGGAGATTCAGGACGTCAACCTTGCCCATTTCGGCGGCATCGATCAGGGCGGTGTCGCCGTTCCGGTTGGCGAAGTTGACGTCGGCACCGCGTTCGATAAGGAACTTCATGAGCGGCAGGCTGGGCTCTCTCCAGCCGGCGCTGAGCAGGGCGGTCTCGCCTGAAGCGGCGGCGTTGATATCGGCGCCTTTGGCGAGCACCAGCTCGATTCGGGTCATGATCTCTTGGTCGTCCTCGAGCCGCGAGACCAGCAGCGGCACGGTCGCACCGCCGGATAGATCGGTCCCTTCGGTGAGCTTGCCCAGTAGGGTGTCGAAGAACTCGACCCGTCCCCGATCCAGGGCGTAGTCGAAGATCGACATTCGGTGGATTCGAACAAGCTCTAGAGATGGGCTGTAGGTCAGCAAGTGCCGAGCGAGGTCGAGTCGATCGTTGGCGACGGCTTGGTAGAAGGCTTCGCTCAGAACGGCACCGTCGGTGGCCCATCCCTTGTCGGCGCGGGCGATCGGCTCGAGCTGTGCCAAGCTGCCTGAGCTCATCGCGTCGATGATGGGGTGGGAAGGGAGCGTCGCCGGTTGGGTCTCGCGCATTGTTTTCTCCAGCCAGTCAATGTGGCTGGAGACCCGTGTGTAGTACTCGAAAACGTCGTAGGTCCCTTCCCGGAGACCGTTGCCTTCCTGCCAGGAGCTCACGCCGGCGACGTAGCGCTTGGAATCGACAATGATGAAGGCCGGCCCGCCGCTATCGCCCCGGGCGCTAATGCCTTCGAGCTCGGTGGCTTTCTCCGGCTTATTGAACCTGAAACCGATCAGCTGGGGCGACACGGTGAGCACCGTATTCGTCGCCCCTCTCTCGACCCGGTCACGGGCGAGTAGACCTTCGCGACCGTTGCCGAAGACACCCCGTCCAACGAAAACCACGTCCTTATCGAGCTCGTCGGTCCCTCGATAGAGCTCGGCTGGATGGCCGTCGTGGATCGCGTCCTTGAGCTGGATCAAGGCGAGGTCGAAGACCTCGTCGTTATTGTCGTCGTAGTTGGGGTGGAGCGAGATATCGGCGATTCGATACCGCTCCTCAAGATGTCTCACGTCGAAGAGCTCACCGCCGCGTCCATCGACACAATGGGCCGCCGTCAAGAGCCAGGTGGGGGCGATGAGGGTCGCGGCGCAGCCGCGGAGATAGGCCGTCGAGGACGAATAGGTTTCTCCGAGTTTGCGGTACTGGCTGTCCTCGACGTCGTGCCTGATGATGATGGCGGCGGCGCTTTCCGCCAGGAAAAGAACAATCCAAAGGATCGGGAGGATCTTTCTCATGATTCCGTTCTGAAGTCTTGCTGGTGAAAGTTCCGGAGCTGCGTTTTCCTTGACGACGGAAACGGAACGGCTGGGTTCCCGGTTCGTGGAGATTCATGACGTGGGTCCCGCTCTGCGGCCCGAAAGTCCCGCCGGCGGGACGGCTGGGCCTCCGAAAGTCGCGACGGAGCGAGGGTCGGGGCTGGTCTTGACGGATTCGAGGGGTGGCGCGGGCCCAAGTCCTTCGCACGGGGGAGAGCTGCTCACGGCGTGTGGTTCTGACCCCGCTGGACGGCCTATGCCTGGAAATATGGCTTTGTAGCAAATTTGAGGTTATGATCATGAGTAAGTAGCAAGCGTGTTCATCCAAAGGAGAGTCCCTTGTTCAGGAACCGATTACTGGTGGGCTGCGCCGTGGCCGCCGCCGCCCTGATCCCCATCTGCCCAGTGCAGGCGGGGGAGCTGGTAGCCGCCGATACGCGCGGCGGCCTCTGGCTCTATGGCGCCGAGACGGCTTCACGCATGCAGCTGGGAGATCTCGGAACAGAATTCATCGGACTGGCCTTTGCCCCCGACGGCGGTCTCTACGGTTTGGAGGAGGACGGCGGTCTGTGGTCGATCGAGCTCCCTTCGGGCGCCGCGGAAGAAGTCTCACAGGGCGCTGGGCCGGACCGATTCCAGTACCGCGACCTCGCTTTTGGAGACACAGGCCAGATCGCCATCCTCAGGTACAACTTCGACACCCGGCGGAGCGAGCTCGGGCGGCGAGATCTCCTGACGGGTGAAGAAGAAGGCTTCGCCATCACGATCCCGGGCGGCAGCGACCTCGACGCGTATGCCATCGAGCCCTTCGGCGGCGACGAGTTCCTGGTGATGAACCACCGGGACGTCTACTCGATGAGCGTGGGGCAGGGGAGGGCGACCTTCACCGGATTCAGCTTCCCCCAGGTTGTCGCGTCGGCCCTGGCGGTGGACTACGCCAATGCCCGCGGCTGGGTCTTGAGTGATTTGACCGACGGCGAGCCGGGCCTTCAGCTGGTGGCGGTCGACGGTGCGAGCCAAGGCCTGGCTACGGAGACGCCGGCCTATCGATTCCCGTTCGCCGTCGGCCCGCGGGCCATGGCTTTTCGGCCGAGTCCTGGGAATTGTCCCCGGGACCCGCAGACCCTGTGTCTTCAAAATGGCCGATTCCAGCTGCGGGTGGAGTGGCGTGACTTCGACGGCAATGAAGGCCGCGGCATGACCGTCCTCGACCGTTCCGACACGGCGGGTCAGTTCTGGTTTTTCGACGAGGACAATCGGGAGCTGCTGGTCAAGGTCATCGACGGGTGCGGCGAGAACGGACACTTCTGGGTTTTTCTCGCCGGGACCACCAACGTCGAGCACGAGTTCACCGTCACCGATCTAGCGACTGGGGCCGAGAAAGCCTACGCCGGCGCCCTCGGTCAGCCCGTTCCGACCCGGCTAGACACCGTCGCGTTTGCCTGTGGGGCTGAATCCGGGGAGGACAATTGATGTTCAATCAAGAAGTGAAGACGCTCGCGGCATGGACCCTCGGGGCCGTCCTGTTGAGCGTGATGTGGACGGGCCCCTCCTCGGCGGACGAGATTTATGTCGCCAGCACAAGCAGTCTTATCCGCCTCGATACGGAGACCGGAGCCCAAGAACGCGTAGGCACCCTCGATCTCGAGATCCCGGCGGGCTTGGTTTTCACGCCGGACGGCACCCTGATCGCCGTGGCGAGGGATGGCTCGATGCACACCGTCGACCCCACGACCGCGGCCACCACCGAGTTCCGGGGACCTGGCGTCGCGGCCCTCTCCTTCTTGGGCGATCTAGCCGCCGGTCCCGCCGGATTCGTCTATCGAAACGAGATTCTCGTCGGCTTCGAGAATGAGCTCAGGCGAATCGACCTGATCACCGGCGCGGAGAAAGTCATTGGTCCACTGCACCGCGCGAGCCCCGGCGCGCCGCGGACCCGGCTCGAAAGCCTCGCTTTCAAAAACGGCGCCCTGGTCGGCACCGGCTTTGAGGAAGGGAATTTCGACTCGCAGCTTTTCTCGGTCAGCCCGTCGACCGGCGCCTTGGCTCCGATCAGCAACCTGGGATCGGGCTTCGGCCAGAGCGCGGATTTCGACTCCGAAGGCAACCTGTGGTTGGATCAATCGGTCGGCACCATCGCGCCGCCGTTCTGGCGTCTGCGGGCCGTCGACCCGTCGACAGGCGAGCCCGTCCCGGGAACTCCGATCTTCGAGCCTTTCTTTGGCCGGTCAGCTTTCGCCGTGCGTCCCGAGGTCCGAGAAACGAGCTGCGAAGACGATGAGACGTCGCTCTGCCTGCTCGACGGACGCTACCGGATCCAGGCGACATACGAAGACTTCGCCGGGAATACCGGGGCGGGGAGAGTTGTGCCGGGGGACTCGGACACCACGGGCTTGATGTGGTTCTTTGCGCCGGACAACTGGGAGCTGATGGTGAAGGTGATCGATGGCTGCGAGGTCAACGGCCGCGTCTGGACCTTCCTCTCGGCGACGACCAATGTCGGATTTACTGTCACGGTCACCGACGTGGTCACCGGCGAGATCCGGAGCTACCGGAACCCCCTGGGCCAGGAAGCGATGACCGTGCTCGATACGGATTCCTTCGCCACCTGTCCGTAGGCCCCGAGACCCGGGCCTGGAGCCGGGTCCTCGCGCTGGCCCAAGGCCAGGATTCGGGTCCCGGGGTCCCCTAGCGCAGGGCTCGAAGGTCCCGGGGTCCGCAGGGGGCGGGTCGGCCCCCGCAAGCTATGGGATCGCTGGGCGGCGGACCTGTCGATCGGACGCGCTCCTGGATCCAGCGGCTGCGATCCCCGGAGGTCGTGCGCTGTGGTGTGGGGCCGGCGATCGGTCCAGGTAAATAGATTTGGCCACTCCGGGGCGGGCTTTCGCATGTCTTGGTGACAGCCGATATGCGCCGCGTCTGGGGCACCGAAAGTCGCCCGAGGCCGGCGGTCTGCCACTCTTTTCCCATTCAGGCATTCGCGCTCTCCTTCGGAGTCGCTGCGGCGTCAGCTTAACCCCAGGAGCCCACCACCATGAGCCGACCCGCGCGCGTCGTCCTTATTGTTGTCTCGATTCTGTTCGGTCTCGCCCACGTGGCGTCCGGGCAGTCGCAAGCCTACTTCGACTACTCCAGTTCAACGGACTTGGTCCTCATCGATTACTCGGTGGAATTCCGGAAGATCGCCGAAGAGGACCGGAGCGTGAATATCCGAGTCTTCGGTGACGGTTATGTCGAGCTCCACCGGCCTTTCTGGCAGCTCAAATCCGGAAGCTACTCGATTCAGCTCAGTCCGGATGAAGTCCAGACGCTTCTCGATGAGCTGCTGGCGTCCGGCGCCCTCCATTTTGACCCTATGGAGACGCGGACGAAATGCCTCGATGAAGACAAGCGTCGACTAAAGAATCTGGGGCAAGAGACCGGCATTAGCGCCGACACGTGGATGTACCTCAGCGTGCGGGTGGACGGCTTCCAGCGGGCGGACTCCGCCTCCGTCGAAGGTCCCGTCGACCAGCAGATCGCGTGGCGAAACCTCGAATGGTCCTCCGACAACTACCCGGGGATTCAAGCCCTTAAAGGGCTCCGGGCCGCGGCCCGATCGCTGGACTCTTTGTGGCAGCACCAGGGGCTGACTGGACTCGAAGGTCCGGGTGCGGCCGTCCTGAGGTCGGGAGAGCAGCCGTGACGTGGCGCCGAGTCAAGGTCTTCTTCGCGGTCGCCGCGCTCATCGCGGGCGCCGTGGCGCCGCTCGGGGCCGGCGTTTTTATTGGTTCCGATGAAGACGAGGTCGATCGCATCGTCCACCCGAGGGGATATACCGGCGCGGGTGGCACCCTGG
>JBCDKB010000248.1:0-12264 GCA_038747035.1 Acidobacteriota bacterium | reverse complement strand
GCACATTCCTTCCGGTCGGAATGGCTCAATTGCACTGACCGCGGCCTTTTGCTCTGCGATTCCACCTGATGACCTAGCGCGACCCGGGGGGCTTTGCCAGAATCAGGGTCTATTTCCCGTTCAAGCGAGGCGAGGTGTGGGGCCTCAAATCGCTTCCCGATGAATAAAGGAGTGGGCTTTATGACGATTCAGCATCGTCCTCAATCACCTATTTTCGCTCTAGCCACGCCACCCGGCGTGAGTTTGATGATCGATCCGATCGGCAGAGTCGGCGAATCGCCGGCCTCATCGACCGGCGATTCTTAAGCCACCGTACGGCCTCGGCTGCGGATGCCCTCGGGGGCGGCCGCAGCCGTAACCGTCATCGCTTCGATCAGTTGCTCAGCGACGTCGTCATGGTGCGCTGGAGAGCCCGGCGCGCCTTTTCGACGACCATGTTGTTGAGGCTGCGCTCTTGCACCGCACGGTGGAAGAGCTGCAGCGACACATAGGCTTCCCGGTGCTGCTGCAGGGCGCCAAAGAGCGGCACCATCGACGCGCTCAGCTGTTCGAGATCGTCGAACCGGTTCTGGCGGTGGAAGAGCTGCGCCAGATCCAGGCAGACCATGGCGGCTGACACCGTATCTTCGATGCGCGTGAAGGACTCGCGGGCCTCAAGCAGCGCCGCTTCGGCCTGGTCGAATTGGCCGCGGCCCCGCAGGATCACGCCTTCGAGCCAGCGAAGGCGGATGCGGTGATGTCCCCGCCCGTACTTCGCCGACAGCTCGCGCGTTTGCGGCAAGAGTTCCAGGGCCTGGGAGTACCGTCCGGTGTCGGAGTAGGCGCTCACGAGATTGTGGTAAAGCGCAAGCTTGAGGAAACCTTCCGTGTTTTCATCGATCTGCCCTTGGGCTTCCTCGAGGAACGGAATCGCCGTCGCTGCGTCGCCTTCTTCAAAGCGGACGGTCGCCCGCGAGATCAGCACGGTCGTCAGCTGGTCCTGGGCGCCCGCTTGCTGGTAAAGCGACGCCGCGTGGTCGAGCAGCTGCCACGCTTCGTCGAAATTGCGCTGGTCGCGGCGCAGCGACGCTTTGAAGAGCGCCAGATCCGCCTGGGTGGTCACGCTCGGCCCGAAGCGCTCGGCGGTGACGAAAGCCTGTTCGGCGCCTCGGTGGTCGTTGGCCAGGCAGCGGGCGCTGCCGAGCCAGGCCCAGCCCTGGGCCTTCAAACGGGAGAGCTCGTCTTCGCCGACGGCCGACGCGTCGACCACGTCGAGGCTTTTCAACGCCAGGTCCGCGACCTGGACGCCGCGGCGGGGATCTTCGCGGCCGACCATGCGGCTACGCTGCCGGAGGATGTGGAAAAGGCTCGACGTGGTCAAGCGGAGGTCGCGCACCAGAGCGCTCTGCTCCTGCCAGCTGTGGCGCTGCATCGCCTTCCACACCGCGTCGGCACTCTCCGCCGGGCTGAGATTCTCGTCATTCAGCAACACTTCGAGCTGTGTCTTGGTGTCCCAAAGGTCCACCTGAACGGTCTCGGCCGCGGGAGCCGCCGGGGCGGCCTGCGCCTGGGCAGCGGCTGACGCGCTGACCGGACGCGCCGGCTCCGGATACATCGCCCGGAGGCGCTGGATGAGCTGATTCGCCTCGTCTAGGGAGAGCTCACCGGCGAGCGCCTTGCGCAATGTCTCGGTGCGGGCAATCAAGCTCTCTTCAAGCTTCGGCGCCGTCTCGCCCATTTCCTTCCGCTGGCGGGCCTTCTTGCGGTAGGCCGTCGGACGTTGGCCAGACCAGCGCGAGAAAGCGCGGGAGAAGACCTGGATGCTCGAGTAGCCGAGGAGCTCTGAAATCTGCCAGATCTTGATGCCGGAGTCGCTCAGCAGCTTGCACGCCGTCTCCAGGCGCCGATCCTCGATGTAGCCATGGGGTGGGCGGCCCACGGCGGAGTGGAATTGGATCGGTACCGAGTTATCGCGCACGCCGCAATTGCGTTTCAGCTGGTTGACGTCGAGACTGGGATCGAAGAGGTGCTCTTCGATATAAGCCAGGAGCGGCTTCAGTCGCTGGGGTGCTTTGCTGTGGTCGCGGCGGATGCGCTCGATCGACTCCTGCGCAGCAGCCTCGAGAATTCTATGGGTGTGTCCTGCAAGCATCTCAGTGTCCTCTCTCAGGAGAGATATACAACGTGACCGGTCCCGATGAATGGAAAAATCACAAAGCTGGCGACCATCGCCAGCCGGGCCACGTCTCGATGGACAAATCGTAGGAGACCGTGCGTTTCGAGCGAAGTTTTTGGCAAAATTTTGCCGGATTCGCTCTCTGAGAGAGGATTTGGGTACTAAATGCGAAAGTACCGGACGGATTGGTCCACTTTGACACACCGTCCGTCACCCGCCGCAACCCGCTCTCCGGACTGCCCGAACGCCTCCACCGGCGCCGCCGGCAGCTCGACTTCGCCGTCACCGTCGGCACACCAGCCGACGATCAGCTCCCCGCCGTCACCGTCGACGAAGCGCATGAGGTAGCTCCGCTCCGGACTCGGCAACATCCCGACGAGGCGACGCCCGCGGAGCTGGGCCTCCAGCGTGCGCAGCGCCAGGAAAGCCGGTCGACGGCGCAGGGCGGTCGATTCGGCCTCAGGGACCATCAGCCCGTAGCCGCGGGCCACCAGCTGCCACCAATAGACCCGTTCCGCCGCCCCGGTGGCCAGCGCGAGCAGATAGAAGCGGGCCAGGTAGTCCGCCTGGGTCGGCTCGTCGACCGAGACTTTCCGGCCCGCCGGCGAGTGGGGCCCTTCCCATAGCGGCCAGTTCACCTCGGTGATCCACGACCTCGGCTTCGATCGGCGAGCGGTCTCGGCCATGGCGCGACAGAGCAACGCTTTATCTTGCCCGCTAAAGCCCGCCTGCTCGTTCTCCGGCGCCCCGCGCCGATCCACGTAGAGCAAGCTGGCGACGCCGTCCAGTGGAGGGCATCCACGCTGGTTGATCATCGAGGCGGTGGCGTACGGCTCAAAGTCGATCACCGCGGGCCCGAGCACCATGACATCGCCGGCGGCGCGGAGCTCCACAGCGGCGATGCGGGCTAATTTCAGATACTCGCCGTAGCGCCAAATGCCCCACTTGCTGCGATTGACCGCCTGGCCGACCTGGAAGATCCGGCCGTAGGGAATGAAGAGCCGCGCCAACTCGGCGATCCGGCGGCGCCACAGCTCGGTGTCTCGCACCAAATCCCGGTTCTGGGGCAGCGAGTAGGCGATCTCGAGGCCGCGCCCGTGGAGCGCCTTCGCGAGCTCCTCTTCCGGTCCGTGCTCCTCCTGCCACGGATGGAGCCGGATCAGCACCTGTCGAACCCCGAGCTCGTCGATGGCCGCCAGGAGCTCCTCCGGCGCTTCCGGGTACGGACGGACACACAGGCCGGCCCCCGGCCATTCGACGGGACCGTCGAGGAGGGAGCTCTTCAGTCGGCGGTAGCGCAGCAGGATACGCGGAAGGGCGAGCAGCGCCACGCCCAAGTGCCTGCCCTGACTCGGGAAGTCGAGCAGGCGGATCCATGTCTTCTGCAAGCGACTGGCGTGTTGGTGCGGCTGGTCCGAGAGGTGGTCCCACACGATCTTGTCGCGTACGGAAGCCCCTTCCGGCGCCGGCTTGATGTGGGCGTGGGTGGTTCGCGGCAACCAGTGGGTGAAACGCTTGAAGGGCGCACGGACTTTTTTCTTGCCGTCGATCTTGGCGAGGAAGGCCCACCGCGAGAGCCGGTAAAGGGTCCAGGCGCCAAGGGGGGCCTCGCCGCCCCAATAGCCGTCAAACAGCAGCCGCTGATCCGCCGCGTGGTCGATCTTGAGTCGACAGAGGTCGCGGGCCCGCGCGAGCGGCCCCAGCCGCGCACGGCGGCGCGAGCGGTTGAGGTCGATGATGTAGAGATCTTCAGGATCTGGCGCCGTCACGTCCTTGGGGACCAGCACATTGCCGATCGAAAGATCGCGGTGGAAAAGTCCCCCCCGGTGCATTTGGCGCAGGCCGCGGCCGAGGGAGTCAAAGAAGCGCTCGAAATCGAATCCCGGGATGTCCTCGCTGTCGTGACCGACATTTCGAGCCCGGAGCAGGTACCGGGCCTCCACCGTATCCCCCAGGTGTTTCGAGATGAAAAATGACGGCCCCTGGGGTTCTTTCGACTCGATCCACAGCAGCGGCGCCGCCGTCGGCACGCCCGCTTCGAGGTATTGCCAGGCGCGGAGCCAGCTCCTCTCCGCCTTCGAGCCGCGGAGTTTGCGGTCCAGGGCCCGCTTGGCGCCCTGGTTTCGGAATTGCTTCACCACGACCTCCAGCCGCTCATTCGGCAGCTGGAGCTCGGTGACGTAGAGGTAATTCCGCCCCCAATGCAGCGTTTCGCGCGCCGACCCGGGGTCGATCAACCGATCGATGACTGCGCCGAGATCGCCCCACTGGATACGGCTCTCTTTCTCGCCTCGCCACTGATCGAGGTCGAAGGACTGGGTCGATCGGTCGGTCATCAGAGTTCCGAAAAATCGAAGCGCTCTCGGTGCATATCCGAGTCGCTCTGAATCAAGATCGTCGAGCGCAATTCTGTCTCGAGCTCGTCCAGAATCGGCCGCTCTTCGCGCTGGAGCGACTGCGCGAGATCCGGATGGGCGCGCAGCAAGATCTCGACTTCGCTGAACCGACTCCGCGCCGCCAAGAGCCGGCGACGCAACTCGAGGGCCGTCGTCGTCAGCGACCGGATTCGGCCGGTGCCGCGGCAATATGGGCACGGAGAGGTCAAGAGCCTCTCGAGGCTCGGCCGACTGCGCTTGCGCGTCAGTTGCACGAGGCCAAATTCCGAAATCTCGAGGACCTTATTCTTCGACCGGTCCTTCGCGAGCTCCGCTTCTAAGGCCACGAAGACCTGCTCGCGGTGGCTCTCTTCGACCATATCGATCAGGTCGATCACGATGATGCCACCGAGATTGCGTAGGCGAATCTGCCGGACAATCTCCTGTACCGCTTCGAGATTCGTCGTCAGCACCGTGTCTTCGAGGTTGTGACGACCGACGTAGCGGCCGGTGTTGACGTCGATCGAGACCAGCGCTTCCGTCGGGTGAATCACGATGTGGCCGCCGGACTTCAGCCAAACCTTGGTGTCGAGGGCGGCTTCGATTTCCCGTTCGAGGTCGAAACGCCCGAAAAGACCGGGCCCTTCTTCGTCGAGGCGGATCCGCTGGACCATCGAGGGCTTGATCTGCTCGACGAATTCCACCACGCGGCGGTGGGTTTCTTCGCCTTCGACCCACACGGTGCTGAACTCTTCGTTCAGCTCGTCGCGAATCACCCGTAGGGCGACGTCGAGGTCGCGGTGGAGCAGCGTCGGAGCGGATACGGTTTGTGCCCGGGCCTCGAGGCGCTCCTGCAGGCGGAGAAGATATGCGAGATCAGCCCGCAGCTCGTCTTCACTCGCGTCGGCGCCGGCCGTCCTGGCGATCAGTCCGTAACCCGGCGGCTGGACCGCTTCGAGTCGGGCGCGAATCTGCTCCCGCTGCTCTTCATCTTCAATCCGGCGGGAGACCCCGAGGTGGGGCACGCCGGGCAATAGAACCAGCGAGCGCCCCGGAAGCGTGATCTGGGTGCTGACGCGGGCGCCCTTATTGGGCATCGCGTCTTTGAGCACCTGGACAACCACCTCTTGGCCCTGTCGAAGCAGCTGGTCAATGGACTTTTCGACCGGCGGTAGCGCCTCCTGGACCTCGTCATCGACCTCATCGCGGTCATCCTCCTCGTCCATCGACAGGTCTTCGTAGGGCTCCTTCGAGTCCAAGACCTCGCTGACGTAGAGGAAAGCGTCGCGATCGACGCCGATATCGACGAAAGCCGCCTGCATCCCGGGCAGCACCCGGCTGACGCGACCTTTATAGATATTGCCGACGATGCCCTTCTGGTGATGGCGCTCGATGAAGAGCTCTGTCAATCGCTCGTGTTCGAGGATGGCGACCCGCGTTTCGTGCGGACCGCTTTCGACGAGCATCTTTTTGGACGTGATCAAGGTGTCGGCAGGGGGGGTCGGAAAGTCGGACGAGTGACTCCGGTGGAATCCGGAGCGAGCCCGCCCATTCTAACCGTCAGGATCGTCCTGCGCCGAGATCCACTCCAAGATCGGCCAGCTGGGCCACCGCCTGGGGCGCCCAACCCCGGTTCGCGGCGGGACTTGCGGGGCTCGGATGTAGCACCGTACCGATTTCGGGCGCCGGCTCCATCGCCCCGAGCGCCGCCCTGGCCCGCTTGGTCGCCCAGCCGCCGACGCCGATGACCCGTTCCGGCCGCAGCGCCTCCACCGCCTCGCGGAGCGCTAGATCGCAGACCTCGAGCAGCGGGCGACGCTCCGCGGCTTTGATTTTGTCGGGCGTCAGGTTACGACCGCTGGCTTCGAGGAAGATCAGCGGGCAGTAGTTGTGGACGAAGATGCGCTTGAAGAAAGCTTCGGGCGAGCCATAGTGGTCCTCCGCCCAGCCCCAGAGTCGCTTGCCGCTGACCTCCTGGCGCGTGCACCGGAAGCCTTCGATGGGCCGCTTCGGGTGCTCGTGCTCGGGCTTGCCGACCTCCGCTTCAATGCCGAGGAAGTCGCGAACTTGGGGAATCGCCCCGAAGGGAACGCCGGTCTGCGCCATGCCCCAGGGCCCCGGATTCATCCCCAGGAGCAAACTCGGGGCGCCGAGCCCGGCGTATTTTTCGAGGTAGAGGCCCAGCGGCTGGCGCGCGTAGATCAGGGGGTTATAGACATGGGTGACCGGTTCGCTGAAGCGGAGCGCCGCCAGCCGCTCGGTCAGCCGGTCGAGAATCGATTGGATCATCGCCTCAGTCCAGGAGCTGGAAGATCTCGTCGACTTGCTGCCAACCCACGCGCATCAGGTAGTCGTTGCGGCGCCCGTAGGACTTGCTGCCGAGGATGAAGAAACCTGGTTCCGGACTGCGCAAGGTGTCGGGGCCGTGGCTGGTTTGGGCCAGGCAGTCACCGCCGCCCCCAGACGCCGAAAGCAGGGCGGCCGCCAGCTTCATCGGTCCGCTGGTGGCGTAGCACTCGTGGACCTGGAGCTGGCGGTAGAGCTGGTGATCGCCGACCTGCCCCGTCAGGGACAGCACGCGATCAACGACGACCGTCTCTGCGGTGTCGCCCGTGCGCAGGGTCACGGCGATGCGCCCGTCTTTTTCAGCGGCTAGCCCGTCGACCACGGTCTGGGTCCGCACGTCGACGAAGGCGGGGGGCGCTTCGGCCACCTCCGAGGCAAAGGACATCAGGCTGTGGCGCTCGG
The DNA here is from genome assembly GCA_038747035.1 of Acidobacteriota bacterium. Classification (GTDB taxonomy): domain Bacteria; phylum Acidobacteriota; class Thermoanaerobaculia; order Multivoradales; family J023; genus JAUIJL01. The sequence goes on along the minus strand of JBCDKB010000248.1, from coordinate 4,986 downwards.
GCAGCGGATCGTCATCGACGGGACTCGCCGGCTCGTTGCGCACGGCCCAAATGACCCGCGTCTCGGGGTTCTGTCCGGCGAGGCGGTGGAGGCCGTGGAGGGCCGTCTGGGCAGAGTGCCCGGCGCCGACGAGTAAGGTCGTCAAACCCGCCCAATCGCCGGCTTCGGCCTCGACGTCGGGCACCCGGCGAACGATTCGATCCTCGAGCTTGCGCTCGCCGGGGGCCGGAATACCGGCGTCGCCGAGCGTATTCGGCGACGGCGAGCCGGTGCAGTCAAAGATCACGTCGGCGAAGACCACGCGCTCGTGGCCATCGGAATCCTCCACCAAGACGCGGAAGGGGCGCGAGCCGCGCTCGGAGCTCGAGATTTCTTCGTGTTTCAAGAGCCCCTGACGGCCAACGGAGAGCACGCGGGTCCCTAACTCCACTCGGCCCTCAAGGGCCGGCGTGGTGAGCAAGGGTCCGTAGACCTGCTCGATGAGGTCGCCGCCGGTTGGGCAGCTCTCGTCGTCGGGCACGTCGCGGCCCGCTTCTTCAAGGGCCCCGCGCATCCGCTCCGAGACGTTCATCGACCAGGGCGTAAAGAGGCGAACGTGCCGCCATCCTTGGACGTGACCCGCCACGTGTTCGCCGGCCTCGTAAAGGGTGAAGTTATAGCCGTGCTGCGCCGTCGCTAGGGCGGCTTCGATGCCCGTCGGCCCGGCGCCGAGGATGGCAATATGGAGATTCTCTTTCATGGCTCACTCCTGCGGCGGGAAACGATCTAGAAAAACTAGAAACGAGAGCCCGCCCGTTCTTTCGCCGGAAGGATTTCAAGACAAGTCGTCCACCAGCCCGTGAGGATCGTTTCGACGAAGACCTCCGGCAGTCCCTCGCTCCGCATGTCGCGGGCGAGGCTCTCGTGGTCGTAGCGCAGCGGCCGCAACTCGACGCCGAGGCGGTCGCCGCGGTCTTCGAGTACGGCGTACCAAACGTGGGTCGAGCCGTCATTCGCCGGCCGGCCGATGACGCCGACGTTGACGACGTCGCGCCCGGAAGGGAGGCGACGGTGCCAGTGCAAACCGGAATGCGTACAGAGAATTCCATCGGCCTGCTCCTGGTCGAGCAGGACCTCCAAGAACGGCACTGAAGCGGTGGATTCGAAGAGGAATTCGTTGACTCGACGCGGCGAGCCGTGGATCAGGAGCAGCTCCCGCTCCCCCACCTTGACCCGGCGCCGGCTAGGGTGGGAACCGAGGTAACGCTTGAAGTCGTCGGAGCAGCGTTCGGCGGTGTAGCGGTAGGAGATCTCGGCGTAGTGATTGTCGCGGGGGTCGGCGTAACCGCAGTTGCAGTCTTCGTGCCCCGTGGAAAGGGACTCTTCGTAATTACCCTGGATGACCAGCACGCCACTCGCCTCGAGCAGCGGCCAGACCTTCTCAGGGTGGGGACCGAAGCCCCCCAGGTCACCGAGGCAATAGATCGCTTCGACGTTTGAGGTCTCTTCGAGCAGCGCCTGCAGGCCGTAGCTATTGTTGTAGATGCCGCCGAAGACCGCGATCTTGGAATACGGACCCTCGACCGGTGTTCGGTCGAGGGCGGTATGCAGGTAGTGCTTCTCTTCGGCCTCCCTCGTGGCGCTGTCGAGGACTCGCCCATAGGTCTTGACCGCCGCCTTGAACTCGCCCAGGGGCACCAGTTTTTCTCCCCACGTGGCGAGTCCTCGGTGCGACTTGAGCTTCTCGGCCTTACGCCGAAGCTGCTCGCGTACCTTCTTCCGGGCTTCATCCTCAGGGGGGCGCTGACTCATCGTCAGGTGCGGCAGCTCAGACCGTGGACGTGGCAGGTCCAGCAGGCAGAGTGCCCCAGGGGAAAGCTGTCGAGGGTGTCGGTGAGCCTTTCGCCCATGCGTCCCTCCGGCTCATTGACGAGGATCGGGCAGACCCATACCCCCTGGTCCGTCACCATTCGGCAGGAGGAACACTGGAGGTGGTCCCAACCCTCATCGCCAGCTGAATCGGCCTGCAGCTGCTGCCACGAAGAGTAGGCCCCGGAGCGTTCAGCCTCGGCGCCGAGCTGAAGAACCGGCATCATCTTCAGGCGGGGACGCTCGATTCCGCGCTCCCGCAGGAGATCCAGGAACCGACTCCGCCCTTCGCGCGAGGCGTTTTCCGGGTGGACTTCCGTCACCGTCATCACCGGATTGAGGCCGGCGCGATAGGAATTGACGGCGCCGTCGAGAATGCGCTCAAAAGTCCCCACGCCGCGGATCGGATCATTGCTCTCGGCGTCGTAGCCGTCGAGGGAAATCCGCAGATCCAAAGAGTAGTCCGAGGCTTCGGCGAGCGCAGCCAATCGTTCACAGCGCGCAGGATTGAGGAGCAGTCCATTGGTGAGCACGTTCGCCGGGCCTTGGCGTAGCGTCCGTTCGAGGATCGCTTCCATGTCCGGGTTGAGGAAAGGCTCACCGCCCGTGAAGTAATACTCCCGGACCCCTAGCCGCGCGGCGTCGTCGAGGTGGCCGGAGACCTCGGCGAGGGAAAGGAACTCATGGGTGCGGTTGGTCGGCGAGCACGAGATAAAGCAATGGCTACAGGCCAAGTTGCACACCGTGCCCGCGACCTGGAACCACAGCGTGTCGAGGCTCTTCAGCTCGACCCGCGGCGGGCCCAGGGCGGGCTCGGCTTCGGCCAGCGGCTTCACGACGGCGCCCATAGACCTTCAGCGCCTCAGCAGCAGTCCGGACCCACGCAGACAGCCGCGTCGGTGGTGGCGTCGTAGTCCAGGCCTTTGCTTTCCCGCGGGTGGCGCTCGCGCATTCCTGAGCAGTCGAAGGGATCCGCCTCGGCCAGCGGGATTTCTTCGAGTGGCTCGACGAAGTCGAAGTACTGCCGATAGGGCTCCCGCTGGAAGAGCTGGAAGGTCTTATCGCACACGGCGTAGCGACGTCCGCGCTCCATGCGGTGTTCGTCGTCGTCGAGCACCTCTTTGAACGGACCGCGGTAAATCACCGCTTGATTGCGCTCAAAGCACGGCCCTTCTTTCCCTTTGAAGGCCTGGATGGTGACCGAGCGGAACTCGATGCCTCCGACCGTCTGCCACGGTTCGCTCTGGCGCTCCAGGATTTCGATGCCGTAGAAGCCCGCTTCTTCGAAGGCTTCGAGGAAACCCGTTTCCGTATAGGCGCCGGAAATGCAGCCGCTCCACAGGTGGGCGTCGTCTCGCATATCCTGCGGCACCACTTCGTCGCTGACGATGTCGGAAATCACCGCCCGGCCGCCGCGTTTGAGCACGCGATAGAGCTCTTTGAACATCTGGGCCTTGGCCTCGGTGGCGACCAGATTCAAGACGCAATTCGAGACCACCACATCGATCGAGTCGTCTTCGATCAAGGGGTGCTTGGTGCGCAGCTCGTGGGTCGTCGACTCCAGGGCCAGGAAGTCTTCGGCGCTCTTGATCGGCTGCTTCGCCAAGCGCCCTTCCAGCAAATCGAGGTCGAGCCCCAGGTCTTGGATGCGACCGCGTCGGAATTCGACATTCGCAAATCCGATCGTCTCCGCGACCTCTGGCGCCGAACGGCGAGCGACGTCGAGCATCTCCGGCGTCATATCGACGCCGATCACGCGACCCTCGGGCCCGACGACTTGGGAGGCGATGAAACAAATCTTGCCGGTGCCGCTTCCGAGATCGAGCACCGTCTCACCCGGATTCAAGTGCTTGCTAGGGTCTCCACACCCGTAATCACGCTCGATGACCTCCGCGGGGATCGCTTTTAGATATTGGGGGTCGTAATCGACAGGGCAGCAGAGCAGCGGCTCTTGCGTATTGGCGGCGGCGCCGTACCGTTCCTTTACGGCACCTTCGGGGTCGGTTTGGGTCAACAAGTGGCTTTCTCCTACCTATCTTTCGTCCTGAATCATGCCCTATGAATCGTGCCCTTGAGTCTCGCCCTACGGGACCAGGGAAGCCCGGCCTAGGCCGCGGGGACTCCAGCTCCTTTGTTACGGACGGGCGCTGGATTCGGATCCTCCGGCGCCGCGGGGTCCGCCTTCAGACTACCCTCAATCCACCAGGAAGCGCATGCGCACGGCGCCGAACATAATGTCGTCACCCCGATCGATCAGCAAGGGACGCTCGGCAGAGATCCGCTGACCGTTGACGAAGGTTCCGTTCGTCGCCCTCTCCTCGAGGATGTAGAAGCCATCGCTTCGACGCAGGATCTTTGCGTGCCGCCGGCTGGTCGTGAGCTGGGTGTCGATCTTGGTCAAGTCGACATCGGGCTCGACGTTATTGACCGGATCCACGCGACCGATCCGCACTTCGGACTGGATCGGCAGGACTAACTCGGTGTTATCCGTGAGGTAGACGAGGCGGGCGCGATCTTGGATCATCGCCGGCTCTTCCTCGACCGCCACACTCTTGGCGCCGGCCCATACGCGCAGCAGCATGTCTTCCGTGTGGCCCAGTCGATTGCCGAGCTTACGAATCATGCGCGGGCCGATCTCCGGCTTCTTCATCAGAAGGCTCGGGAGGTCGTTGCGCTCGATCTTGATCAGCTTGCCGGCGGTCAGCGCCCGCACCGAGTGGGTCCGGGGCTCCTCTTCGAGCAAAGCCATCTCGCCGAAGAAGTCTCCCCGCTCGAGAACGGCGACTTGCTTCTCGTATCCGCCCAGCTCCTGAATGACCTCAAACTCGCCGCTCTGGATCAAGCACATGAACGTGCCTGGCTCACCTTGCCGGAAAACAGTGTCGCGGGCCTTGAAGTCGAGCGGTGTGTACGCCATACCGTGCTGATGTAACCGCCCGCGGCCGCGGGCTTAGCCGGTTTCGGGGACGCGAAACTCGGCTGAGGTCGTTTGAGACGGAGTCACGATTCTAGCACCAACTGGAAGATCCACCACCGCATCGCGAAGAAACGCTCGGATCAGGCCGAACACATCCGGACGGTTCATCAAGAAGGTGTGGACCCCGGCCACAGCCACCAAAGGCACCCCTTCGAGGAATG
>JBCDKB010000247.1:0-12440 GCA_038747035.1 Acidobacteriota bacterium | reverse complement strand
GCCGTCGCGCCCGTCGAGCAGGCGCTGGGGCAATTGCAGCCCTCCACTCGAGCCCCACGCTTCGTCGTCGAGTCCACGGATGACGGTCCAGTTCATGACGAAATACCGGGTGTCACCGTCCACGGTTTCGACGCTCAGGCCGCCTTCGCTGCCGACGGCGAAGGCGGCGGAATCGCTCTCGACGCTGGCTTGTGCGGCTCGAGCCCGGGCGAGCTCGAGGGTTTCCTGGCCGCTGACGGGCAGCTCACAGCTATCGAGCTTCACGGTGTGGAGCGTTAACGGCAATTCGCGGTCGAGGGCCTCGTGCATGAAGCGACGAAATCCGTCGCGGATGCCCAGGACCTTCTCCGGCTGGGACGGCGCAACGGCGACCGCCACGCCGATGCCGGATTGGAATCGGCGGAAAAAACTCTTAGCATCGAGAATCATGATTACCAGCCGTAAGAATCGGTGGCTGAAGGATATGCGCGGCCTCCGGACAAGTAAAGGCAGGCGTCGGGACCCCCGACTTTTGCTCGAAGGCCCCCACCTTCTCGAAGACGCCCTCGCCGCGGGCTTGGATCTGGAGGTCGTTCTGGCCACGGAGGCCTTCCTGGATTCCGCCGACGGTCGGACACTCGAGGAGCGGGTCGGCGACGCACTGGTCGTGGTCGAGGCGAACCTCCTAGCCGACCTCGCCGACGCCGACAGCCCCAGGGGCGTGCTCGCACTCGCCAACCCCGCCGCCCGGGACGTTCCCGTGCGCCGTCCCGGGACCTACCTTTACGTCGATGGTCTGCAAGACCCGGGAAATCTGGGTGCCCTGGCGCGGGTCGCGGAGGGGGCCGGCGTCGACGGTTTATTCCTGAGCACGGGCTGCGTCGCAAGCCATCACCCCAGGGCCCTGCGCGGGTCCGCGGGCAGCCTGCTGCGTCTTCCCCACCGCGCCGACGCCCGCCCCGACGACGTACAAGCCTTGCTTGGCACCGAGGCGACCTGGCTGAAACTCGCGACCCGCGGCGGACAGGATCTCTACACCTTCACCGATCCGCCGTCTATCCGGGTGCTGGCTGTGGGCGCCGAAGGCCAAGGTCTCTCTCCCGAAGTCGAGGCCTTGGCAGGCCTGGAGCTCTCGATCCCCATGGGCGGGGACGTCGAGTCTTTAAACGCCACAGTCTCCGCCGCGGTCGTGCTCTTCGAGTGGCGCCGCGGCGCACGACCCGGGGGCCAGTCATGAGCGATAGCCCCCTCGCCGAGCTCGACTTGCCCGGCATCACCCGTGAGGCCTGGCGGGTGCTCGCCGCGGCCCCGGCGAACCCGGCCAATCCGCTCCGCCTTCCAATGATGGCCACGGTCGACGCCGCGGGGCGCCCCCGCTCCCGCACCGTCGTGCTTCGCGAGGTCGATGTCGACCGAGGCGTGCTCGAGGTCCACACCGACAAGCGCTCAGGGAAAATCGAGGACCTGCGATTTTCACCCCACGTCGAGCTCTGTTTCTACACGGCCCGCCACCGGCTTCAGATTCGGGCGCCCGGCGTCGCCGCCGTCCACACCGACGGCGCCGTCGTCTCCGAAGCTTGGGCTCGCCTCAGTCCGCCGGGGCGCTCGATCTACCAAAGGCCCGCGCCGCCGGCGAGCCCGCTCGACGATCCGGACGACGCGGTCGCTTCCGAGTCTTTGGGCTCTCGGAATTTCGTCGTCATCCGCATCACCGTGGAGTCTTTGGACTGGCTCCTTCTCCGCCGCGAAGGCACCCGCCGGGCCCGGCTCGGCCGCCGGGGCACCGGCTGGGAAGCGACCTGGATCACGCCGTGAGCCCCGGCTCGGTGCCTCCGCAACAGAGAGTCTAGGGAAGCGTCACTCTTCCTCGCTCGGGTCAACCCAGCTGAACTGGGCGCCGGGCGCAGCGCCGGCGTTTGGCGCCGCGAGGTCGACGCCGGCGGCTGCGTCCGCTTCCGGAGAGCTGCCGGGGGCAGACTCCGGGGCGTTGACCTTCACCGTCGGCACCAGGCCGCTCGAGAGGCCCGACACGGTGATGGTCACCGACGTGCACCCTTCCCCGCCGTCGTCATCGGTGACGCAGGTGGTCACGGTATACGTACCGTTCGCTGAGTAATCGTGATTGGCGTCCACCGTACCGGCGCCGCCGGCGAAGGTGACCGTCGCTGAAGCCGGGGCCGATCCATCCCCCCAGTCCACCTCAGCGGTATGGATGTCAAGGTGGCCCGGATCGGTGAAGGTCGCGCCGTCGAGCTCGAAGGTTGACGGGCCGCTGGCGATGACGCCCGGGACGGTCACCGACGGCGCCACGTTGAGTACCCGAATCGGCACGGCGCCGCAGCCGGCATCCAGCTCATCCCAGACGCAGGCGTCCCCGTCGAGCAGCAGGTCGTCGTCGAAGGTCTGGCCCGCCACCTGGACGGAGACCACGCCGGACGAGGAGCCGTGGGTCGCCGCCGACAGCTGGCCGTCAAGCTCCACCGTGGCGCTGCCGTGGCTGTCGAGAAGGCCCGGATCGGTGAAGCCGACGTAGGCCTCCGGCGTCGCCTGTCCCTCGTCAACCGCCAGGCCGTCGATGAACCAGTCGTTGTAGATCGCTTGGCGCATGGCGTTGTTGAAGAGCGAGAAACGGCCATCCGAGAACGTGCCCGCGACGTCGATCTCGAGCTCTTCATTCACCCACAGGCGGAATCGGTCGGGCTCGAGGTGCGCTTCGAAGCGGTAGTTCTTTTGGTACTCGAAGCCCACGGCGCCGTAGTTCGTAGAGTCCGCCAGCTTGGTCAGCAGCGGCTGACTATCGAAGGTCCAGTAGTTCGCCGGGATGCCTTGGACGTGGTACGCCCTCAGCCCCTTGGCGGCTGCCCCGGTGGTGTTCCGTTTCCAAACCACCAAGACGTAGTCCGCGTCGGGACTGGTGACATCCCCCGGGTTGTAGCCCAGGGCCAGACCGATATAGCCGTCATCGCCGTTGATTCGCATCACGCCGCGCACCCGGCGGAAACCCAGCGCTTCATCGCTATACAAGAACGACGGGCGGCTTTCCGTATTCTGGTGGACCTTGCGGCCCGCCAGCTGGGTATTCCAGGTCGCCGTCGGGTTCGTGCCTTCGATCGATTCCTCCTTGGTGAAGTCCCGGAAGTCGTAGCGCGACGGGAAAGGCGCCAGCGGCACGCCGCCGCTGAGGGTGGTGTCCGCGGCCTGGACCCTGACGCGCTTGAAGAGATTCGAGTGGTGGCGGAGGTTATAGAGGCCGAAAGAGCCGCCGAGACTTGAAAAGTCATCCGTCACGTCGATCTCGAGCTGATCGTCGATCCATAGCCGGAAGCGACCCGGCAGCAGCTCGACTTCGAAGCCGTAGTCCGTCTCGTATTCGTAGCCGACATCCGCGAGGGTCGTCGCTTCCGCCAGCAGCGTGGACTGCGGGGAACCGTCCAGGTCCCAGAAGCTCGCGACGCGACCTTGGACGCGGTAGAGGCGAACTCCCCGACGCGCGGTGCCTTCGTTGCCCCGTTTCCACACCGCAATCAAGTAGTCGGCGCTGGAGCTTTCGCTTTCTCCGGGCTCGTAGCCCAGCACGAAGCCCATGAAACCGAGATCCGCCCAGGCACGCCACTGGCCAGAGACGCGGGCGCCGAGGGCCGGGAACGGCGAAAGTAGCGCCGTCGGTCCGCTGTCGGCCGTCTGGCCGACGTTGATGAACCGGTCCTGCCCCCAGTTGCTGGCGGTGCCGCGGAAGTCGTCGACGCTCCAGTCCGGAAGATCCAACCAACCCGGCCGCGGCGCGACGTTCTCGACCACGAAGTCGTGGCTTTCGCAGGTCTCGTGGCCCGAGGCGTCGGTGATACAGATCTGTCCGGGGTAGGTACCGTCCTGGACGAAGACGTGGGACGCCGAGAAGCTGCCGCCGGCGGCGGTGACGGCGACGCTCGGGACCTCGACGGCCGAGCCGTCGCCCCAGTCGAGCGTCGCCGTATAGCTCTCGTTGGCCGACGAATCGTAGAAATTGACGTCGAGCTCCAGGGCCGAGCCCTCGAGCCGGCTTCCGGCGGTGAGCTCAAAGCCCGTCGGCACGGTAGCGACCGGCGTCTCGGTGGCGTCGTCGACCGCCGCCGGCGTCGCCGGGTCGTCCGAGGGGACGTCTTCGATACCGTCCGCGGTGAGCAGGAGATGGCTATTGACCGACCCTCCGCCCGGGAACACATCGAGCACCGCGGTAAAGGTCACCGTCACCGTCGACGGCGACGCCAGGGACCCGAGGTCGATGTCGAGGGGCTGCTCTGAGACCACGGTACCGACCGAGGTCACAACGGACCCCGGCACCACCGAGAGCTCCGGGGAGGAGACACTCGTCATCCGGGCATTGGCGAGGGCGGGGCCGCCGTGGTCCAGAGTCGCCGTGTAGACGACCTCGGCGCCCGGATAGACCCCGTCGCTCGGGTGACTGTCCTCGAGGGTGAGGCTCAATCCGCCGAGCTCGTCGTCGAGCACCGTCACGACCGTCGACGGGGTCGCCACGACCAGGTCCGGCGACGTGACGTCGAGGCGGAAGGTCTCCGGTCCCTCGGTGGCCGCGTCATCGAGCAGCGTCACGGACACGGTCTTAGCCGTCTCGCCCGCCGCGAAGAGCAGCGCCCCCGACTGCGCGGTGAAGTCCGAGCCGGCGACCGCGGAGAGATCCGCCGTAGCGAAGGACGCCGAGACCGCATAAGGGCGCGGGCAGAGTAAGGCTACCGAGAAATCCGCCGTGACCTCGGTCTCGAGCAGGCTACCGGGGCCGGTGACTTCAACCACCGGCGTGGGCAGCACGTGCAGGCGCAAAGCGTCGAAGCCCGTGGACACGTCCTGGCCCCCGGACCACGTCTTTTCGGCGATCAGTCGGACCCTCGCGGTGCGCGTGGCGACGGGCAGTGCCCGCGTATCGGTCACCCGGAGCCACCGGTCTTCGTAGTGGACTGGCGGCGTGTACGACTCGAGCACGTTCTCGGCCGCGTCGAGGTAGTCGACGCGCAGCCGCGCTCCGTCGCCATAGAGACCGATCAAGGTCGCAGCGACGAAGGCCTGGGCGCGGCCGCCGTCGATCGCCGCCCCGTGGCCCGAGAGGTCCACATCTTGCCGCAGCTCGTAGGTCGCAGCGACGGACGAGGGACCGATACCCGGCCAGAAGAATCGGGTCCCGTCCGCGGGGCCGAAGTGCTGTCCTGACCCCACCGAGTCTTCCCACGGGCCCGACACGACCTGCCAGCCGTCAAACGGCAGGCCCGCCGTCGTCATTTCAGCGCTCGGGTTGGTCAGCAGGTTGCCGGATCCGCAGTTTTCAAGGCCCGGGCCCAGCGGGTCCCATTCCGGCGTCAGACTCGGGTCGACGTGCCATGCCGCCGCGTCAACGGCGTCCAGGGACGTGAAGTCCGCCGAGCCGCTGACGTAGATGTTGTCGAAGACATGCAGGCCTTCCACCAACATTCCCGCCTCGACGAAGCCCGAAGCTCCGTCCAGCAAGATGAGACGTCGGTCGACCTGGTCGAGCACCTCGAAACCGACGCCCTGGACCATGGCGATCTGCCCTTCGACGCCGAGGGACGGATCGCCCTTGCCTTCAAGGACCTCGATCCACAAGTCTGACGGGTCGTTTGTATCCACCACCGTCGCGGCGATTTCGTGCTCGCCGAGGCTCGGCAGGCGGGTCAAGGCGAGGGTCTGGCCCGATGCGCCGCCGTTCACGTAGAGATCTCCCCACGTCGAAGCCGCGGTGCGGACGTAGACCGTGCCGGCGCCGCCGTTGCTGACGCTATCGACGAGGGTCTGACTGGCGGGGTCGAAAGTTGTCGAGCCCGTGATCAAGGCCACGCGGCCGCCGCCGCCGCCGCTGGTGGAGCCGTCACCGCCGCGGGCTTCGATCGTGCCCGCGCCGTCGAGCGTACCGACCTCCATAAAGACCGTGCCGCCGGCGCCGCCCCGCTTGTTGTCTTGGCCGGGGACACCGTTGGCACGGATGGCGCCGTCGATATGCGCGGTCTGGGCTGTGATTTCAATCACCCCGCCCCCCGAGCCGCCGACCAGCGGCGGGCAGCCGGTGCAACCGCCGACGCCGTGTTCGCCGCCGCCGCCGCCGGCGAAGCGCGGTCGCTTGATGCTGCCGTAGGTCTGGCTCGAGGCGTCGGCCCAGCGGCCCAGGCCGCCGTGGCTGCCGGCCTCGAGGGAACCCGGGACACCGTCCGGCGCGTGCCCCGCCACCGTGTTGACGCCGCCGCCTCCAAAGCCAAGACCACTGGCGCTGACCTCAGCTCCGGATTCGACGTCGAGGTGACCGACGTCGAGCCGCAGGGTCCGGCCTTCGACGCTGCGCAAGGCGCCGCCGGCTCGAACCGTGAGGTTCTCCACCGTGAGCGGGTCCTGGGCCACGAAAGTCGCCATGGGTTCGACGGTCAGATCGACGAAGTCAGTCCACGCCGCCCGCAGGTCTGCGTCTTCCGCGGCCACCACCACCGCCGCTTCGATCAAATCCACGGCGTCGACGCCTGCGGTACCCGCCAAGGTCAGGCGATCGAATTTATAGACCCCGCGCACACCGTCGCCGGTCTGCACCGAACCCGCGGCGCCCTCGAGCAGGACACGCCTTCGGTCGCCGGATTCTTCGAGGACCCGATAGTCCACGCCCTCGACGCGGGCCCATGCGCCCTCCACGCCGAGGTCGAAACGGCCCTCTGGAGCTTGCGGTTCGATCCACAGGTGAGTCGGATCGCCGGCGTCGATCTCGACCATTCCGATGGTGTGCTGTCCGAGGCTCGGCAGCACGGTCCGGTCGGGCGTCAGGGCCCCCGACTCCCGGGCGTCAACGCGGAGCTCGCCGTAGGTCGAAGCCGAGGTGTAGAGGAAGATCGTGCCGGCTCCGGCGCGTCCGCCGTCACCGTAACCGCCGCTTTGCTGGTCGGTGTCGACGCCGCCGGCGGCGTTCACCAGCGTCGCCGGATCGAAGCCCAGCAGCTCGTTCACCTTGATGGCGATCCGGCCGCCTGCGCCTGCGCCCTTGTTGGCATCTGCGCCCAGCGCCTGGAGCTCACCGGAGCCTGAAAGGCGACCCACGTCGAGGTAGAGCGAACCACCGGCGCCGCCGTAGTCGCCTTCTTCACCGGCGACGCCGTTGGCCACGATCTCACCGTCAACGATCATGTCGTCGGCCCGGATCTCCACGACGCCGCCGCCCGTGCCCCCTCGGAAAGTGTGGGTATTGCTGGTTTTGCGGAAGCTGCCGCCGCCGGCGCCGCTGAAGCGCGGGCGATAGACGCTGCCATAGGCCTCGCCGTGGTCGTCGCCCAGGTGGCCGAAGCCGCCGTGGCTGGCGCCGGTCCGCGAACCTTCGACGCCGGCCGGCGTCAGTCCCCGGAGGTTGTCTCCTTCAGGACCAGGGCCGCCCAGAAAACCGCGGCCGCTTTGGTCGATCCGCCCCCCCGGCTCGACGACCAGAGTCTCAGCGTCCAAGACCAGGCTGCCTCGGGTCGCATCCGTGCGCAGGGTTCCGCGAACTCGAATCTCCCGGGCATGGATAGCTTCTGTCACTTCCACGACCGAGCCCGCCGGGACTTCGAATTGGTCGATCGTAACGGCCGAAGCGTCGAGGGTCCCGCCGTCCTCCGTGATCACCTCAGCCACTTCAAAGACATCGCCGACGATGAGCCTGCCGGCGCCGGTCACCGTGACGCGGTCGAATTTATAGACACCCACGACCGTGTCCCCGCTCGAGATGGCGGACGCCGCGCCTTCGAGCAGGACCCGAGTGCGGTCCGGATCCTGCGCCGCGACGCGGTAGTCGGATCCGTTGATCCGTGCCCACATCCCGACCACGCCGAGGTCAAAGCGCGCCGCCGAGTCCTGGGGGGTCACCCACAGATCCGAGCCGACGGACTCGATGGCGCCCACCGTGTGAGTGCCGAAATGTGGCAAAGGCGTGTCGCCGACTCGGTCACCGAGGGCGCCGCCGGCGTCGACGAGCAGGTCGCCGTAGGTCGACTGCCCGGTGGCGATAAAGATCGTCCCCGCACCGCCGTACCCGCCGTTATCCGGGCCCGGGCCCGAGTCCACACCGCCCGCGGCGCTGACCTGGGAGGCGACGTCGAATCCCTGGAAGGTCCCGATCCGGAGCGCCACGCGCCCGCCGCCGCCCGCCGAACGCTCACCCCAGGAACCTTCGGCGACGATGGTTCCCGGTCCGCTCAAGGTCGCGGCCTCCACCGTGACCGTGCCGCCGGCGCCGCCGTGCTCGCTCAAGCCGAGGAAGCCGTTGTCGCGGGCGCGGCCGTTGGCCCGCAAGGTCCCGTGGAGGACCAGGTCTCCAGCTTTGATGTGGATGATCCCGCCGCCGTCGCCGCCGGCGACCTCCGAGAATGAGAGTGGACTCGTGACGCTGCCGCCGCCGCCGCCCTTCTCCGCGGGGTAATAGACGCTGCCGAAGATGTCGCCGATATCCGCGCCGTCAAACCCGAATCCGCCATGGGATCCGCCGAACATCGACCCTTGGACCGAGTCCGGCGCCTTGCCCCGCAGGTTGTTTTCATCGGGGCCCGGGCCATAGCCGAAGGCGTCGGTGTCGATCACCGCCCCGTCGCCCACGGTGAGAGATCCGGCCACGTCGACGATCAGGTCGGAGCGGCCGCTGGGCTTCAGCATCGCGCCGTCTCCGAGGACCATAGAGCCCGCGGTGAGCGTGCCTTCGGCGCGCACCAAGGTGCCCGAAGCGATCTCGAGCGACGTCGCTTCGACGTCGGTGCGGAGCAGCGCATCGCCGTCGAGGAAGAGGTCTTCGACCTCGATGGGATCCGTGGCCTCGAGCCGGGCCCGGCGGATCTCCACACGATCGAAGCGATAGATGCCTTGGACAGACACCGCGGCGGCGTGGTCCGCCGCGCCCTCGAGCAGCAAGCTGCCGTCCACAACCTCCAACACTCGGTGGGTCCCCATCTCGACGCCACCGACGCCCTGGAGACGGGCAAAGGCACCGAGCCAGGCTTCGAGGTGTAGCTAGCCCGTGTAGAGAAGCAGATCGGTCCCTTGGACTTGCGTCGCGGTGACGGCGATCTCGCCCAGGGTCGTGAGCACGGCCGCTCGGTGCTGCTCGATTTCCGGGGTCGCCGGGATGTCGCCGCCGTCGAGGATCAGGGTGCCGTAGACCGAACCGGCGGTCTCCACCAGCAGGCTGCCGGAACCGGCGATCCGCTGGGCGAGGCCAGGTTCCGGCTGCAAGCCGATGCCGCCCGCGACATTCACCTGGGTCGACGTGTCGAGCTCCATCTGCGGTGCGGAAAGAACCACCCGGCCGCCGCCGCCGCCGTCGCGTCCACGGGCTCCGCCACCGGCGTCCACGGATCCAGATCCGAAGAGGCGCTGGGCCGCCAGTCGGACGCTGCCGCCGGCGCCCGCCGAGCTCTTCACAGCGCCGAGGCCGTCGCCGCCGCGGACGTCCACGCGGCCGTCGATGCGCAGCTCTGCCGACGCTTCCAGCCACACGATGCCACCGCCGTCGCCGCCGTTCTGGCCAAATGTCGAGGGATCCCTGGAGCCGCCGCCGCCGGCCATGGTCGGCACATACACGCTGTCGTAGCCGTCGGGCTCGGAGCCGTACCAAGTGCCGCGTCCACCGTGGGAGCCGCCGTCGACTTTGGCCCGTCCGGGCGGTCCCCAAGGGCCCGTATTGCTCGGCGGCTGGGCGCCGTTCTCACCGTTGTAGCCCCGGTGCCGGCCGTCGACGAGTCCACCGGCCTCGACGGTGATGCCCTGGGCCACCACGTCGAGGTGCCCCAGCTGCTCCGGGCCGAGGACGCCGCCCTTCTCCACCGTCACGTCGCCGAGCACGTCCGTCCGAGCCAAGCGAGCCTCGCCGCCGCACTGGACGCGCAGACCGTCGACGGCGAGGGCCGCCCCTTCAGGCGCCCGAAGATTCGCCCCGGAAAGCAGGGTGACGTCACCGAGGCCCAGGGGCGAGTCGACCGTGAACTCGCCCGCCGCCAGGGCCAAGGCGCCGGAGCGCGGTATGAGGGATTGGTCCCCGGCCAGGGTCTCGCCCGAAGGCGCGACGAAATCCAGGGGTACGGAACCGACGTTGCCGGCGAAGTCGCGCGCCTCGAGCGCGGCCAGGAAGACCTGGCCCGGCGCCGCCCCGGCTTCTGGGGTCCACTCGAAGAGCAGGTCCTCGGAGGCTTCCCAGATCGGCGTCAGCTCCGCGACCCGCTCGCCGTCGACGATCAGCCACGCGCTTTCAAGGGCCTGGTCATCGAGGGCGGAAAAACTCACCGGCTGGGCGACGCCCGGTGCCACCAGGTCGCCGGCCGTCGGACACCCGATGGCGATCGCCGGCGGCGAGCTATTGGAGAGGGGCTCGACCCAGACTTCGAGCGTCCCGCTGGCGACGTTGCCGAAGATATCGACAGCTTCAGCAAAGATTTCCACCGGGCCGGCCTGCGTCACCACCGGCGCCGGAATGCGCCAACTGTAGGGGCCGGACGAGAAGCTCCGCGACCAATCGCCGAGCGATAGCGTCACCGATTGAACCCCGCGGTTGTCGGTGATGTCCGCCAAGACGTCGATGGCGTCGCCCGCGGTGAAGACCTGTCCCGGGGAGGGGGCGCCCCACCCCACGTCCGGGGGCGTCTCGTCGGGCGTCCAGAATTGCGAAGTGAAGAGACCCATGGCGTTACCGGCGCCGTCGGCGACTCCCGTGACCCGGACTTCTATCCTGCGGTCAGGCGCGAAGTCGACGACCGGCGTCAGCACGACCCGGCGATCGTCCAGCGAGGTTTGCGTGGTGACCGTGAGGCTCTGGCCCGCCGTCAGGTCCACCACTTCGAAGGCGCCGGAGAGTGAAGTTAAGTCCACGGACTCGTTGAAGGTGATCTCGATGGCGCTCGTGACCGGCACCTGGACGGCGTCCGCCCGCGGACGGAAATCGATGATCCTCGGAGCCACCGTATCGGCGGTGTAGAAGCTCGAGACCACCCTCCACGCCAGGCTCCGGCGAGCCAGATCCTTCAGGTTCCTGGTGACCACCAGCTTGTAGCCGGTGCTGTTCTTGAGCGGACTCTGCGGCCGCAAGGTCAGCGTCTGCCCGTTCGCAGACCACAGGTGCTGGATCGGCGGTCGAGTCGACGAAGAGATCTCTTGGAGGTAGACCCAGGCGCCGCAGCTGGCGCCGCACGGACGGATGGGCTCGCTGAAGGTGACCACGACGTCCGAGTTTCGGTCGATGTGCTGGCTGCCGAAAGGCGGTACGACATCGACGACGAACGGATCGGCGTCATCGAGAACCAAGGTGTGTCCATCGACTTCGCCGTCGACCCCGATGTGGTCCGACAGCTCGTACGTCCCCGGACCGTCGGCCTGCTGAGCGATCAGGTCATAGCTTCCGAGGGGGATGTCGGTGAAGGCGAATGAGCCGTCGGCGCCGGCGTACTGGACCTGCCAAGAGCGCTCGGCCGCGTCGAGGGCGACGAGGGCTCCCTCCGCCGGCGTCACGCCGTCGGAGAGAAACACCGTGCCGTTGACCGTGCCGCTCGGCTGAAGCTTGACGGTCAGCGTCTTGATCTGGCCGTCCCAATAGAGCTTGCCGGAGCCTCGACCCCGCAGCCCACTCACCGGATCGGTGATGTGGACGTCGTAGCGCCCTTCCCAGATATTCGGGAAGACGACCCTACCGGCGGCGTCGCTGGTCCCGTAGTGGCTCTCGGAGCGTCCGAGACCGTGCACGGAATCGGCCCCCACGCCGTGGGAGTAGCTAAAGGCGTTCTTGAGCTCCACGTTGACCCCGGGGAGCACGGCGCCGGTGGAGGTCTGCGTCGTCACTTCGACGGTGCCGATCGCCTTGACCCGTAGGTCCTTGACGCGGTCTTCCCCGGGCTGGAGTCGGAAGCTGAAGTCAACCCGTCGCTTGCCGTTGATCTCGCGCGCCACCAGGCTGTGGAGACGCCGCGGGCGCAGCGGGTCAAAGACCGCCGGGTTGTCCAAACTGGCGCCGACGATGCCGGCGTCGCCGGTCGATTCCCAGACGCGGGAGGTGATCGTCTCGAGCACCGTCTCCCCGGGGTCGTCGGCGCCGGTTTTCGCCGCCAGGACCCGGATGCTCAGACTGCTCTGGCGAGCTAGATAGAGATCGAGCACGTAGATCTGATCTTCTTGCTCGATGCGCCCCGAGCCCTGGGCCCGTCGCCGATTGCGGAAAGTCCGGACATCGAAGTCGCCTTCCGGAATGCCTTCAAAGCTGTACTCGCCGTCGATGCCGGTGGACGAGTAGGTCTTGAACCAGCGGATGCCCTGGCTGTGCAGTTGGAGGGTCGCCCCCGGCACGCCCTGGTTGCCGGCGTCGGGGTCGTAGAGGTGGCCCTGCACCGTGCCCCGGACCTCCAGGGTCACATCTTGCTCAAAGACCTCTTCGTGGTGCCCGAGGCCGAAGACCGGGCTGAGGCCGCGTCTTCCCGTCG
>JBCDKB010000246.1:0-12442 GCA_038747035.1 Acidobacteriota bacterium | reverse complement strand
GATCGGAGGCGACGTCAAAGAAAGCTTGACCTTGGACCAGTCGAACGGTCCTCAAGCCTTTGCGCAGCGCCACTTCGAGCTCGGTCGAAACGTTCAGGTGGAGCGTAGAGCCGTCGGCCAGCTCGACCAGGCGCTGCTCACCGCTCCCTGTTCGGTGCACGTCGAAGGCGCCGAGCTGACTCCAAAGCATCCACGACGCGGCGACGAGCGCCAAGGAGAACGCGACGGTGCCCATGAGCGCCGGCGCCGGCAGGTTGAACCATCGTCGGCGCGGCTCGCGAGGTGGCGCGGCGAGAACCGCCTGCACCATCGGATCGCCTTCCAAGCCTTCCAACGACTGCCAGAGATCGTCGAGGCCTTCCGCCTCGACCCGGTTCCCCGGATCCTCCGCCAACCACTCTTCGTAGTCGGCGCGATCTTGCTCCGTCGCCCGGTCGCTCCGTAGCTTGGCGGTCCAATCCGCGGCGGTTTGAGGTGGCTCTCCCATGATCATCATCCGGATTCGCCTCGAGTCTACTGGCTGACCTGGGAACGGTCGAGGACACGTTTCAGATGGGAAAGCGCGCGGCTCATCCGCCGCTCGACGGTCCGCTCGGAAATATCGAGGCGGGCGGCGATCTGTCGATAGCCGAGGTGGCCGAAGCGATGGAGCACGAAGACCTCGCGATCCTCGGTCGCCAGCGAGGCGAGCCCGCGCCTAAGGACGTCGACCGTCTCGTGGACGATAACCTGCTGCTCCGTATCGTCCGTCGCCAGCAGGGTGACTTCGGACGGGCGTACGGAGGCTTCGATGCCACGGGCCTTGCGCCGACGGTGCCTGTCGATCAGCAGATTGCGCGCGATCGTAAAGAGATAAGCCCGCTCGCGTCCCTCCGCGGCCTTGCGGGCCCCGGGCTGGGCCAGGCGGAGCATGACTTCCTGCGCGGCGTCCTGCGCGTCCTCGTCACTGCGTAAACGCCGGCGAAGAAACTCGAGCAGCGAGTTTCCGTGTTTCGTCACCAAGCGCTCGAGGAACTCCGAGTTGGCGACGAGCGTATCGTTGGACCCGATCCTCATGCTGACCTGATCCTCATGCTGACCTGGTCCTCACGCTGACCTGGTCTTCAGGCTTTGAAGTGCGATCTCGTCGCAGGAGCTGGTGAGTCAAATCGCGGCCTTCCGAGCTCCGCCCGGGCGACCCGGCGGGTCTTCTCAGTGGAGAACGATCCCTTCCGAGGGTCTTCCCGACGGCAAATTTTTCTGCGGTTCGCTAGTCAACCGGAAATCTAAACGATTAAACGCCGCAAATCTACCACCTCCCCGACTGTGGCCCCGGAGGCCTCGACTCCCCGCGGTGCGCGGGTCACGTCAGCCACCATCCACCGGAGAGCGATATAGTGAAGAGCAAATATCCTTTAAATAGGTCGCAAGCGAACGCTTCCCCCGGGGGGCGGCGCTCGATGAGAGAAGCTGGAAGACCAGCCGGATCCTGGGCCCTGAGGAGTCTCGATGGACGATCGCTACTTGGATCACTCCTACCAACTGGCCGGCCGAACGATCGATCCCGTCGCCGGAGCTGTGGAGTACAAAGGCCAGCGATCCCCGCTGAGCCGCAAGCAAATCGAGGTTCTGGCTGTCCTGGTCAGCGCCAACCAGCCGGTGTCGCGGGAGGAATTCATCCTCCGAGTCTGGGACGGCAACCGCCTTGTCGGCGAGCGCGGGCTGACCAACACCATCTACGGCCTCCGTCGCTCCCTCCAAGACTCGGACGCTGAGCAACCTCTGATCCGCACGATTCCCCGGCGCGGCTATCAACTCCACGCCGAGGCGCAGCTCGCCCAGGCGGCGCCGGAGGCACCCTTCGCCGAGGGGGCGCCGATTCCGGGCAAACCCGGCTGGCGCTTCCAGCGCTTGATCTCGCGGAGCGAATCCGTCGAGAGCTGGCGAGCCGTCCACGAATCGACCCGGGAGCTGCGGACTTTTCGATTCGGTCGGAGTGATCAATCCCTGCCCCAGCTCCAAGGGGAAGTCGAAATCCTGCGCCGGCTCAAGCAGGAGCTCCCGGACGCCGGCGTGGTCGCCGGCCTCATCGACTCGCAGCTCGACGAGCCGCCGTACCGGCTGGAGATGGAGGCGACGGTCCACGGCAGCTTGCCGGAATGGGCCGCCCTCCGAGGCGGTCTTAGGAGCATCCCCCTCGCCGTTCGGCTGCGACTGCTCGCCGATGCGGCGTCCGCCCTGCACGGGCTGCACGGCCTCGGTGTCGTGCACCGAGATATCAAGCCGGCGAGCCTCCTGATCGATGAACAAGGCGGCAGGCCGGTTGTCAAGCTCGGAGAATTCTCCCTCAGCCGCGGGGAGCCCCGCGCCGCCGCCGAAGACACGCGGGACGACGCCCCGGAAACCGCCGACGACGTCTACACCTTCGGCGTTCTGCTCTTCCAGGTGGTCCTCGGCGACTGGCACCGAGAGCTGAGCCCGGAAGTCCTCGAGACCGTGGACTCCGCCGACCTGCGGGAGCTCATCGCCCGATGTACGGCCCCCCACGCGCTGAAGCGCCCCACAGCGGAGGCCATCCGTCAGCAGCTGCTCACAGCCGCCGCCGCCACCGAGGCCGAGGAGGCCCGCAGCCTCGAAGAAGGGCCCAAGACGAGCCGACTGGATTTCACTCGCGGAGAGCCAGGACGTTCGATCGGCCCCTATCGACTCCTCGAAGTGCTCGGCGAAGGCGGCATGGGCACGGTCTACTTGGCCAACCAGCGCCATCCCATCGAGCGCCAGGTCGCCCTCAAGCTGATCAAAGGCGGCATGGATAGCGCCCACGTGCTGGCGCGATTCGACGCCGAGCGTCAGGCGCTGGCCCTGATGGACCACGACAACGTCGCCGCGGTCTACGACGCCGGCTCTTCCGCCGGCCGTCCGTACTTCGTCATGGAGTTCGTGCCGGGCCTGGAGCTTATTTCCCACTGTGACCACTCGAGGCTCGGCCTGCGCGAGCGCATCAAGCTTTTTCTCCAGGTGTGCCACGGCGTCCACCACGCGCACCAGAAGGGCTTGATCCACAGAGATCTCAAGCCCAGCAATATCTTGGTGAGGAAGCACGCGAGCCAGCCGGCGACAGTCAAGATCATCGACTTCGGTGTCGCCAAATCGCTCCAGCGCAAGCTCAGCGCCAGCACCGTGCACACTCGCATCGGCACTTTCGTCGGGACCCCCCGCTACTCAAGCCCCGAACAGATCTCCAATCACCGGCCGGACGTCGATACCCGCGCCGATGTGTACTCACTGGGCGTCGTGCTCTACGAATTGGTGACCGGCGTGACGCCCCGGACCTCCGACGAGCTGGCCGGCAAGTCCTCCGGCGAGCTCGCCAAGATCCTCGAGAAAGATCCGCCGCCGCCGCACTCCCGCTTCAGTCGCCTGGACCCGAAGAAGCAGGCTGAGATTGCCAATAGTCGATCAGAGTCGATCGCCGATCTGCGGCAGCGACTCCATGCGGACTTGTCCTGGATCATTCTCAAATGTCTCGAAAGGGACCCGGAAGACCGCTACTCCACAGTCTTGGAGCTCAAGCAAGACCTCCTCCGCTGGCTCGAGCGCAAACCCATCGAGGCCCGACCGTCGACCGGCTTCTACCGCGCGGCTAAATTTTTGAAGCGACATCGCGCGGCGACCGCGACGGCGGCCCTGGTCGTCACCGCGCTGCTGACGACAACCACCGCGGCGGTATTGGGCTTTCTGCGGGCCGAGCGGGAGGTCGTCAAAGCGCGGGCGGCGGCCGAAGAAGCCGAGCTCGCCGCAGACTTCCAAACCGAACAGCTTCGGGAGCTCGACCCCGCCGCCATGGGCTCGGCGCTGCGCGCCGGCGAGCTCGAGGCGATCCGTCGAGGGCTGGGTGCGGAGGGACTCGGGCCGACCGAGATCGAAGCCGAGCTGGAGCGCTTCGAAGACCTGCTCCGCCACCTGAATTTCACAGACCTCTCGCTCTCGCTACTCGACGAACACCTCTTCAAGCGCGCCGAAGCCGCCATCGAGGATAAATACGTCAAGACGCCGCGGCTCCAAGCCCGACTTTGGCAGTCGGTGGCGAGCACGCGGCAAAAGCTGGGGCAATACGAGTCGGCGGTGGCGCCACAGGAAAAGGCGCTGGAAATGCGCCGCCGGGAGCTCGGCCCCGAGCATCCCCAGACCCTGGATTCCCTCCGCAAGCGGGGCCGCCTATGGCTGGACATGGGACGACTCAACGACGCCGAAGCCGACCTGCGCCGGGCGGAGGAAATGCACCGTCGAATATTGGGAATCGAGGATCTCCAGACGCTCTACGCGCTTAGTGATCTCGGCTCTGTGCTGCGTCTTAAAGGCCAGCTCGAAGAGGCTGAACCTTACTACCGAGAAGCGCTCGAGGTCGGTCGACGGGTGCTTGATGAACGTCATCGCGCCGTGCAGACCTTCGCCGATAACCTGGGGATTCTGCTGACCCGGCGGGGTCAGCTCGAGGAGGCCGAAGCGCTCCACCGAAGGGTCTTGGAAATCCGGCGGGAGATCCTCGGCGACGATCACCCCGGTACACTCTCGAGCCTGAATAACTTGGGCAGTCTCCTGTCCAAACGGGGCCAGCTCGAAGAGGCGGAGGCGGTCCTGAGAGAAGCCGTGGAGCTGCACCGCCAGATCTTTGGAAATCGGCACCGATCTACGCTGATCGCGATCAACAACCACGGCTCACTTCTCCGCAAACAAGGCAGATTTGAAGAGGCCGAGTCCTGCCTGCGGGAGGCCCTCGAAACGGGGCGCCAGGTGCTCGGAAGCCGCCACACGGACACGCTGATCTGGGCCGTCAACCTAGGAAACCTGCTCCACCATCGGGGCCGCCTCGATGGGGCGAAGGACCTCTATGCGGAAGTTCTCGAGGCGCGGCGGGGCCTGCTCGGCGATGAGCACGGCCAAACCCTCCTCGCCATGAACACCCTCGGCCTCCTGCTGTGGGACCGCGGTGAGCTCGGGGAGGCGGAGCCGCTCTTCCGGGAAGCGGTCGACGTCGGGCGTCGAGCCTTTGGAAGAGAAAACCCGAAAACTCTGGCGCTGGCCAGCAACCTGGGGGGCGTGCTCCGCGACCTCGACCGACACGGCGAGGCTGAAGAGCATCTACAGCACACGCTCGACATCAAGCGCAGGGAACTTGGTGACGAGCACCCCAGCACGCTGGTCTCCACCAAGAACTTCTCTAGCCTCTTGCTTAAGACGTCACGGACTTCCGAGGCCCTGTTCCTTCTGGAGGAGGCCCTGCCGACGGCCGGCCGGGTCCTGGGGGAGTCATCCCCGGTCACGGCTGAGCTCCGAAGCCTCTTGGGTGAAGCGCTCCTTGGATTGGGGGACTATCAACAATCGGAACGCCACCTCCTCCAAGCACACCGCGAACTCGACGCGGCGCTACCGCCCGGAAGAGCCGCGACTCGGCGGGCGTCCGCCGAGCGGATCCGGGCGCTCTACCGGGCCTGGGGCAAGCCGGACAGGGCCCCGGAGTTTCGCGCGGGCGAGGCGGCCTTCCCCGCATCGACGGCGGCGCTGAATTAGTTGGAGCGGAGGGCGTCCGTCGGATCCGTCCGCGCGGCGCGCAGCGCAGGGAGCAGCGTCGCAGCCGACGAGGTGGCGAGCAAGGCGACCACAACGGTCGCGATCGTGAGCGGATCCTGCGGGCTGATCCCGTGCAGCAGAGCTGACATCGATTGGGTCAGGCCGAGGGCGAGCACGAGGCCCATCGCGACGCCGAGTCCGGCGAGCGTCAGACCTTGCTTCAAGACCATCGTCACGACGTCCACGGGGCGCGCGCCGAGGGCCAAGCGCATGCCGATCTCCGACGTGCGGCGGCTCACCGAATAGGAGATGACGCCGTAGATTCCAATCAGTCCCAACAAGAGCGTCACCGCGGCCGAGACCGTCAGCAGCTGGAGCGCAAACGTCGTCCGGCCCATCGACTGCTCCCGGAGTTCCCCCAGCTGACGAGTATCGAGCAGCGGCAGGGTCGGGTCGACCTCGGCGATGGCGGCCCGCACTTCGCTGAGCAGACCCATGGGCTCGACCCGACTGCCGCGGATCGCGTAGCTCATATGACGCCACGTTTGGATGTAGTCCGACGAGGTTCCGCGCCAGAAGCCTCGGGTCGCCTGCGGCCAGTAGACCATCGCCGGCGCCTCTTCAACCAGGCCGTCCTCCCGCACGTCGGCGACCACGCCGACCACTTCACTCCACAGCACCGGCTCGGGCCGCGCCGCCAAGCGCTGACCTAGGGCGGCTTCGGCCGAGCCCCAGTAGAGCCGCGCCAAGCTCTCCGAGACGAGGGCGACGGGCGCGCGGTTCTCGAGCTCATGCGCCTCAAAGCCGCGCCCGCGCAGGAGCGGGATCTCCAGGGTTTCCAAATACCCTTCGCCGAGCCATTTGTGCCGACGCAGCGGGACCGCATCGGCTTCGTCGTAGACCTGCCCTTCCACCCACAGCGGGTTGACGTTGCTCGAGATGTGCATCGGGATGCTGCTGGCGAGTCCGACCGACTCGACGCCAGGGACCTCCCGCAAGCGACGGGCGATCTCCTGGTGTCGGCGGGCGACGGCATCCGCCTCGGCGACGCGAAACGGGGGGACATAGAGGCGGAACGCGAGCACCTCGTCGCTGGCGTCGAAACCCGGCTCCACGGCCTGCAGCGAGACGAAACTCCGCAGCATCAAGCCCGACGCCATCGCCAGCACGAGGGCTAGGGCGATCTGACCGGTCGCCAGCAGCTGCTGGGCCCGCTGCTGTCGGCGTCCGATGGCGCCGCGGGCGCTTTTCCGGAGGGCCTCGGAGAGCGAGACCCGGAGATTCGCCAGCGCCGGCAGCACGCCGAAGACGGTGCCGGCGGTCACTGCGAAGAGAAAGGCCAGCAGCGAGATTCCGGCGTCAGGTTCGACCCAGCGCAGGCGGACCAGTGATTCCGGAGCGCTGGAGAGCAGCGCCCGCTGCGCAAAGGGTGCCAGCAGGATCCCGAGCGCCCCGCCGACGACAGCCAGCAGGAGACTCTCCCTGACGTGCTCCCAGATGATCTTCAAACGACCGGCGCCGATCGCCGAACGCACCGCCATGTCTCGGCCGAGGTCCGCGGACCGG
Source organism: Acidobacteriota bacterium (assembly GCA_038747035.1). Classification (GTDB taxonomy): domain Bacteria; phylum Acidobacteriota; class Thermoanaerobaculia; order Multivoradales; family J023; genus JAUIJL01. The sequence continues at coordinate 5,326 of JBCDKB010000246.1, read as the reverse complement.
ACGAGAAAAAGATTCGCGACGTTGGCGCACACCACCAGGAGCATCGCCAAGACCCCGGCCATCGACATCCAGAGCAAGGTGCTGAGGGAGCCGACGAGGGTCGATTGGAGATCCTCGAGCTCCGGCTTGAAGCTGGCGCCCTCGAGCGGGCCGCCGGGAAAGGTCTCGAAGGCGAGGTCGAGCATCCGAGCGACGTCCGAGTTCGCTTGCCCGAGGTCGACGCCGGCGCGCAGCCTGGCGATGCCGCCGGCGCCGATATTTCCGACGTAGAGTCGCGACGGATCGAACCGCAGCGGGTAGAAGATCGCCGGCTCAAACTCGAGGGTCTCGATCTGCCGCGGCACCACGCCGACGATCATCCGCTGCTCGCCGTCGACATGCAGAGACTCTCCGACTGCATTCGGGTCGCCGCCGAATCGCTGGAGCCAATAGTCATGGCTCAGCAGGACGGTACTCGGCGCGTCGAGCGCCTCGTCGTCCGCGGTGAAGAGCCGGCCGACGACGGGCTGGAGTCGCAACGCCGTGAATAGACCGCTGGTCACGCCGAAGCTAGGAAAAGCTTCCGGCTCGCCTGACGGTCCCAGGACAGTGGAGGTATCGACTTCGTACATGCCGATCGAGTCGAAGACCCGATTCTCAGCCTCGTAGGTCACGTGCCAGGCCGCGCACTGACCGGTGCTGCCAATGCCCAGGTCGCGGCTGGAATGGTCGATCGAGACGAGTCGATCGGCCTCGTCGAAGGGCAGCGGCGACAGCACGACCTCATCGAGCAGGGTGTAGATTGAAGTGGCGGCCCCGATGCCGATCGCGAGCACGAGCACGATAAGCGCGCTGAAGACCGGACGCCTGAAGATCGAGCGCACCGAGAATCGCAGATCCCTCGCCAGGTCAGCCACGAGGGCGAAGCCGCCCCCCAGGCCGCGGGTTCGCTGCTCAGTCCCGGCCAGCCACCGGTCAACCGCCGCGCGGCGGCGGGCCGGCTCCGCCCGCAGCATCTCGGTCTTCGCACGCTCTGGATCGGCCAGGCACGCCCGGGCCTGCGCCATCGCCTGCTCTTCGCTCTGCCCTTGCCCTAGGGCTTCGAGATAGACGTCTTCGAGATGGTCGGCGAGCTCGCGGACCATGCGTTCGTCGCGCTGCCCGGCCATCGGCGGCAGCTCGAGTTGACGGCGGACGAAGTCGACCCAATCAGGCATGGTCGACCCCGATCACCTTATTCACGGTCGCCGTATAGTCCCGCCACTGCCGCTGTTTCGCCTCGAGGATGTCTTTCCCCGAGTCGGTGAGGGTGTAGTAGCAGCGTCGGCGAACGCCGACCTTCTCGACCCAGCGACCCTCGATCCAACCGCGCTTCTCCATGCGGTAGAGGATCGTATAGAGGGTCGAGACCGCGAACTCGAGCTTGCCATCGGACCGGCTGGCCAAGAGCTTGCCGATTTCATAACCGTGTTTGGGCTGCCCTTGCAGCATGGAGAGGATGAGCAGGTCGAGGCTTCCTCTTTTGAGCTCAGTATCGAACATGGCGACTGATGACCTCCTGGACGTCGTCAAGTGCTTCGTGACTCGATATTTCGGGTCGCGATACTTCGCACTACGATACTTCGTCACGCGAAGTTTCATGCCCTAAGGAAAGTCGCGGCATCAAACGCCGTCGCTCGAGGCTGCGAGCCTGAGTTCGCGGATCTAGAGCCATGGCCGCTAAGCCGTCGAGCCGGGTCCTTATGCAATCGAAGGATCGCGATAGGCTTATGGAAACTCCTGGAGAGACCTATGACGACCTTTGCTATTGCCTTTACCCTGGGCCTCTTGATCTACGTGGCGGTGCGCGTGGGTCTGAGGGGCTTCTTCACCGTCCGTCCTGATCAACGGGCGGTGATCACGTCCTTCGGCCGCGCCCAGCGCATGCCGGGCTCGCCGGTCGCCGACCCTTCACTTTCGGAAGATGAGCGACAGCGCTACACCTACCCCAACCTGCGCGTGATCCCGCCGGGCGGCCCTTACCTCAAGATGCCGTGGCAGAAAGTCCATAAGGTCTCGGTGGCGACGCAGGCCGTGGACCTGGTTTGGGATCCCACCAAGCACCAGTCGACGATCGAGTCGGTGACCAAGGACAACCTCACCACCGGCGTCAACGGGCAGATCCGCTACCGGGTCAATGAAAACAACCTCTACGCATTCCTTTTCGGCGTCAGCAGCCCGCTCGAGCACGTGATGGGTTATTTCATCTCCGTCTTGCGCGAGCGCATCGCCAATTTTGTCGACCCCAAGGGCGCCAGCCTGGTGGCGGGCGCAGCCGGCGAGGACGGCGGCGCCGCAGCGAATAGCGCCGTCGAGCTCTCCGAAGGCGTATCGATCAACGACCTGCGTAAGAACCTGCCGCTGCTCAACGAATATATGGAGCAGCAGTGCCGCTCCACCGGCGGGCGATACGGCATCGAGCTCGACGCCGCGCTGATCACCGAAATCGACCCGCCGCCGGAGGTCGACCACGCGCTTTCCGCCATCAACTCGACGCGCAACCAGGTCGCCGCCGACATTTCGACGGCCCGCGCCGAGGCGGAGCAGCAGATCACGATGAGTGAACGCGCCGTCGAAATCGCGCAGAACAACGCCGAAGCCGAAGTCGCTCCGCTCCGCGAGCTGGCGTCGATCCTGACCCACATCAAGAGCGAAGGCGGCGCCCAAGCCCTTCGCACTTACCTCCGCAACATGCGCGCGCCCCTGCTCAAGCGAGCCGAGCGCGTCGTGGTGGCGACGGACTAAGGGGGCCATGATGTTCGTCTTCGGATTACTCCTCGGCCTCTTTTTCATCCCGGTGCTGCTCACCCTCGCCCGCCTCTTCGGCCTCTACGCCGTCGTCGGCGAGTGCGAAGCCCAAGTCTTCACCCTTTTCGGCAAGGTCGCCGGCGTGCTCGATGAGCCCGGCCTCCACTTCCCCTTCGTCCGCTTCGGCCCGAAGGCGCTGCTGCTCCCCTTCTTCGGCAAACGCAAAACGGTCTCGACCGCGCTCCGCCAGCACTACCTCCGCAGCCAGATGGTGAACTCGGAGGAAGGCACGCCCATGGGTGTCGGCATTTGGTACGAGATGACCGTCAGCGACCCTGTGTCCTACCTCTTCGTCAACGCCAATCCGGAAGGCTCGCTCCAGGCCAACGTCGCCAGCTCGACGATCTCGACGCTCTCGAATCTCGAGATGGAGCAAATGCTCGAGAACCGCCACAACCTCTCCCGCACGGTGCGCGCCGCGGTCTCGCCGCTCTCTGAGAAATGGGGCTACCGCCTCGGCTCGGTCTATATCCGCAAGGTCGCCTTCACGGACGGGGCCATGGTCCACAACATCACCGAGAAGGTCGTCAAGCGGCTGGTGCAGGTGACCAGCGCAATGAAGCAGGACGGCGAAAACCGAGTCGGCCTGATCCAGTCGGAAACGGCCAAGAAGGTCTCCCAGCGCCTCGCCGAAGCGTCCGCCGCCCGCCCGGCGGTGGTCGGCGAAACGCTAAACGAGATCGGCAAAGGGGATGCGGAGATCCTCGACGCCACCATCGAGGTCATGGAAACGCAGAATCTGCTCGACTCCGGGGCCTCCGTGGACGTGCTGCCGCGAGCCGCCAACGTCCTGGTCCAGCTCGGCGACCAGAAGAAGCCCCAGACGCCGTCCGAGTGGACACCCGGCGACCCCTGGCGGGAGAGCTCCTAGCCGCTATCGTCCCGACCTAGAGCCTGCCCAAGGCCATCGCCTGTCCTTGCCCGGTCATCGACCGTCGTCGGAGAGCAGAGGATGGCCCTCGGGCAGGATCGCCCGCCGCATCGCGAGGGCTCGTTCCTCGAGCTCCTGACCTTCTCGCTCTTCGCCGCGACCTTGGAGCAGCTCGCCGAGCCGGTGGAGGTTATTCGACAGCATCAGGGACGGCGCCTCGCTATGGGCCAGGCGGATCTCGAGCGCCCGTCGCAAGGCCGCTTCCGCGTCGTCGACTCGGCCCATATCGAGCAAGACGCGGCCGTGCTGGTGGAGCACGCGGCCGGTTCTGATGTGTTCCGGCCCAAATCGCTTCTCGGTGAGCTCGACCCACCTTCGGTAGTGGGGCTCGGCTACCTCCGGCGCCCCCCGCCTCCAGTCCACCCCGGCCAGCTCCGCGCGGGTCTTGGCCGTGTCGACGTGACCTGGCCCGAGTCTCTCCAAACGAATCGCCAGAGCTCGACGGAGCGCGGTCTCCGCTCCGTCAAAGTCTCCAACGTCCTTGAGCGCGCCGCCGAGCGAATTCAGCGTATGGGCGATGCCCAACGGATCGATCGACGACGGGTCGGCCGCTTCTTGCGCCGCCAAGAGCCCGCGGTAGAGGTCCGCGGCTTCTTCGAAGCGGTGCCACCGCAGTTGAAGGTTGGCGAGGGCCCGGTGCACCAGGACTGTCCGTGGATGTGAAGGCCCATGGTGCGAGCTCAAGCTCGCCCGGCTGCTCTTGAAGAGCGCTTCAGCTTCGGGCCAGCGGCCGAGCTCTTCCTCGAGTCCCCCGAGGTTGAGCCGCGCCACCGCCGTTCTCGGATGATCCTCGCCGAGGGTCCCCGCGAAAAGCTCGCTCGCCTCCCGGAGCGCCGGCGCGGCCTCTCGGGGGCGGCCCGAAAACCGCTGCGCCACCCCGAGGTTGGTCAGCGATTCGGCGAGCGCGTCGAGGTCTTCCGGCAGGTCCCGGCTTCGGATATCCAAGGCCCTTCGGTGTCCGGCGACGGCGTCCTCGAAACGCTCCTGCCGCCAGTAGAGATTGGCCCGGTGGGTGAGCGCCGCCGACAGCTGCGCGGGGTCGCCGTCCACTTCGAGCAGCTCGACGGCGCGGTCGAGGTAGGCCTCCGCCTCGCTAAAGCGCCCTTGGCGGCGAAGCACAATCCCGAGCTGGCTCGAGCTGGCCGCAATCTCCACCGCTCGACTCCAGTCCCTGGAGCCGGGCACGTCTCCCCGCCGCTCGCGCAGCGCGAGGGACTCGAGGTGTAGCCTTTCCGCGCGCTCCAGCTGGCCCAGATTCATGGCGACGCTGCCCATGGTGCGCAGAAACCGCGCCTTGGCCACCGGTTGATCGTCCAGGCGAGTCTCGAGCGAAGCCTCCGCCCGATCGAGAATGCCGTCGACCGACATCGGCTCATCGGGCCCCCGGTCCGGGTCGACGAGGCTAAAAAGCGAGACCAAAAAATCCGAGACCTCCCGGGACTCGGCCAGCGCTTGGCGAGCTCTTTCGGCTTCGCGGTTGGCGCGCTCCGCCTCGAGGGTGCGCGCCACGACCCCTGCGGAGAGCAGCAGGATCAGCGCCGCCACGCCCGCGACCGCCGCCGCGTGGCG
>JBCDKB010000245.1:0-12465 GCA_038747035.1 Acidobacteriota bacterium | reverse complement strand
CGCCGCGGCCCGGTGGACGCCCGAGCAAACGCTCCACCGTGCGACGCTCTTCGGCGCTCGGGCGACGTCGACCGACGGAGCCCCGGAGTGGCTGACCGCGGCGAACCCGCTCCTCCAGGCGGTCCACCAGCCAACCCAGCCCCGGCTGCTCGAAGAGCTCACGGAGCCGCTCGGCGTCGACGGCCATCAAGGCCTCCGTCTCAAGACCCCGCCTCGAAGATCTCGGTCTGTTTCGAGGATAGTGCGCCGACTGGCGCGGCCGGCGCGAGGCGCGGCCCCGACGCCTCTTCGCGCACGCGCTCCTTGCCGTTCCACACCCAGCGGGTGAGACCCACCGCGTCGAGACCTGGGTGCGTCGCCAATTGGTAGATAGCGAGGCCGGAAAGCGTGGGATAGCACCCCCATTCGCGTTCGCTGGTCATCACAAAGTCGAGATCGAAGGCTTCGAGGAGGCCCATGCACTTGGCCCGCATGTCAGCGTCGACGCCGACGAAAGCTTCGTCGAGCAGGATAAGGCGAGGCGCGTCGAGACGGGCGCTGCGGTAGTGGGCGGCGGCGGCGGCGAATTGGGGCACGGTCAGGGCGATGGCCTTCTCGCCGCCGGAGCCGGTGCCGTGGGTCCGACGGGTCAGCCGACGCCAGAGGCCACCCTGACTCTGCTCGATGGCGAAACGGTGCCAGGCACGGTAGTCGAGGGCGCGACTCAGATGTTCGGCCCAGGTGCCGTCCTCGTTCGATTCCCGCTGCGCCTCAATCAGATTCTGCAGGAACCGGCCGATGCTCCGATTCTCGTCGGGTGAGCGCATCCGGTGGTCGGTCAGCAGCAGCTTTCGAGCCTCGGCGAGATGTTCCACGTCGGCGGTGCGCGGACTCCAGTCGAAGCGCAGCTTCATGCCCGTGCTCATCGGCCGGTCTTCGATCTCGGCGTTGATCTCCTGGACCAGTTCCTCGGCGTCCCGCAGGCGATCATGGAGGTGCAGCGACACTTCGCTCAGCAGGTGGTTTTCCAGGATCTCGCGCTCCCGGGCCGCCAGCACGCGGTCGCGCGTCTCGGTCTCTTTACGCAGCGCGCTGCGGAACTCGTCAACGTCTTTCGATTGACCCTGGAACGGCACCTTGACAACGATCGTGTCCGACGGAGTCGTCAGACTGGGCTCATAATTGTGCGGCAAGAGGGTCTGTTCGAGTCGGCGAAAGCGCTCGTGGACGCGGCCCTGGAGCCGGTCCCATACCTCTCGCTCCGCGTCGACGCCTGCCAGCTCGGCTTCCAGGCGGCGGGCCACGTCGACGGCGCGGGTGACCGACCAGTCGGCGGGAGCCCCCGCGTCCACCCCGGGCGCGGCGATGGCCACCAGGCGAAGGGCGACCACGTCGGACAAGCTGCTTATGGCCGCTTGACGCTGGCCCTCGAAGCCAGCCAGCGAATCGGTTTCGGCCACGATTCGCTCGGCCGACTTCGCCTCCTCCACGCGCAGATCCATCTCTTCTCTACGCCCTTCTTCGATCCCTTTGAGGCGCTCGGCGCGCTGCGTACGGGCGGCGTCGAGCTTGAGAAGCAGCTCTTCGACGCTAGCCCCGAGGCTCTCCTCCAGGGTGTCGCGCTCGGCCTCGGCACGGTTCGACAGCCTCTCCGCCTCGAGCAGCTCATCGCGGAGCCTGCGGCACTGGTCGCTCTGCTCCTCCAGCTCCACATGGCGGGAGGCCATCTCCCGCGCCGCGCTGCGATGGAGCTCGAGCACCGGTCCAAGGCCGCCCAGACGCTCTCGGTAGTCCTGCACCGTCCGGCGCAGGGCTTCGAGATCGTCGAGATGGTCGATGAGACCGAGATCTTCGGCGGCGCGGTCACGCTCCGCAACCGCCGCGTCCCGGGACTGCCGACGCCCGTGGGCCCGTGACTCTGCTTCTGCCTGCCGATGGCGGGCCCGCGCGACCTCGCGCTGCTTCGACGCGACCTCGGAGGCGGCGTCGCGCACCCCCTCGACGGTCGGAGCCGCGGCGACTTCCTCGCGAATGACATCGCGCTGGCGCTGGGTCTCGCCGTGCTCCCGGCGTAGCTCCGCCAGCCGCGCCTCCGCGACTTCGAGCCGACGAGCGATCTCCGCCAGGCGACGGCGCCGCTCGGCGCGCCGGGCCGAGGCACCCACATATTGGGCCGCGTCTTTTTGCCAGCGACCGTGGAGCGGACCGACGCGGAACCGGCCGTCGCCCGAAACCCACACGCGGCCGGGATCACTCCCTTCCTCATTCGTCGCCCAGCCGATGCCGCGAAGAATCCCGGCGACCACCGCGGGCGCCACGCCGAATCCCGACGCCGCGGGATCGGATCGGAGGATCGCTTCGAGCGTCGCGGTCGAGGTCCCCCTTTCGCCGACCCCCGCGGGAGCCCCCCGACCGACGATCACCGTGTCGTGCTCGCAAGAATCGAGCAACGAACCGTCGGGCGTGACCCACGCGTCGAGCAGCCCCGAGGCTTCCAGCGCCGCCTCGGCGGCGGCCCGGACGTCGGTTGAAACGTCGTCTCTGAAGTCGCACAGCTGCCACAGTGGCGCGCCGCCCAAGTCGCTCCGGGCGGAACGGGCCTGCGGATCGCGGGTATGGGGCACCGGCGGCTCGACGCCACCGTCCTCCAACGACCGGGCCTCGGCCTCCAGCTCGTCCCGCTCGGAGCGCCCCTCCACGATCTGGGTCGCCAGCGTCGCCATGTGGTCGGCGACAATTTCCCGAGCCCTGTCCGCCGCCGACTGCACCAGCCGGGCGAGCGGCTCCGGGCCGGACAGCTCGCGACCCCATTCGTTCAGCGCTTCGGCAAAAGTCTCGTCGTCAATGGCTTCACCGTCGAGGGCGCCGCGCGCCAAGGCCGCCCCAACGTCGAGCACCTGGAGACCACTGCGCCAGGAGTCGAAGGCAACAAGCAGCGCTTCGCTAGCGGCGTCCCGCGCTTCGAGGGCCGCGCGGTGGGACTCTACGCAGTCGCCCACTTCGTCCGTGGCTCGCTGCGCCTCCTCGCGGGCCAGGGTGACGGCTTCTTCGAGGCGGCCGATCTCCTCCGCCTTGTCACGCAGTAGGAGGATGCCATCGCGGCGTCGGTCGGCCTCGCCGCGGAGGACTTCGAGGGCGCGGTCGGTTTCCGTCATGGATCCTGGGACTTCGGTCACTCCACCCGATGGGGCATCGGGCTGCGGATCGAGCGCCGCATCGAGGACATTCCAGGACTCCGCCCTCCTGCGGTCAAGGCCGGCCAGCGCCGAGACCCGTCGGGCCTCGTCGAGCCCTCGGCGCGCATCGGTCCGGCGCGTCTCCGCCCGTCGACTGGCGCGGTCGAGGCGCCGGCCTCCGGCTTCCCTTTCTTTCTCCGCCGATTCAAGGCGAGAGGACGCTCGATCCCGGTCACTTCGGGCGGCGACGGCCCGCCTCCTGGCGGCGTCGAGGGCCTGCCGATCACGCATCTCCGGACTCAGCTCGAGGGCGCGGACCTCCGCGTCCAGCCGCCCGTGCTCTTCCATCAGCTGATGCTGGCGGGCGGCGAGGGCGGCGCTACGCTTCGCGGCATCGTCTCGCCGGGCCTCGGCGGCCCGCAGCTTCTTCATGCTGTTTTCGTAGTCAGAGTGACGACGACGCACCTCGCCCGCCCGGCGTCGAGCGAGCACCTGGGCATAGCGCCGGTAGACTTCTAGGAAAGCGTCGGCTCCCCCGGTCGCGGCGCGCAGATCGGACAGGGCTTGGCGGTCGGATTCGAGACCCGCGAAGGCTTCCGCGACATCGGCCAGGATCGCGTCGGAGAGCGGCGCCAGCGCGTCGGAGAGCGCCTGGGAAAGCAGCTCTTCGTCGAGCTTGCGAGCCAGCTGCGGCTGGCGGAGCTGAATCAGCAGATTCACCAGCGCTTCGTAGCGCGCCTCGCCAAGGCCGAAGAGATGGCGGTCGATCGCACGCCGGTAGTCGGTGGCGGTCCGGAAGACCTCGCCGGCATCGCCCAGGGCCTCCTCCAAGCGCTGTCTCGACAGCGCCTCGCCCGCCGGGCCCACCAGCGAGAAGTCGACGCCCAGGCGCAGCGGAGTCACGAAGTACCAGCGGTTGACCCGCCCGCGACCGGCCACCGCCTGGAGCCCACAGCCGAGGGTCAGGAATTGTTCGGAGTCGTCTCCACCATCGACATCGCCCCGCTTCCCGAATTCGATCCATGAATAGCCGAGGCGGTCGGAGTGCTTGCCCATCAGCAGATTCCACTCGATGCGTTTCGCCGGATCACCGTCGGGCTCCAGGCGATGGGGGGCCACCTCGCCATCGAGTAGAAAGGGCAGCTGCAGCGCCAGGATGCGGGACTTGCCCGTGCCATTATTGCCTCGCAACAGCAGGTGGCCGTTCTCGTAGACGAACTCGTCGTTGTCGAAACGGTAGAGATTGAGAAGGCCGCTACGCAGCGGCTGCCACCGTCCGCGGCGCGGGCTCGGGAAACGTTGCGGCGACTCGCTCACACGCTTTCCGACCGCGCCGGCTCCACCAGCGAAAAGCGCCCCAGCGCCGGAAGCGGCACGATCCCTCCGTCGCCAAGATCGACGAGACCGAGATCTTCGAGGCGCGTCAGGGTCTGGGCAACGAGCAGAGTCTCAGCGCCCGGCGCCCGCGCGTCTTGACGCCAGCGCTTGCCGTAGGTCTCGATCAGTTCCGCCACGTGGGCTTCGAGCTGCGCCCGCGACACGGGCGGGGTCGAAGCCCGGGTCAGCGCCTGGTTCGGCCCCCGCGCGAGGTGGCTCGCCAAATACTCGGCGACGAGCAGCGCCACGTGGCCGTCGGTCCCTTCTTCCGGTAGCCCGACGTCTGTCAAGTCGCCCCGGTCGTCGACCATGGCCAGACCTTCGGCACGAACTTCCGCCACCAGGCCGGTGGCCTCCTCGATCTGGCTCGTGAGTGCGTAGCGCTGACTCTGGAGGTAGGCCCGCTGATCGCCGTCGAGATCTTCGTAGTAGACCACCGGGTCGTCGAGCAGCTTGCGGGTCAGATAGGAGCGAACGCGGCGATTGCGCCCCTCAGCGCTCTCCGGCATCGGCTCTTCGATGATCGCCGCCCGCCTCGCTTCGGCGGCCTCCGCCGTCACCAGCGACGGACCGCGGCGCACCGAAAGCAGCGCCGCCAAGCCGGGCCGGTGGATGTCGTAGAGCACGTCGCCCCGCGCCGACACATAGGCGTCCTCGTGGCCCTCGACTCTCGACAGGATCCGCAGATCCAGCAGGAGCCGCACCACGTGGACCAGGTCCCGACGCTGGATGCGCTGCTCGAGGTCTACGACCAATCCGGCCTCAGCAAGCGCCGGATCGGCGGCGGCGAACTGCACGAGATTGTCCGCCAGGCGGCCGAGGGCGATTTGCCGATCGGCCCGCTCAAGGGCAGCCAACACCAGGCACCAGAAAACGTAGCGACGGCGACTAAACGGCTCGCCGGACTTCGGCTCCCGCGCCGGACGGGTGGCGTCGTCAGGCGACGCCGGCGTCTTATGGAGCCTCGCCATCTGACCGTCGACCTGCAGACGCCAAGAGGCGTTGCGCGACAACCACTCCCGCAGCCAGTCGAGGTGGCGGCGCACCAACGGAAAGGCCGGGTCGTGGGCGCCGAGCAGCGGACGCTTGAGCAACGCCCGCAGCGCCCGGCGCCGCTCCTGCAGCTCGGTCTGGTTGATGGAGCCTCCGAGCGTCGAAGACCTGCCCGTCGCGCCGAGGCTCACGGGCTTGGCCCCACGGACGGTCGGATTTCGACACGATGATCGAGGCCGGAGAAGCGCCCCGCGTCCGTCTCCAAGGTCGCCGTCGAGCCGTCGGCCATCGGCTCGAGCACGATGTCGAGGGCGCCGTCACTGGAGCTGGCGACCACCGGTTCCCGGGGATGGACCCGCCGGGCGAGGGCCTGCCCCAGCAAGTCGAGGAAAAGGTGGAAGGCGTCACGGTCGAGGAGGCCGATGTCGGAAAGCCGAATTGGCCCATCGGTGATGAGAACTTCTCGGGCGGCGTCGATCTGGCGCCGCTGCTCGGCGGCCAGCAGCTCGAGTCGGCGTTTGTCGTCGGACCGATCGATGACTTTCGAGGCGCGGCCGCGGCGCGTGTAGCGGCCGGTCGTGCGCAATCGCGGCGTCAGGCGGAGCGGCGGAGCGTCGAGCCAGCTCGTGCGCGGCGAGGCGTCGGCCTCGGCGAATGCATCGAGGGTGGCGGCGTCAATCTTCAGGTGACGACTGCTGCCGAGGCCGAAGGCACAATGCCACAGTCGATGCGCGTCCTGTTCGTCCTCGGACTCGGCGAACCAGCGCGCCAGCGTGCGCAGGTCGGTACTGCGGTCGCTGCGCGTCACGCGCCGGTCGTGGATCGCCGCCACCGCATGCAGCAGCGCAGGAATGGCGGAGCGGGCCCGTGCGCGCAGGATCTCGGCCTGGGAGGAGCCGCCCTCGCCCAGGAACCACGACGTCAGACCGCGCCAGCGCGCTCGCCACTCCGCCAGGCTGCGCTCCACCGTCGAATCGTCAGCCCCCAACTGGTCGGCCACGCGCCTTCGGGCCACCCGCTCCAGCAGGGGGTCGATGCCGACCTCCGCGATCCGATCGAGGGTGGCGGCGATATTGGCCGTGGCCACCACCAGCTCGCCGATGAAGCGCTCCAGATAGTCGATCAGGAGCTCCTTATAGTCGAGGAACTGCTCGACCTTGATGCCCTGAAGGTCGATAGTGCGCTGGAGGCTGGAGACGAAGGTTTGGGCCTGCGACGTCAGCTCTTCGAACCGCGACGTGAGGTGGGTCAAGTTGCGGTCGACCTTGCCGGGGTCGATGGCGTGGCCTTCGGAGCCGTCCCGCGCGAGGTCGAAAAGCTCGAGCAGGTGCTCATGGATGTCCTGGAGTGCCGCGGTCTGCAGCTCGCCGGGCCGCTCAATTTGGCGTTCGAACTCCGCAAGCGCCCGCTCCGCCGCTTCACCGGCGTTAGTGAGCTGATAGAGGTAGCGAGGACGGTAGAAGTCCGCGACAGTGGCGACGTCGGCCGTATCGACGTGTCGCTCCAAGTTGCCCCAATCGCAAAGCTGACGCAGCGCCGTCTCCACTCCGTCCTCATGGAGATCGTCGAGTCCATCGGCGGCGACAGACTCACGCCCCGCGCCTAAACCTGCCACCGCATCGGCGCGGAGGGTGCGGACGATCTCATGCGACCGCAGGTGGAGAGCAAAATGCTGCTTCGCCGCGACGAACGCCAGCATCACGGCCCGGTAGAGCGGAGCCTTCTCCGCCGTGACATGGGCGAAGACGGAATGGCGGTCGAAAGGATTCGGCGAGGGACTGGGCATATCGCGGCCCGTTTATTTTAGAACGCTTCCGATGAGCGTGGAATCACTGGCAAGCCTAAACCTTGACGCCATGATGAGCGACGCAGAGCAGCGTCAAGAGCACCAGGCACCAAAGAGTGAACGGGAATTGGCGAGTCGCCACTCCTCGGTCCGCCGGCCCCGGACGAGGAGGGCGCAGACCATCATGCCGAGCATGGGGTCGCTCGGGCCGACTAAGAAGCCGAGACGTCGAGCAGCACCAGCCACCAAATCGGAAGGGGCGCGGCGAAGATCGCCCCCAGGCCCACGACACCAGCAGGTCGAGAATCGACGGCACGGAGCCAGTATAGTGGGCGAACCATGTCGGAGAATCCGCCGCCGAACTTCGTCCACGCCCCCGAAGCGTCGTGGGCCCAGCGCGTCCTCGGACGCTTCCACGTCACGGGTATCTTTTGGTATCAATTCCACCGTTTCGGCATCCGCGTTCTGCCGGAATGGCTGGTGGGGCCGGTGATCTTCCTCTTCACGGTCTTCTTCTTCGTTTTCTTGGTCAATATCCGCCGCGCGATCGCCTCGAACCTCGAGGCGACCTTCGGGCCCGTCGGCTGGCTCGGTCGGCAGCGCCGGATCTGGAAGACCATGCACAGCTTCGCCTGGTGCCTTTCGGAGCGCTTTGAGCGGCTGATGACCGATCGGCCGTTCCACATCGAGGTGGACAACGAAGAGGTCTGGCGGGAGGTGAGCGGCACCGGTGAGGGCTTCGTGATGGTGACGGCCCACATCGGCAATTACGAGGTGGGGTCGATGCTGCCCTCGACCGAGGAGGCGCGCCGCGTCCACCTGGTGCGGGAGCCGGAACGTAACCCCGAGGCCCAGGCCTTCGTCCAGGGTCTGCTCGACGAGCAGCCCGGCTCCGAGCACTATTCGTGGCATTTCCAAAGCGACAGCCCGCTGCACGCCCTGCCGCTGGTGCACGCCCTGGTGCGCGGCGAGGTCGTGGCGGTGCAAGGCGACCGGCCGCGGACCGGCGGCCGCGACCTGGACGTGCCGCTCTTCGGCCGACCGTTTCCGCTCCCCGCGGGCCCCGCGACCTTGGCCCGCACCGCCCAGGTGGCGATACTTCCGGCTTTCGTGCTGCGCGAGGGGAGGCGTCGCTACCGACTCGTCTTCCGGCCGCTGATCCGCGTCGACCGCACCCGCAGCCGTGAAGCCGACCTCGAGAAGGCGACCCGGACCTTCGCGGCCGATATCGAGTGGGCCATCGGCCAGGAACCCAACCAGTGGTTCTGTTTCCGCGAGGTGTGGCCGGAGGGCTGAGCGCCCTGGAGGCTCCGGCGAGGCCCGGGCGACGAAGCCCCCGCCGACTTCCTAACCCGCCGTCAGCTCCACGGCTTCGAGCCGCCGGCGCCACCCTGGCCATTCGCCGTCGTGGAAGATGAAAGGGTCTTTGCCTACCAGCCCCAGGAGCCGGGAATGCCTTTGAATGGGCCGACCACCTTCGAGGTCACCCAGCCGCCGTAGAAGCCGCCCGGCTGGGGCTCGGCCCGCTCGCCGTCCACCCAGCACTCGTCCATCGCGGCGGCGTAGAAGGCCAGGTGGTCCCGAAGCTCGGGGAAGGACGTGGACGGCGAGGGATAGGACCACGCGGCGGCTTCGGCGCGGCGGCCGCCGGCGACGATGTCGAAGTAGCGCGCCCTGCCCTTCCACTCGCAAAAGCTCGATTTGACGATCGGCTCGAGCCGGTCCGTCGCCACGTCGGCCGGCGGCAGATAGTAGGTCGGCGGGTGGCTCGTTTCGAGCAGACGCAGGGCCGCCCGGGTGTCGGCGATCGTCTCGCCCGCGAAACGCACGACGATGTGGGCGCCCGCCGGCTCGAGGCGCGGCGGGCGCGGATAGTCCCAGACCGATTCCTGACCTTCGCCTGGCTTGTGGGGCTTGGGGCGGAGCATGGTCACGTTTTCGCCCCGGCACCGGCCCCGGATGCCGCGTCTGCCGCAGGCCGGCTCCAAACAAGCCCTCGGATCCCGCAGGACCTCAGCGGCGCAGACGCCAATCGCACCCCGCCGACTCGGCGGACCGGCTCGACGCGACGCCGGCGCGGATCAGACAGACATCTGCTCAGGCGCCCGCCGCGAACCCCAAAACAACCGCCGGATGCGCCGCGCGCTCGGCGACAAGTCACCCCCGGGATGCACAGAAAATCTTAGAATTGGCCCTCCATGGATACACCACAAAACGGTCGCAAGGTCCTCGTCGTCGGCGCCGGATTGGGCGGCATGTCGGCGGCGATTTCACTCGCACAGCGGAACTACGAGGTGACGCTGGTCGAGAAGAATGACTGGCTCGGCGGTAAGCTCAGTGAGCTGCGCGCGGAGGGGTTCGTCTTTGACCTCGGCCCTTCGATCCTGACCCTGCCCCACTTTTTCGAGCGCCTCTTCGAGCGCTCCGGCAAGGAGATGGCCGACTACATCCCCATCGTGCCGGTGAGGCCCCACTGGCGCTGCTTTTTCGAGGACGGCGTCACAGTCGATCTGCTGCCGGAAAAAGAGGCGATGGATGCCGAGCTGCGTAAGGTCGGCGAGGATCCCGCCCGGTTCTGGCGTTTTCTCGACTACTCGGCGGGCCTCTATGACTTGACCGCCGAGGGCTACTTCGACGAAGGGCTCGACACCGCGGCGGACTTTCGCGAGTTCTACGGTCTGTGGAAGTTCCCCCGTTTCGACCTGCTGCGCAGCATGCACCAGGGCGTTAAGCGCCACCTGAAAACCCGCAAGATGCGGGACGTGATGGATTTCTTCATCAAGTACGTCGGCTCCTCGGCGCTGCGGGCGCCGGCTTTCATGAATTCGATGCCGACGATCCAGTTCCGCTACGACCTCTGGTACGTCGAAGGCGGCATGTACGGTATCGCCCGCGGCCTCGGTCGGCTGCTCGACGAGCTCAGCATCGACGTTCGACTCGGGACCGATATCGAACGCCTCGAGACGCAGAACGGCCGCGTGCTCGGCGCCCTCACCCGCGACGGTGAACACCTCGACGCCGACATTGTGGTGTCGAATATGGAAGTGGTGCCGACCTATCGCCACCTCCTGGATGAGAGTCCGGAATTCCTCCGCGGCCTCAAGCGCTTCGAGCCGTCCTGCTCGGGCCTGGTGGTCGAGCTCGGGCTCGACCGCGAATATCCTCAACTCGCGCACCATAACTTCTTCTTCTCCAAAGATCAGAAGCGGCATTTTAAGACCGTCTTCCAGCGCCGCGAGCTGCCGGAGGACCCGACGATCTACCTGGTGGCGGCCTCGCGCACGGACCCCACGGTCGCGCCCGCGGGCTGCGACGCCCTGAAGATCCTGCCGCACATCCCCTATATCGACGAGGATCGGCCGCTGACCCGGGAGGACTACCTGGCCTACAAGGAAGTGATCTTCGACAAGCTCGAGCGCATGGGCCTTGAGAATCTCCGGCGCCACGTGACCTTCGAGCACGTGCTGACGCCGCTCGACATCGCCGAACGCTACCGCTCCCACCGAGGCTCGATCTACGGCGTGGTCGCCGATCGCTTCAAGAACCTCGGCTTCAAGGCGCCCAAGCAAAGCGAACGCTACGAGAACCTCTTCTTTGTCGGCGGCTCGGTGAATCCGGGCGGCGGCATGCCGATGGTGACGCTCTGCGGCCAGAACGTAGCGCGCAAAGTCGAAGAGTACGACCGCGGGAGAGCTTCAGCGTAAGGCGATGGTCCGTTCGTCGTCTGACTTGAGCTCGAAACGCGCCGCGGCCCAGTTCGGGGGGCCGAAGGTGCCGCGGGCGCCGTTCGAGAAGCCGTAGGGCTCGCTCGGTATGCCGAAGTCGCCGCGGCCTAGCTCACCGTCGGCGTCGAGGTCCTGGAAGGCTTTCACCGCATACTCGCCCGCCGGCAGACTCAGCGTCCACCGCGCGATCTCCCCCTCGATCGGGATGTACGTAAAGCGATGGGGCTCGCCCTCGCCGTCAAAGCTGGCGGCGTCTCCGTAGAGGGCGGCGACGAGCTGGCCCCGGCCCGGTTCGAGATCGTCAAAGCTCAGGCGCAGCTCGAAGGTCTGGGACGCGTCTGGGAGTCTGGCGGGCGAAGCCGCCGGCGGCCCGTCGGTCGACGTGCTGGCGCAGCCGGCCACGGTGAGCAGAACCATGGCGCCCAGCGCCACCGTCGAAGGCCCTCTCACCGCAGGCCCCCGTTACGCAGCCAGCGCGACGAAACGAGACACGCGGCGCTGAAAAACCCCGCCGCCGCGGCGAGCAGGCCGCCGAGCTGCGGCGCCAGGTCAGCCACCGGGCGCTCGTACCAGAAGATCTTCTGGTAAGCGGTGAGCGCCCACTGATTAAAGGTCAAACGGCCGACGGCTTGTAGACCTTCGGGCATCAGAAAGGCAGGAAACATATTGCCTCCAATGGCGGCGAGGGTGAGGATCACGACGACGGCGACGCCGCTGAGCTGGGCCCTCGTGCGGCAGAAGGAGGAGAGCAAGAGCCCGAAGGCGGCGGCGGCGGCGGACGCGGCGGCGGTGGTGAGCAAGAAACCCGTCAGCTGACGCGGGGCGAAGAGCTCGAGTCCGAAGAAGACGGCGGCCCAGGAAAACATCACCGAGACTTGCGCAGCGCCGAGCGCGGTGAGAAAGAGCCAGTGGCCGAAGAGGAGGCGCACAAGCCCGACGCGCGCCGCCAGCAGTCGGCTGAGCACGCCGCTCTCTCGCTCGTCGAGCAGGATCGAGCTACGGCCGGCGACGGCGAACATCAAGAACATCACGCCGAGGCCGGCGGCGAAGAACGCGATGGACGGCTTCTTGCCCGTCCGGCCGAGGGCGTAGATCACGCGCATCGGCACGATGCTCTCGAGCCGGGCGCCCGGCGCCGCGGCGAATCCTTGCACGGCGACGGCGGCCACCGCCGCTTGCACCAAACCCTCGACGACGCCGACCGCCAGCGGATTGGAACGGTCGGCGTGGACTTCGATCGACGCCGCCCCTTCGCCGCGGAACGGCGCCAGCTCCGTGGGCAGCATCACGACCGCCGAGGTTTCCCCCCGCCGCAGGGCGTCCAGGGCGTCGGCGGAGCCGTCGACGCCGAGTCGCACGACGTCGAGGCGGGGCTCCGCTTCGAGGCGCGTCGCCACGGCGGGGGCGAATCCGCCGCCCGCGCCGAGGG
>JBCDKB010000244.1:0-12469 GCA_038747035.1 Acidobacteriota bacterium | reverse complement strand
GGCCGCTATTCGGAGCTCGAGACCACCTTCAGATACCAGGCCCTGTGCGAACTCATCGAAGACTACTTCCGGGGCGGCGAGTCGAGCTACGGCCTGCGTGGCGCCCCGGAGCTCGACGACGTGGCGCCGGACCTCCTCCACCTCTACCCCGCCTTCGCCGAGATCCCCGAGCTGCGCACCGCCGCCGGCGCCGAGGCGCCCGCCGGCGACGGCGTCCTGCGGGAAGAGACGGTGGTCTTCGAGCTCATCGCCACCACCTTGATTCGCCTGGCGGATCATCGCCCGATGGTCTTGGTGCTCGAAGACCTCCACACCGGCGACTCGGGTCTGGAGGCGCTCCAATACCTGGTCCGCCGCCTGGGCGGAACGCCGACCCTGGTGATCGGTACCTATCGACCGGGCGAGATCGACCGGGCCCACCCGCTCTCCCGGGTACTGGCCAGCTTTGAAGGTGATGCGCGATTCGAACACCTGACGCTCGGACCGCTCGACGCCCGCGGCACGCGGGAGCTGGCGGAGAGTCTGCTCGGCGGCCCGGCCCTCGATACCAGCGTGGTCGAGCAGCTGTGGGAGGCGACCGAAGGCAACCCCCTCTTCTGCCGCGAGCTGATCCGCGCCCTCGTGGAGTCCAAGGCCCTTCGACAGGACGACCTCGGCCTCTGGAGCCTCGACAGCCGGGGACCGATGCGCGAATCCTTGCCGATCACCCTGCGCCAAGCCGAAGAGCGCCGTTTGGAACAGCTCGAGGACGGCGAGCGGAGACTCCTGGCGGCCGCCTCGGTCCTCGGCCGTGATTTTGAGATTCCAGACCTGCTCGCGATCATCGACGGCGGCGACGCGGAAGAAGAGGGGCTTGACCGACTCGTCGACCGGGGCCTGCTGAAGGAGTCCCGGTCGCCGCGCGGTCGTCGGCTGCTCTTCACCAGCGGCATCCTCCGGAACTTGCTCGAAGACGGACTCACCCGGCGACGGCGGCGGCGCCTGCACGAACGCGCGGCGGCTCGCCTCGAACGTCGGTGGGCGGGGCGCCTCGAGCGCGTCCTACCCAAGCTCGTGGAGCACTGCCGGTCCGCCGACCTCCCGGAGAAAACGGTGAGCTACGGCCTGGAGCTGGCGCGTCGCTCCCTCGAGCTCTCGAGCGCCAAAGAAGCCGCTAAGGCGGCGCGGATCGTGCTCGAATTCGCCGAAGACCTCGACGGCTCCGAAGGCCAGCTGGCCACCGCCCGCGCCACCGCCATCTTGGCGAAGGCCGCCGCGGACGGCGGCGACAGCGAGCGGTCCCTGCGCTTCGCCGGCGAAGCCGCCGACCTTTTCCATCAACTCGGCGAACGCGCCGAAGAGGCCCGTGCATCGCTGATGGCCGCCGATATCGCGTGGTCCGGTCGCCAAGTCGACGCGGTGCGCCGGTGGGTCAGCCGCGGTATCGAGGCGGCCCGCGGCGGCGAGGCCACCGAGGCGCTGGAGCGTTTGAGCGCCCTCGGCATCACCCTCGCCAATCTCCACGGCGAGCGCTCGGAGGCCCTTTACCTCGAAGAAATCCGCGCCCAGGAGCTCAGCGGCCCGGAAGTCGAGAGCGTCCGGACCCAGCCCGGGGGGCGTCTGGTGGCGTCGCTGCCCCTCGTCCCCCACACCGTCGATCCGAGCCGGGTCCAAACCACGGAAGAGTGGGAAATCGCCGCCAACCTTTTCGAAACCTTGCTCGGCACGGACGAGCACGGGCTCCTGGTCCCCAGCCTGTGCGAGACCTGGCGCGCCTCGAGCGACCATTGCCGTTTCTCCTTCACCCTCCGGCCCGATCTCCGGTTGTCAGACGGCAGCGCTGTCTCCGCGGAAATGGTCAAGGCCGCCTTCGAAAGATCCGCCCGGTGGCAGCTCGGGGAGCCGCCGCCGGCCTTCTCCGCCGTCGCGGGTATCGAATCATTCCTCGCCGGCGAGAACCCGGGGCTTGACGGCGTCCAGATCGGCGAGAAAATCGGCGGCCGCGAGCAGGTGCATTTCCGCCTCCGCCAGCCGCTGCCCATCTTCCCGGCCTTACTGACCGACCTTCGGACCGCCTTCGCCCGCGCCAACGACCCGGGACACTTACTCGGCACCGGACCTTTTCGCCTCGTCTCCGCCTCCGCGGATCATCGACGGTGGCAGCTCGAGCCGAATCCCCACTACCGCGGGCGGCGACCGTCGATCGAAGCCTTGGATATCGTGGTCCCCGACGACCCCTGGTCCCTCGGCGCCGCCTTCCGCGCCGGCGACATCGACCTGGTCGGCGACATGGCCGGAGACGACCTCGACGACCTGGTGAAGCGTCCCGAGCTGCGTCGCGGCCTGGTCGAAGCGATCAAGAAGAACACCTACTTCACGGTCCTCCACTCCCGGGTCCCCCAGCCCTTGCGCCAAGCCCTGTGCGGCGCCGTGCAGGCGCGCGATCTCGTCTGGCCGACGCTCGGGCGCCGAGCCGTGCCGGCCTTCGGGCTCATCCCGCCCGGCCTGCTGGGCCACGAAGCGGCCCGGGAACGGCCGGCGCTCTCGGTCACCCGCGCCGTCGAGAAACTCGACGCCGCCGGCATCGAGCGCCCGGTGACCCTCAAGGCCGCCGTCCATCCCCACTTCTTCGAGCGCTTCGCCCCCCTGCTCCACGCCCTGCTCGCCGCCTGGGAGCGCCTGGGGGTGCACGTGGAAGTGATCAACGAGGACCTAGACGGTTTCATCAGCCAGTGGCTCGACCCCGTCGCCGACCTGCTGGTACTGCGCTGGGGCGCCGCCTACGAGGACCCGGACAACTTCACCCACAACCTGCTCAATAGTCGTACCGGCCTTCTCCGGCACTACTTCTCCTCGCCCGAAGCCGACCTCTTGCTCGAGCGGGCGCGGCTCGAGACGCGGGCGTCTTCCCGCGAGGTGCTCTATCGACGCTTCGAAACTCTGCTCGCCGACGAAGGGGCGGTTCTTCCCCTCTTCCACGAGGTCGAGTACCGACTCCTCGCCCCCCGCTGGACCGGTCTCCACCTCTCGTCCCGAGCCCCCTACGTTGACTACACCCGGCTCGCCCTGCGCGCTGAGGACGCCTCGCCGGCGCCGCCGGTGCAAGGCGAGCTGCGGGTGGCGCAGCCGTCCATGCTCGAGCTCTTCGATCCGGCGGCGGCGAACGTGCTCGACCACCACGAGGTGGCGCTCAACGTCTTTGAACCCTTGGCCAGAATCGATGAGAACGCCGGCCTCGAACCGTGGCTGGCGGAATCGATCGAACCCCAGCTCGGCGGCCGCGCGTTCCGGATCCGACTTCGCCGCGGCGTCCGATTCCACGACGGTCGGCACCTGGGTAGCCGCGACGTCCGGTTCTCCTTTGAACGGTTGATCCGCGACAAGCCGCACCTTCGGCATCTGCTGGCGCCGGTACGGGGGGCCCACGAGCTGGCGACGGGCCTCGCCACCGAGCTCACGGGCTGCCGCATCCACTCCGACATCGAGCTCACCCTCGAGCTGCTCCAGCCGATGCCGAGCTTCGTCCAGCTGCTCGCCCATCCCTGCCTCGGCATCATCCCGGATGGACGCGCCCCCGACCCGAGCGGCAGCCTCGTCGGGACCGGTCCGTTCCGCCTGGCCCGCTGGCTGCCGGGGGAGCGAGCCGAGCTCGAGAGACATCCCCACTACTGGCGAACCGGACTTCCGAAGGTGGATCGGCTCATTTTCGTCAACACCCCGGACCCGGAAGAGCGGCTGACTGATTTTGAAGAGGGCCGCCTGTCGATCCTCAGCGACTTGACACCGGAGTCCATCGAGCGCCTGCGCCGCAGAGGTGGCTACCCGTTCGAAAGCGCGCCCGCGCTGACCACTTTTTACCTCGCGCTCAATCGACGCAACGGCCCCTTGATGGACCCGGAGCGGCGCGCCGCTTTGTACCGCGGCCTCTTTGTCGAGGATCGCGTGCGCAGCCTCGGCCGCGTCGCCTCGCCGGCGCGCACGGTCCTGCCGCCGGGACTCCTGGGCTACGAACGCACCGTCCGCCCGACGCTCGGCACGAGCACCAGCCACGGCCTCGACGGCGTGCGCCTGCGGCTGGCGGTGCATCCGGTTTACGGCAAGAGCTACCGCAGGTTCAGCGACGACCTGATCGCCGATATCGAAGCCCTCGGCATCGACGTCGAGGTCATCCGCTTCACCGACATCGAATCCCTCGTCGAGCACACCGAAAGCGGCGAGATCGATATCCTGCTCAGCCGCTGGTCCGCCCTCTACCCGGACGCCGACGGCTTCATCTCGCCCCTCGTCTCACGGGCGGGGGGATTCTTGGCGGCGATGCTCGCCGGCGACGACCTCGAAGACCTCGTCGCCCAGGCCCGCCACGAGGGCGATCCGGCGCTGCGCCACCACCTCTACCATCGACTCGAGGAGCGTCTGGCCCGCGAGCATCTGATTCGGCCGCTTTTCCATGACCAGGTCTATCGATTCGCCCAGCCGCAGGTCCGCGGGCTCCACCTCTTCGTGACGGCGCCCCAGGTCCGTTACGGCGAGCTTTCCCTCGCTCCGACCTGACCCCGTCACCGTCCCGCTCCTTATAATCGCCCCCTCAAGCCCCCCAGGACATCCAGCCCCTGAATCACATCAGGCCCGCCACCTGCCAGAAAGGTAAAACCGATGCATAAGGCCCCCTTGGTGACCTTGCTCGTGCTTGTAACCGCGGCCCTACCGGCCGCGGCCGAGTGGGATCAAGGCCGTGAAATCTCCGGCGCCGGCGCCGTTCTCCCGGAACGTGCCCGCGTCGAGCCGACGAACCAGATGCTGAAGCACCGCCTCGAGCACCTCCTGCCGGGACTGATGGCCGACACCGACATCGACATGTGGCTGGTCCTGAACCGCGAATACGCGGAGGATCCGGTCTACTTCACGCTCGTGCCCGAGCCCGTATTCGCGGCGCGACGCACCACTATGCTGGTCTTCAGTCGCCAGGAGGACGGCTCCGTCGACCGCTTGACGGTGAATCGGTATCCCCTCGGCGACCCCTACGAGACCGCCTGGCAGGGGGGTGACCTGGAGTCCCAATGGCGCGCCCTCGGCGATTTGATCGAGCAGCGGGCGCCGAAACGCATCGGCATCAACGTGTCCCGCCACTGGCCCGTGGCCGACGGCCTGACCCAGGGCCTCCACGAGCGCCTGCTGGAAGTCCTCCCCGAGGGCTGGCGGGACCGGCTGGTTTCCGCGGAAGACCTGGTGATCCGCTGGATCGAGACCCGCAGCGAACCCGAGCTGGCGGCCTACCCGCAGGTCGTCACCCTCGCCCGCGGCGTGATCGCCGAAGGCTTCTCGACCCGGGTGATCACCCCCGGCGTCACCACCACCGATGACATCGCGTGGTATCTGCGGCAGCGTTTCACCGACCTCAACCTGCCGATCTGGTTCATGCCCTACGTCAACGTCCAGCGCCCCGGCCTCGAATGCACCGCCGAGACGGACTTCTGCGGCACCTCAGGAGTGGTCCTGCCCGGTGACGTCCTGCACACCGACGTCGGCATCTGCTATCTGCGACTGTGCACAGACACCCAAGAGATGGGCTATATCCCCAGACTCGGCGAGGACGGGCCGCCCGCGGGCCTCGTCGAAGCGCTGCGTATCGGCAACCGCTGGCAGGATCTCCTGACCGACGCCTTCGAAAACGGTCGGACCGGCAACGAAGTCCTGAAGAAGGCCCGCGCCGCGGCCGACGCCGATGGCGTCTTCTCGAAGGTCTATACCCACCCCCTTGGCTTTTTCGGCCACGCTCCAGGACCGACCATCGGCATGTGGGACAACCAGGGCGACACGCCGGTACGCGGCGACTGGCCGCTCTATCCGAATACCGGCTACGCCATCGAAGGCAACGTGCAGGTCGAGGTGCCGGAGTGGGACGGACAGCGCGTCCAGATCAAGCTCGAGCAGAGCGCGGTGTGGGACGGCGAGAAGGTCCATTACCTCGCCGGCCGTCAAACGACCTGGCACGTGGTGCGCTGAGGGTGTCTACCGTGGCGACCCCATCCCCTGATACCGATCGCGCGATTCGCGACGAGGCCGCCTGGTTCGACGGCGCCGAGATTACCGAGAGCCACCCGCTGTGGCGGGCGGCGAAGTCGATTCGTATCGACGTTTTCGTGGAGGAGCAGAACTGCCCGTGGGCCGAAGAGTTTGACGACTTCGACGTCGACGCCCGGCACCTGCTGATGCGCCGTCACCAGGACGGCGACATCCACGACATCGGCACCGCCCGTTGGCGCGTGGTCGAGGCCGACGGCGTCGACACGGCGAAGCTCGAGCGTTTCGCCGTGCGCGATGGCTTCCGCGGCGGCGGCGTCGGCCAGGCTTTGGTGAACGCCGTGCTCGCGGACGCCCAAGGGCGCGGCCAGCGGCGCTTCGTGCTGCACGCCCAGGAGTACCTGGTCGACTTCTACCGCGCCTTCGGATTCCTTACGGTCGGAGCGCGCTTCATTGAAGCCGGCATCGCACACCGTCGTATGGTGCGCGACGACCGGCCTTGATTCGGATCGGCCCGTCGAAGCCCGGCGCCGACCGGTCGCGATCCGCTCGGATCAGCGCCCGGCGGCGCAGTCGCGGAGCCAACCGACCAGGTGCTCGTCCTTTTCGACTTCCGGGTCGGTGACCTGGACCTCGCCGTCGATCACCGCGATCTGGGTGCCGTTGCGGAGGTCTTGGAGGATGGCGTCGAGGAAGTCGGACACCACGGCGTCCCCCGGATTGAAAGTCCGGACTGGACGGTCGAGGATCGCCGCCGCCGCCTCGACCGGACCGCCGTGGGCGGCGCACAGGGCGAGTAAGGCGGTGATGTAGGGCAAAGCCGCGTCGGCGTGGGTCTCGGACGCCGGACGGGGCTCTTCGCGCGGCATATTGACTTCGGCGTAATAAGCGTAATCCTGGCCGAGGAGACCGATGTACTTCTCCCGGGCCGCCGCCGCATCATCGTGCTCGTCATAGCCGTCGTGGGCGATCGAACCGCCCTGGTCGATGGCGATATCGGCGATCGCCGCGCCTTTTTTCATACGCCGGATCTGATCCAGGTGGCACACCTTCTCCGCCGCCTTGGCCCCAGAGCGATGGGCGAAAACCAGGCCGACGGCGCCGTCGAGCACCTCGTCGGTGAGCGCTTCGACGATCTCGAACTCGTCAAAACCAGCACCGGGAAGGAAATCGGCGAGTCGAGCGCGCATCGGCGCCCACGGTTCGACGACGATCAGTTTCTTTGTCTTCGGCCCGACCTGCCGGATCGCGGAACGTCCGGCGATGCCGCCGCCGATGATCACCACCGTGCCGGCGTCGACGCCGTTGCGCTCCAGACCCTCCACGACCTTCTTGCCCGCCACCGCACCGGCGAAGCGAGACATGGCGGCGACAATCGGCGTGCGGTCGCTATTCGCCAGCAGGTATGAACAGCTGCCGACCGTGGCGCCGTCAAGAATGGCGGCGAAGTTGCGCTGATGCGCCATTTTGCACACGCCGCCGGGCTTGCTCGCAAGGTGCAGCGCCCCCAAGCGCAGGAACGGACCTCGGAGCTCCGCTTCGTAATCCGTGGGCTCCTTGAGGGCGTGGACGACGTCAAAGGCCTCGAGGTCGACCGCCTCTTCGACGTCGACCAAGTCGGCGCCGACGGCTTCGAATTCCCCGTCGGAGAACGGCGGCTCCGTGCGGGCGCCGGCGCCCTTGACCACCGCCAGCGTGGCCCCGAGCCCCAGAGTCTCGAGGTCTTCACGAAGGAAGCACAGGTGATCGGGGGTCAGCGCCACGCGCCGTTCCTGCGGAATAAAGGCGTCGGTGCCCAGCAGGAAGCGCACGTGGCGCCGGGTATAGGAGAGCTCGCTGAGCGCGCTCACGAGCAGCTTTTGCACAGCCGGACGCCCCATCACGCCTCCTCAACTTGCAGCAGGTGGTAGCTCTTGCGGCCCTTGCGCAACACCAGGACCTGCCCGCCTTTAAACGCTTCGCGGGTGAACTTGGCCTGCTCGTCGCCGACGCGCACGTTGTTGACGTAGGCGCCGCCGTCGCGGACCAGGCGCCGCGCTTGCCCCTTGGACGGAGCCAGGCCGCTGGCCACGAAGAGGTCGATCACCGACGCACCGTCCCCTGAAAGTAGGTCGCTCGCGACGCCGGTCGACGGCACATCGCCGAAGATATCGAGCACGTCCGCCGCCGCGAGGTCGCCGATTTCGCCGCCGAAGAGAACCTCTGATGATTTCTCAGCCAGCGCCAGCGCCGTCTCGCCGTGGTTCATGCGGGTGATCTCCCGCGCTAGGCGTCGGTGGGCGTCGCGGGCCTGCGGCGCGTCGGCGAGCTGGGTCTCGAGGCCGGCGATCTCTTCCCGGTCCAGCCACGTGAAGTACTTCAGGTAACGGATCACATCGGCGTCGGCGACGTTCAGCCAGAACTGGTAGAACTGATAAGGAGACGTCATCTCCGCATCCAGCCACACCGCGCCGGCTTCGGTTTTGCCGAATTTCACGCCGGCCGATGTCGTCACCAGCGGCGTCACCAAACCGTAGGCCTTCGAGCGCCGCAGCTTGCGGATCAGCTCGGTGCCGGCGGTGATGTTGCCCCACTGGTCGCTGGCGCCCATCTGCAGAGTGCAGCCCAAGCGGTCGTGGAGCACAAGGAAGTCATAGGACTGGAGCAGCAGGTAGCTGAATTCGGTAAAGGACAAACCCGCTTCGCTGCCCAGGCGCCCCTTCACCGAGTCCTTCGCCATCATGTAATTGACGGTGAAGTGCTTGCCGATCTCGCGCAGGAAATCGATCAGCGAGATATCGCACAGCCAGTCGGCGTTATTCACCATCTGGGCGCCGCTATCGCCGCTGAAATCGAGGTAGCGGCTCAGCTGCTCTTTGAGGCCGGCGAGGTTCTCCTCGACCTTCTCTTCGGTAAGCAACTGACGCTCCACCGTCTTGCCGGACGGGTCGCCGATCAGGCCCGTGCCGCCGCCGACGAGCCCGATCGGGCGGTGGCCGAAGCGCTGCATGCGCGCCAAAGTCATGACCTGCAGCAGCGAACCGACGTGCAGGCTTTTTGCCGTCGGATCAAAACCGATATATAGCGTCACCGGGCCGCTGGCCAAGTGATCGATGACACCCTCGGAGCCATCGTAGACCAGGCCCCGCCACTCGAGCTCGTGGTAAATATTCAAAGCTTCCCCCTGGACCGCGCTG
This sequence comes from Acidobacteriota bacterium, assembly GCA_038747035.1. Classification (GTDB taxonomy): domain Bacteria; phylum Acidobacteriota; class Thermoanaerobaculia; order Multivoradales; family J023; genus JAUIJL01. The sequence continues at coordinate 3,293 of JBCDKB010000244.1, read as the reverse complement.
CGGCCGGAAGAGATGTCCTAGGAATGAGACCGGATAAACGGCCGACGGGGCCGGTAGGTCGCGTGCGGAGAGCATATCAGCGCGGCGGAGCGGAGGGATGGGAACGACAAAAGCCCCCCCATTGGCTGGATTTGGGCTCTAGTTAGAGAAAAAACCGGACGCCGCGCACAATCCACAGGATCCCGACGACGCGAAAGATCCACAGCAGGGCCCGGATCCCGAGCAGGAAGAAGTTGTGGGCCGGGAAACCGACCGACAGCTCCGGATCGATGCGGCGGATCGCCAAATAGCCGTACGCCGCGAGGTTCACCGTCAGGCCGACGGAGAGCTGGAAAATCGCCGTGACCAGCTCGAGCGGTAGCAGGGGCCTGAAGCCCAAAGCGACCGTCGCCGTGGTGCCGAGCAGTAGCAGCAGCGGCCCGAAAATTCCCGCGGCGAGCAGCGGGCGGAAAAGCCGCAGGAAGGTCAAGAACCGGCCGATATCGTCGCGGTGGCGCGCTAGGCAGCGCGCCGCCTGCGGCCCGGCTCCGGTCGCGACGGTGAAGTCCGCAGCGGACTCCGTGTCGAGTCGGCGGTGGGTCCAAAGACAAATCCGGGGCGCCACCGAGCGCATATAGGGCCGCGCGAGGCGCCGGTGCCCGACCATCAAAGTCACGCCGACCGCCAGGCTCAGCGCGATCGGCTCCGGCTGGGCGACGAAGAGGTAGAGCACGCAGGGGATGAAGAGGAAGAGGCCGATCCCCAGCAGGTGGTCCCGCCACGCCGGCGGCGTGCCGTCCGGGCGCGTTGTCATCGTTTCACCCCCCGGAGCCCCCGCTCGCACGCCGACCGCTGGGCGCGCGCCGAGGCGGCGAAGGCCACTTGGGAACGGGCCTTGTGCAGGTTGTGGGCGCCGGGCCGCGGGAAACGCCGGCGATCTTCCTGGAAGTAGCTATTCTGCACCGCGTCGGCGCAGAAGCGCGCCGCCAGCTCGAGCGCGATGCGCTCGATGCCGGGGACCAGGTTCTCCCGCTCCGCGGGCTCGAGCGGCGGCGCGGCGCGGAGCCACGCCAGCGCCGAGGCTTCGAAGAGCTCCAGATCCAAGCGACTCGACTCCGGATCCCCCTCCCCCGCCGGATTACACCAGCTGCGCCAGGCGTCCCCCATCTCCGCCGACAGCTCCTGGGGCCCCAGGGTATCGAGGTCCAGGAGGCAGAGCGCCGCACCGTCGGCCGAAAATCGAATATTCGACACCTTGAGGTCGCCGTGGCAGAGCCGCTCCGGTCCATCGAGATCGCCGTGCCACCGCGACCACGCCTCGAGGATCTCGTCGCCGAGCGCCCTCGCGGGGCCAGCCAGGGGGTGACCGTCGCAGTCCTCGAGGGCGGCTTCCATATCCCGAAGGCGCACTTCGGTCCGGTGGACCCGCCGCGGCGGCGCCACCATCTCGAGATCGGCCTCGGCGAGGGCGGCGTGGAATCGACCGACCAGCCCGCCGACGGCCGCCGCCATACGCGCGTCCAGCAGCCGGTGGTGGGTCACTCCGGGGATAAAGGTCAGGAGGCGCCAGAAACCGTCGACGCCGGGCGCGTCGAGCTGACCGTCGTCCGTGGGGACAAGCCTCGGCGTGACCCAGCCCAGCCCGGTGAGGTGGGTCGTCACCGTGTCGATGTCGGTCTGGATGAGACGGTCGAAGATCGGATTGACCCGCTGGAGCACATGGCTTGGCGGATCGCCGGCGAAGAAGGTCTGATTGATCAAGCCGTCGTCCGTTTGCGTGAGATCGAGCGCCCCGGGTAATCCGGGGCCGAGCCGACGGCGCCAAGCTTCGAGCGCCTTCCGCGGTGTTGACGCCGCCTGGAGTGATGGGTTCTCTTCGTCCATAGTCTTCCGGCTCACGGCGCGAAACGCAGGGTCACCCGGTGCTCGACCCTGACCGGGACGCCGTCTTGGGTCGCCGGGCGAAAACGCCATCGGCGCACCGCCTCGAGCGCCGCCGCGTCGAGCGCCGGCGACAGTCCGCGGGTCACGTCGACGGACTCGACGGAACCGTCCGCATCCACCACCAGCGTGAGCACGACGTCGCCTTCGGCGCCGCTCGCCCGGGCACTTTGGGGATAAACCGGCAGCGGCGTCACCCACCGCGCCGGCGGGGTGAACTCGCCGCCGAAGGGCAGCGGAGCGGATTCCGGCGGCGCCGGCTCCGCGCCCTCCGCGGCCGGAGGCGCCGGGAAGAGCACCGGCGGCGTCGACGGCCGCTCCACGAGATCGGACGGATCGAATTGGAAATTGAAGGCCACCCGGTAGGAGCTCGCCACCGGCTGGCCGTCGCGCTTGGCGGGCAAGAATTGCCAGGTCCGGAAGGCTTCGAGGGCCGCCCGGTCGAGGGACGGAGAGGCGCCGCTGACGACACTCGCGTCCCGCACGTCCCCTTGGGCCGTGATGACGCCGCGGACCGTCACCGTCCCCTGCTCGCCGCGGTTTCGGGCCCCTTCCGGATAGCCCGGCTGGGGCGCGAAGACCTTCCGCGCCCGCACCGACTCCACCGCCACGGGCTCATCGGTCGCCGCGACGGCGTCGGCCGACGGCCCCACCGGTACCGCGTCCAAAGGATTGTCGTCCGCGGCCCGGTCCGGCTCCACTGCGCTTGCAGGTGGTGGCGACGAGCTCCCAGCCTCGGCGCCCAGCTCCGCCGACCCTTCAGAATCCGCCCCCGGGACCCCCGTGGCGGCGGAGGCCGGCGGCGAATCAGCGGCCGACGCCGACGACGTCCCCGGTGCGTCGCTGGACGCTGTTGCCGACGCCGGAGGCGCGTCTACCCTCTCGGTTGCTTCTGACCCTCGGGGAGGAACAGGGCCATCCACATCCCCCTCCGGAGTCGCCGCCGGGGGCGCCGCGGCGACCGGAGGCTCTCCGGATCCCGCTGACGGCGTCGGAGATTCCGGGGCAGCTGCGATCGGCGCCTCCGACGACTGAACGCCCGACGCCAAAACGCCGTCCGGCGACGCCGCGGGATCGTCGGGCCACCAGTCCCGAGAGATCCACTGCATCGCGCCGACAAAGGCCACGCCGAGCATGACCAGGACCAGGAACGTCACCAGCCACTGACGACCTTCCTTGCGCCGCCCGCCGCCGGGACCTTGGATGTCGGCGACCCGGCCCGACGACGCCAGCGCCAAGTCGGCGGGCTCTACCCCTTCGGCGACCGTTCCGGTCCGCGGCTCGGGTAAGGCCGGCGTCGAGGCCGCCGGACCGGACACCGCCGCGGACCGCTCCTTCGACGTCGACGGGTCCTCCCCGGCCGACGATTTCGG
>JBCDKB010000243.1:0-12555 GCA_038747035.1 Acidobacteriota bacterium | reverse complement strand
GGTCTCGGCCATGGGGCGGCGATCTTACCGGAACGCCGGGGCCCCTCAGATCCCACTCAAGCCGGCGCGATCGAAGACCGCGCAACCGTCAACCCGCCAACCTCGAAGAGTCTAAGGCCCGCTCCACCCCGACGTCCCAGGAGAGACCCCATGTCCGAAGAACCCAAGAAACGCGCGCCGAGGCCGCCGCTCGCCCCCCTCCTCATGGTGCTGCTTTTCGGCGCCGGCACGTTCTGGGTCGGGGGCTCGAAGAAAGACGACTCGCTCCAGGGCACTTCTCTGCCCACGGAAGCGACGGACGCGGCCTCGTCGGCAGACCCGTCGGACGCTGATGCGCGGCCGGCGACAGTGGGCGACGGCGCCGGTCAAGGCGTGCCCATCGCCATCACCATCGACGACCTTCCTGCCGTGGGACGCTCGTCGATCCCGGACATTCAAGCCCTCACTGCGGCGCTGCTCGACGAGCTGGACCGGCGACAGATCCAAGCCACCGGCTTCGTCAACTCGGGCAAGGTCGCCGGCGATGATCGGGACGAGCGCCTGGGCTTTCTGCGCCAGTGGCTCGACCGGGGCCATAGCCTCGCCAACCACGGGGCCGGGCACCTCTCGCCGAATGACGTCGACGTCGAGGAGTACCTCGCCGACATCGAGCGCTGCGAGCCGGTCCTCGATGAGCTCACGGACCGCGCGTGGCGCGGGCCCCAGTTCTACCGCCACCCCTTCCTCCACACCGGCGCCGATCCCGAGACCAAGGAGCGCATCGCGACCTGGCTCGACGAGCGCGGCTATCGGGTCGCTCCGGTCACCCACGAAAACCACGATTGGATGTTCTCCGCCGCCTACGACCAGCGCTTGAAGGCGGGCGACGCGGAGGGGACGGCGGCCGTGGTGGATGCCTATGTCGAATATACCGACCAGCTCTTCGCCTTTTGGGAAGGCGTCTCGGAACAGCTGAACGGCGGCCCCCACCCCCACGTCATGCTGCTGCACGCCAACCAGCTCAACGCCGACCATTTCGGCCGCGTCGCCGACGTGATGGAGCGCCGCGGCTACCGCTACGTGACCCTCGAAGAGGCGCTCGAGCACCCGATCTACGACCGCAAGGACACCTACGCCGGGGCCGGGGGCGTCCTGTGGCAGCTACGGTGGGCGCAAACCGACGGGGTCGAGATCGATTGGAGCGTGGTGCCCAGGCCGCCGGAGTGGATCGCCGAGGCGTTCAAGAACGGGTAGGCTTGGGCGCCGATCCGACCCGATCCCGCCACCGCCGGACGTCGGACTTTGCTTTTGTTGAGTTCTGTCGCGAGGAACCCCCCGTGCGCCTAACCCTTGTCTACTCGCTTCGGCTTGTGTCGGTACCCCTTCTGGCCTTCTTTCTAACACCGACGGTGACCGGCGCGGCGACCTTCACCATCACCGACTTCGGCGCCGTCGCCGGCGACGGGATCGACGACCGGGCAGCGATCCAAGCCACCCTCGACGCCGCCTGTTCGGCGGTCTCAGGCGGCGACACCGACGTGGAGGTGGTTGTGCCCGCGGGCGTCTTCGACCTCGAGAAGGGCCCTGAGCCCGGATCGACGGAGCCGTGGGTGATCCTTCCCCTCGACTGCGGCGGCTTCACTCTCCGCGGCGAGCCCCATCCGACGGGCGACGCCGGCGGCCTCTCGACCCTGCGGCTCGCCGACAGCCAAGGATCCTTCGAATCGATCCTCGCCACCCCCGACTTCAACGAGCCGCTCGACAACTTCATCCTCCGCGACCTGACCCTCGACGGCAACGGCGCCAACAACCCGATTATCGGCGGCGACGACGCCCTCGCCGACCTGCTGCGCGACCGGCGCCACGCCCTGCGGACCTACCTCGGCTCGGGCGTCCACGTCGAGTCGGCCAGATTCACCGGCTGGCGGACGTCGAACGTGCTCTTCTTCGCCGGCAGCGCCGTCGCCAATATCTCGGTCAAGGACAGTCGCTTCGACGCCGTCGGCCAGCCGCCGGGAGTCGGTCTGGACTGGAACCACATCACCATCTATGCGTTGAGTGACGGCGCGCTCATCGACGGCAATACCTTCGAGAGCTTGGGGCCCGGCACCTTCGGCGCCCGCGCCGCCGTCCAGATCCAAGGCTCCGACCAAACCGTGCGCGGAAATCGAGTCCAGGACTTCACCACCGGCGTCAACCTCGCCGCCGCGACCTCGATTGGGCTGGACGGCGCCGAGGTCGAATCCAATCAATTCCTCGGCGTCGCCGACGGCGTTCGGCTCCGGGCCTCCGTATCCACCGGCGTCCCGAACGGCACGGTCCTGCTGGAGAACGCCGCCATCCGCAGCAACCGCATCGAGATCGCGGTGGACGCCTGGCGCGGCACCCAGGACCCGGATGAGCAGGCCAACCGCGGCGTCAGCCTCGTGGAGACGTCGACCGGCGGACTGGCGAACCTCGAGATCACGGGCAATTCGATCACCTTCACAGACTTCGGCGCCGCGCCTCGGAACTACGACCGCGACAGCGCCGGCGTTCGCCTGGTGGCGGAAGCGGTCCCGGACCTGCCGATCCAAGGCCTGACGATCAGCGGCAATACGATCCGCAACGCGCTCGCCAAAGGCATCCACATCGCCGCCGCCCTCACCGCGGGCGCGTTGATCGAAGCCAACCGCATCGTCGACGCCGGCGTCGGCCCGGCGTCGCTCACCATCTTCGAGCGCTCGGCCTTCGAATTCGAAGGCTCCTACGGCGACGTCGACGTGCTCGACACGTGCATCGTCGACGCCGATCCGGCTGGTCCGCGCCTCGCCCAGACCCTGCTGCTGCGCCCCACCAGCAATAGCGGCAACCGCATCCTCGGCACCGCCATAGAGCTCGCCGGCGGCAGCCTGCCGTTTCTGGTCACCGTCGGGCTGACCGGCTCGCCGTGGACGATCCAGCCGCCGACGTCGCCGTGCCCCGGCCTCTTCGCCGACGGCTTCGAATTCGGCGATACGTCGGCCTGGACGGCGACGGTCACGCAGTAGGTCTAGAGCCCCGACGCGACCCGGTTGCGGCCGTTGTTCTTGGCCACATAAAGCCGATCGTCGGCGGTCTTGATTAACTCGAGGGGCTCTTCGTGCTCGTCGCTCGAGGAGACGCCGAGGCTGATGGTGACCTGGAGATCGACGCCGTCGAAGGTGAAGGTCGCTTCTTCGACCAGGCCGCGGATGATCTCGGCGAGGTCGGCGGCGCCGGGTCGGTCGGTTTCGGCGAGCACGAGGGCAAATTCTTCACCGCCGTAGCGGGCGAAGAGGTCTTCGCGACGCACGCGCTCTTTCACCACCTCAGCGAGCTTCTTGAGCACATAGTCGCCGGCGAGGTGGCCGTATTCGTCGTTGAGCGACTTGAAGTGGTCGATATCGAAGAGCACCAGCGAGAGCGGCCGGTCGTGGCGGTGGGCGCGGATCAGCTCGCGGTCGAGGAAGTCGAGGAAGTAGCGCTTGTTGTGGATCTGGGTCAGGCCGTCGATGATCGTCAGCCGGTAGATCTCTTCGTGGTACTTCGCTTCGATGTCGTCGCCGGCGATGAATTTGAAGATCGAGCTGCCGATCTGGATCAGATCCGAGTTGCGGAGCCGGGTCTCGCCGCGAATCGGTGAGCCGTTGATGCGGGTGCCGTTGGTGGAGCCCAGGTCGAGCATGCTGAAGCCGTCGCCGCTCGGGTAGCAGCGGGCGTGGCGACGCGACACGTTGTCGAGGTCGAGCACGATCGTATTGGCGGGCTCGCGGCCGATGGTGAGCTCGCCGCGGATCGGGAAGCGGCGGCCGAGCTCGCCGCCGTAGATCTGCACCAGGAAAGCTTCACCGCTGGCGTCGGTGGGCATCCACGCCGACGTCAGCGTGCTGGTTTTGTCTTCATCGTGTGTGTTCACGGCTTCACCGTCGCGAGCTCAAGGTCGGGCGCGAAATCGACGAGGGGCACTCAATACTTCGGGCAGGTCTTAGCGTACTGCCTCCCTCGACGGTCGACAAGCTGGCCCCGCTACGGAGTCCCTCAAGCAGAATGCGCTTGGGCAGACGAGCCGGCGGCGCCGCGGGTCAACCCACCGCCCCCAGTAGGATCGAGCTTCAACTTTATTGCGTGGAGAGTCCGTCGTTGATCGGTCCTGACGGCTCTCGCTTTTCGCGTTGTATAGCCAGACCCCGGCAATCATGATGGAGAGAGTTTGACGATGGACCTGAACGTCTTTACGGAACTGAAGGAAGAAGCCAGCAAGAACCGGGGGGACTGCCGTTTCCGCGTCGTACTCAGAGGTGAGTACGAGTACGACGCCGCCCGCGAGATTTCGAACTCGTATGTCGACAGGCTGCCGGCAGCGGTGGCTTTCCCGAGGACCGCGCGGCACGTCCAGAAGTGCATTCAGTTCTGCATCGATCGCAACAAATTTTTCAGACTCCGATCCGGCGGGCACCAGCACGAGGGCATGAGCTCGCTGGACGATGGGCTGATGATCCGGCTTTCCGAGATGTGCCTCATCGAGTTCGACGACTCGAGCGAGGAGGAAGCCTGGATCGATACTGGGATGAAGCTCGGGCAGGTTTATACCGAGCTCCACCGGCGGGGACAGATCATTCCGGGGGGCGGCTGCTTCACGGTCAATGTGGGTGGATTGACCCAAGGCGGTGGCTGGGGCCTACATGCCCGCAAACACGGCCTGACCTGCGACAGTGTCCGCGCCGTCGAGGTGGTGCTCTATGACCATGAAACGGGTAGAACCGCGGTCGAAACCATAACGCCGGAACATCGAAGCGAGCTGCTCCGCGCTTTGCGGGGAGGGGGCGGAGGCAACTTCGGAGTCGTCACCCGGTTCAAGTTCCGACTGGCAGAGATTCCAAAGGAGCTCGTCGTCTTTCGTTTGGGCTGGAGGGCCGATCAGGCGGAGACGGTGGCGAAAGTGTGGCTGGAGGTCCAGGACCGCTTTCCCGACGAGCTCACCTCTTTCGTGAGGATGGGCGTCATGGAGAACGGCGCGCCCTCGGCCGCCGATCCTCAAGCCCGGGACTTCCCGATTTACGCCGGGGGACTCTTCTATGGATCCGCCGAGGAACTCTGGAAACTACCCGCCATGCGGGAGTTCCTCGAAAGAACCAAACCCGCGCAGATCGATACTCCGATTGAGCAGGGGTTGCACCCCGGGGTAAGCCCCAATGGCGAGGACAAGACCCTCGAACCTCCCGACTTGTTCGGCTATGACGATTTCACGCCCGCTTCGATCGCTCCACGGTCGGATTCGTTCTGCGACGTCGCGCCGCCGTCGGTCAATTGCGACCGGCCGCACCCGCACAAGGTCTCTTCGGCGTTTCCCACAGGCGAAGGAGAAGAATTTCGTGACCAGATCGCCACCGCCGTGGCGGACTATCTCAACCAGTCGCGGCATGACCCCAACGTGCGGTCGTATATGACGTTCCACGCCATGGGGGGAGCCATCTCCCGGGCGCCTTCCGAGTCCAGCTGCTTCGCCTACCGGGACAAGGCCTTCCTACTTCAGTTCCAGTCTTGGTGGAATAAGGCAAGGGACTCGTCTTGCGAGAAGGTGATGAAGGAGCGGCAAGAGCGAGCCATCGAGTGGGTTCGGGACTTCCGGGAAACGCTGAATCGCAAAGGCCTCGTCGAGGGGGCATTTATCAACTTCGTCGACAAGAATCTGCCGGTCGAATCGACGGCATGCGCTGAGAAACGACTGGAACTCTTGCGGTACTACTACGCCGACGAGCTCCCCTTCCTCAGGGGCGTCAAAAGGGAGGTCGATCCGAGCGACGTCTTTAAGTTTGAGATGAGCATTCCCCCAGCCTGACGGGTTGACCCGGGTCTCCGCCGGGGCGCGTCTGCGTCCGAGGATTCCGCCATCGCAGCTCCAGGCCGGAATAGCCGGCACCCAGAGACTTTCCGAGAACGTCGTCAGTCTATTCCGGAGACACCGCCGAGCTGCCGCGGTTGCGCCGACCCGACACGGCGGCGATGGACACACGGCGGGGATGGACGCCTAACGGATACGCCTCCGTAACAAGGCATCGGACGGAGCGGCCTGAATGGGGTCTCGACGAGGCCTGATTTTGCATTTCAGTGTGTTGCACTAATAATACGGCAACACTCTACGCGCCGGCTCCGTATGAGTCTGCGAAACCCGACTTCCGAGCCTTCACCAGATAAACCTCGAACGAATCCGCGACTCCCCATGCTGCGACTGGAAGCGATCAGCAAGACCTACGGCGACGGCACCCGAGCCCTCTCGGATATCGATCTCGAGGTCGGGCGCGGCATGGTCGGGCTTTTGGGGCCGAATGGCGCCGGCAAGACGACGCTGCTGTCGATCTTGACCCTCGCCCAGGAGCCGTCGAGCGGCCGTCGCCGCTATTTCGAGCTGGACGACCGGCCGAAGCATCGGCCCGCGATCCGTCGCATGATCGGCTACTTGCCCCAGGAGTTCGAGCCGATCGCGGAGCTGACGGCGATCGAGTATCTGGAGCTTTGCGCCAGCTGGCGCCGGGTGCCTCTTCACGGCCGCACGCTGCGTCGACGCATCGATGCGCTGCTCGAAGCGGTGGAGCTCCAGGACGCGGCGCGGCGCCGGGCGGACCGCTTTTCCGGCGGCATGATCCGTCGACTGGGTCTGGCGCAGGCGATCCTGCACTCGCCGCGCTTTCTGGTGGTCGACGAGCCGACGGCGGGCCTCGACCCGGAAGAGCGCATTCGATTTCGCAACCTGATCACCGACCTCGCGGACGAGATCCCGGTGCTGCTCTCCACCCATATCGTGGAGGACATCGAGGCGACTTGCCCGCGTCTGGTGATCATCGCCAAAGGTCGCCAGCTCTTCGACGGCTCACCCGGAGAGCTCATGCAGCGAGCCGTGGACCGGGATACGGACGGGACCGCGCAAGGGGCGACCGATCCCGGTGACGAGGCCGAAGAAGTCACCCTCGAGGACGCGTGCTCGGCGTTTCTCGCGGACCAAGGCGCCTGATGTTTTTCCTCTCCGTCCTGCGCTCCGAATTCCGCCTTCAGTGGCGCTCGCTTCGCTTCCGGGTCGGCACGGCGCTTTACCTCTTCGTGGCCTGCTCGCCGCCCTTCGCCCTGGCCTTCTTGATCCAGCCCCAGGCGCCCCTCGACTTCGGCGCCGCGTCGTACCTCGGTTGGACCCTCGACCTGGCCCGCTTTTCGAGCCTCATCCTGGCCACGGTCGTCGCCGGCAACCGGGTCGACGAGTCGAGTCAGCGCCAGCTCTGGCCGGTGCTCGCCGCCGCCGGCCTCGGCAACGGCGGCTACCTGTGGCGACGCTGGGCCGCCATGGCGGTGATCCTGGCGGTCATCACGGCGATTCCGCCCGCCGTCGCCTGGGCCGTGGCGGCGGCCCAGGGCCTGCCGCAGCATGATCCCCTGACCTTCCTCGGCGGCTGGCTCTTCCTGCTCGTGCCGGTCGTCGCCGTCCAGTCGGCGACCTGGCTGGCGCTCACCACCATCGCCGGCAGCGAGCTCGGCGCCTTGATGCTCTTCTACCTCGTGCTCTTGGGCTCCGACGCCTGCACCACCAAGGTCCTGGAGCCCCACACCGGCTCGACCTTCAGCATCGACCGATCCTGGGTGGGCTTCAACAACTTCCAGTGGGGCACGAAGAGCATTTTGGACCTCAGCAAGAAGAAGTGGTCCCTCGGCCAGCAGCTGCGCTCCGAAGGTCACTTCAACTGGGACCAAGCTTTCGACTGGTGGACGTCACGCACGAGCTCCGCCCTCGCCGGCGCCGCCCTGCTGCTGACGCTGGCGATCGGCTTCGTGCGGCGAACCCGCGGCGATATCCGTCCGCTGGTCTTGCGGGAAGGCCACCCGTTGCGCAACCTTTTGCGCTTCGTTCACGCCGCCCGCGCCCGCTACACCCCCGACGCGGCGTTGCGCAGCGAATGGTGGCGTTTCGCCCTCGGCCTCGGCGCCATGGTGGGCGCCGTGCTTTTTCACCATCACCTGCAGAGCGACTACGAAGACCTCGCGGCGCAGCAGTACGCCGTCCAGACCGAGACGGACGACCAGCCGTCGACCCCGTTCCACCTCGTCGCCACGAAACGCACGGTCCGCGGCGACGTCATGCCGACGGGGAAGGTCCAGACGACGACGGTCATCCACTTCGAAAATCGGGGGGAGACGCCGGCGCCGGTGGTCTCCCTGTCCTCCAATCTCTTCCTCGAGGTCGAGGCGTCCGTCGAAGCCGGCGCCCGGTCCCTGTCGATTCGGCGCCGGGCCAATCGACTTTTCCTGGAGATCGAGCCGCCGGTGCCGCCGGGCGGCGAACTGTCGGTGCGCGTGGACCTCTTTGGGACGCCGAAACTGCTCGACTTCAGGCTCCGGGGCCCCTGGGGCCGGTCGAGCTCCTTCGCCCTGCGCTATCGGCAGCACCTGCGGGGCCGACACCGCCACACCGACCTCGCCCGCTCGTCACGCACGCCTTTGGTCAGCCGGCGGCGGATGTGGCTGGGGGCCGGGGCGCTGACGCCCACGGTGCGCTACACCACGTGGCAGCTGACGGACCCGCCGGCGGTGCGCGGCGAGCGCGGGCTCGAGCTGCCCGCCGAATCCGTGCAACCGATCGAAGATATGGAGATCGACCTGGGCCTGCCCCCGGGCGTGGTCGCGGCGGACGCCTGCGCCAATGCGTCGGTGGATGAAGCCGGGGAGCCGCAGCCCCGTTTGCGCGGCGTCTGCCGCCTATCGCCCGCCGATTACCAGGTCTTCGGCGGCCCTTTCCAACCGGTGGCGGTCAACGGCGGCGTGACCCTCGTCGCCCAGGCCGGCCATGACAAGCAGATCCTCGACCAGCTCCCGGCCATTCAAGAGGTGCTCAGACTGAGCGCCGACGCCTGGCCCGGCCTCGAGCCGGTCGAGTCCTTGGCGGCGATCGAGTGGCCGGCGGCCTTCCAATTCGGCGAGCGGCACCGCTCGAGCCAACTTTATTGGGATCCGATCGGAGGCTGGAGCGCCGATTCGCCACAGATCTACGGGCGGCTGATGGCCATCCCCGAGACCCGGCTGATGCTCCGCGAGCCGATCTCGAGCGAGGAGCTGGTGGGTCGACTGCTGACCACCCAGATCAGCGAAAGGCGGCCGATCGTGCCGAAACAGCAGCGCATCTTCCGGATGATGATTTCGACGGCGATGGCCCACCGCATGGGCCTGAGCCCGGCCACCGGCGCCACCCTCACCGGCAAGCCGTGGGGTAAATACTGGGCGGCCCAGCCGATCCTCTCGGAAGATCAACGGCGCCACCTCAAGCTCGCGCCGAAGGTGCGCGCCCTGACCCTGGAGCTCATCGCGCGCACCGGCGCCGCGGCGTTCTATGACGGCGTCAACCGCTTCCAGGGCGCACACGCCGAAGGCGCCGCCGAAGGCGACGGCACGCTCGAGGAGCTCTTCGCCTATCTCGAGCCTGAGCGCGGTTCGCTCCAGGACTTTTGGGATCAATACTTCACCGAGACCGAAGCCCTGCCCGAGATGCGCCTCGGCGAGTTCAGCGTGCGTCGCGTCGGGGAGCGGTACGTGGTCCGGGGCGAGCTCAAGAATGACGGTTTCGGCGACGGACGCTGCCCCGTGGTGATCAAGGCCGACGGCCAGACCCGGACCGTGATCGTCACCGCCGGCACCAAATCCGTGGAGACCTTCGAAGTGACGCTCGACCGCGAGCCGCTCTCCGCCCTGCTCGACCCCGATAAGGTCTGCTATCGCTGGGTGGGTCCGGGCACCGCCCTCGCCGAGCGCAAGGCGCTGCAGGCCGGCCCCGGGGGCGCCCGATGAGAGACATTCAGCTCCCTTCCCTCGAGCGCTGGCCGCGGCTTTTTGTCGTGCAGAAGCGGTCCCAATACGCGTTCTCCCAGCTGCTGGAGCGACGCTGGTGGCTCTTTCTGGGGCTCAACCTGCTCTTCGTGTTCAACGGCTACCTCGAAGGAGCGGTCGAAGGCTCGCGCGTCGAGGCGATCTATTTCCGCAGCGTTCTCATGCCGTCGCTCCTGCTCGCGATCCCGGCGCTTTCCGGCCTGCTGGCGCTGGAACGACGGGCCGGAAGCCTGGACCTCGCCCTGTCGGTGCCGTCGACCGAGCGCTACTTCCTTCGCCGCGCCGCCCCGGTCCTCGGCGTGCTCGCGGCGCAGAGCGTGCTCCTACTCACCGCCGTCTGGCTGGAGAACGCCGGCGGCCTCGGGGATGCGCTCGGCAAGCCGGGGCTCGCCGCCATCTACGCGCGGGCCGTGGTCCAGACCTGCACCCTGCTCGCTTTCCTCGGCACGGTGGCGCTCTTCTGGTCCGTGCGCCTGCGCAGCTCGGGGGCGGTGACCGTGGCGAGCGCGCTGACGATCGTCGTCTTCTGGCGATGGCTCAGCACGTCGCCGCGCACCACGCCGATCACGGGCACCCCTGAATGGGTCTTCGGCGTGCCCATCGGCACGATTCATTGGGTCCTCAGCAACCTCTGGATCGCCGTGGCCGCGGCGATTTTTTACCTCTACGCCCGGGAGCGCTTGGTGCGCCCCGAGACGATGCTCCACTGATCGGAGAAGTGTGATGCGCCCCGTCGTTAGCTTGCCTCGCCCCGCGATCCTCCCCCTATTCGCCGTGCTGGCCCTCGCCAGCTGCAAGGCTCCCGACGCGCCGACGCCGAAGGCGGCGCCGGTGCCGGTGACCTCGGAGCTCATCGAAGCCGGTCCTTTCCAGGCCTCATTGACGCTGCTCGGCACGGTCGAGCCGTCGGCGGTGCTCAGCGTTCGCGCGCCGGCTCGCGGCATCCTGCGGGTGGCCCAGGGCGCGCTGGTCACCGGGCGCGAAGTGCGGCGCGGCGAGGTGCTCTTTCGCGTCGAGTCGCCGGACCTCGAGCTCGCCGTCAAGGAAGCGGAGCTGCAGGAAAAAAGCGCCGCCCACGAGCTCGACCGGGCGCGGCGCGGGGTCGAAGGTGGATTCCTGCCGGAAGCCGACCTCGCCCGGCGCGAGATTGAGCACGAGCTCGCCACGGAGCGACTCGACGGCGCCCGCGACGCCCTCGCGCGCTTAACGGTGCGGGCCGCCGTGGGCGGCCGGCTGCAGGTGGAGTCAACGGCGGTCTCGGGCATGGAAGTCGCGGCAGACACGGCCGTCGCCGAGATTGACGCCGCCGGCGCGCCCCGGGTGGAAGCGTGGGCTGCGGCGGCGGATCTCGCGCGGCTCAAGACCGGCCTCGCCGTCGAGTGCCGCCACCCCGGCGGTGATCGGGTGCTCGGACGCGGCCGGCTGCGGGAGCTCGACGGCCGGCTCGACGAGGCGGGGGTCGCGCGGGTGGTCGCCGAGATCGACGACGACCTGGCACTGCCGACGCCGGGGGACGGCGTCGACCTGACGGTGCTGCTGGAAGAGAAGACCGACGCCATGACGGTGCCGTCCCAGGCGCTGATCGTGGACGGAAGCGTGATGTCGGTCTTTGTGCTCGAGAGCTCCGGCCGCCTCGCCGTCGCCCGCGCCCGCCCGGTGGTGGTCGGCGGAAGCCGCGGCGACCGGGTTGAGATCCTCGAAGGCCTCGAACTCGGTGAACGCGTCGCCGTCGACGGCGCCGAGCTGCTCGCCGACGGACTGGAAGCAAAAGACGTCTCAGCGCCCACGAAGGCCGGTGACGGGAATAAGTGGCGCAGCGCCGTCGCCCCCGGGGCCGACCCGTGACCGACGACCGTCCCTCTCCGACCGGGCTCGGCGCGGTGCTGGCGAGGCCGGTATCGGTCTCCATCGCGGCCCTGGGCCTCGTCGTGCTCGGGCTTTTCTCGCTGTGGCGACTGCCCGTCTCGCTCCTGCCGACCCTGGAACGCCCGAGCCTGCGCATCCACGCCGTCGACGCCGACCGGTCGCGGAGCGAGCTGCTGACCCAGGTCGTCTTGCCGCTCGAGCGGCGCCTGCTCTCGCTCGACGGCGTGCTTGATGTGGGGGTCCGCCTCGACGACGGCGACGTGCTCTTTGACCTCGAGACCGAATGGCAGACCGATATCGACCGCTTGCGCATCGACGTCGAGCGACGGTTGACCGGCTCGGCGGTGGGCAGCCTCGACACCCTCTCCGTCGAAGTGGACGCCGGCGACGCGCAGCCGATCCTGTCGATCGCGGTCACCGGCGGCGACCCGGCGCGCCGCACGGCCTACGCCGAAAAGGTGCTGCTGCCCGAGCTGGCGCGGGTCCCGGGCGCCGGTCGACTGGTGCTCACCGGCGGCGCTGACCGTCGGCCGGTGGTGACGCCGCGCTCGGCGGACCTCGCGGCCCACGGTCTCGTTGCGGCGGACCTCGCCGACCGCCTCGACCGCGTCGGCCGCGACCGCCCGCTGGGGCGACTCCGCGCCGGCGGCACTATCCGGCCTTTCTTCCTCCGTGATGACGTCACCTCCCTCGATGCGCTCGCCGCCCTGTCGGTCAACGACGCCGGCCTGCGACTGCGGGAAGTGGCCGACGTCGAGCTGCGCACCGTGCCGCGGGCCGGCGGCGCCCCCCAGAACCGCGCCCACCCCCGCAACAAAGAGGTGCACCAGGCCCCCCGCCGCAAACCCG
>JBCDKB010000242.1:0-12588 GCA_038747035.1 Acidobacteriota bacterium | reverse complement strand
GTTCGTACCAGACGTTAACTTCAACCCGCCGGCAAGGTTGCGACGAGGAGATGCTCCGTGAATGACTTGGGCAAAGACATCCGCTTCGCCTTCCGTATGCTCGGTAAGAGTCCTTTGGTCACCGCCGCGGCGCTCCTGTCCCTAGCGATCGGCATCGGCGCCAATACGACCATTTTCTCGCTGATCAACGCGGTCCTGCTGCGCTCCCTGCCGGTCCAAGATCCGGCGGGCCTCGTCGCGGTCTACACGACGGAAGAGATCCAGCGGTCCGGGCGCTACATGCCGGTGTCCCGGCCGAACTCAATCTCCATCCGGGAGGGCGGCGGCAGCGTCTTCAGCGACGTCGCCTCCGTCACCTTCGGCGGCGTGGGCTTGGCGACGGGAGAGGGCGAAGCGACCCCGGCCGGCCTGCAGCTGGTGACCAGCAACTACTTCCAAACCCTCGGCGTCGAGCCGGCCTTGGGGCGATTCTTCACCGACCTCGGCCGCGACGACGAGCTCGGCTCCGAGCCGGTCGCCGTCTTGAGCCACCGTTTTTTTACCGAGCGCTTCGGCGGCGATGCGTCGATCATCGGCACTTCCGTCAGGCTCAACCGACAAACCGTCGACATTATCGGCGTCGCCCCCGAAGGCTTCAACGGCACCTTTGTGCTCGGCGGCACCGACCTGTGGGCCCCCGTGTCGATGCGGGCGGTCTTACTCACTGGCACGATGAAAGAAGTCGTCGACGACCGACGGGCGCTGGTGACCTTCACCTTCGCCAGGCTTCGGGACGGCGCCACCTTGGAACAAGCGACGTCGAAGCTCGAAGCCCTGGGCGCCGGGCTGCGGGAGCAATTTCCGGTCGACAATAAGGACCGCAGCTTCACCGCGGTCCCCATGTCGATCGCCGCCATCGGGCCCAATCAGCAGGCTCTGTACGAGCGCACGGGGGGCCTGCTGCTCGCCGTCGTCGGCCTGGTGTTGTTGATCGCGTGCGGCAACGTCGCGAACCTGCTGCTCGGCCGCGCCGCCGGGCGACGGCGGGAGATGGCGGTGCGACTCGCCCTCGGGGCGTCGCGTCGCCGGTTGATGCGCCAGCTGCTGTGCGAAAGCCTGGTTCTAGCGTCGCTCGCCGGCGGCCTCGGTGTGGTTTTCGCGCTCTGGGCTCGGCGGGCCCTGTGGTCCTTGCGGCCGCCGTTTCTGCAGGCCGTGGAGCTCGACATGAGCTTCGACCCCCGGGTTCTGATTTTCACCGCCGCCGTCGCCCTCGGGACCGGCGTGCTCTTCGGCCTAGCGCCGGCGATCCGCGGCACCCGCCCGGGGCTCATCGAAGGGCTCTCCCGCTCCAGCGACGCCGCCGAGGGCCTCGGACGCCTGTGGAGCGCCCGCAATCTGCTGCTGGCCGGCCAGGTGGCGCTCTCCGCCGTCGCTTTGGTCGGGGCGGGGCTTTTTGTCCGCAGCCTGGGGGCGGCCCTCGAAGTCGACCTCGGCTATGAGTCGGAAGGCCTCGTATCCGTCGACCTCAATCTCGGGCAGGCTGGCTACGACGCGGATCGGGGGCGTCTCTTCTATGACCAGATCCTCGAGCGCGTCCGCCAAATGCCCGGAGTTAAGTCGGCGAGTCTGACGACCATCATGCCGCTCTCGGCCGGCGGCTTCTGGCGCACCGTGATCGTCGAAGGGCGGGGAGAGGACGAAGGCAACCACCGCATGCTGGTGCCGGTCAATACGGCTGCCTCCGGACTCCTGGAGACCTTGGGCGTCGAGCTCTTGGCCGGCCGTGACTTCAACGCCACCGATCGCTCGGAAAGCGTCGCCGTCGCGTTGATCAACCAGGCCATGGCCGAGAAATTCTGGCCCGGCGACGATCCCATGGGCGCGCGCTTCCACTTCATCGGCCAGGACGTGATGCGCGAGGTGGTGGGCATCGTCGCCGACACCAAGCACCAGTCGGTGGGCGAAGCGCCCCAGCCGCAGGTCTACGTGCCGCGTCAACAGAACTACCAGCCGTTCATGAGCCTGGCGATGCGCACCGAAGGCGATCCACAGGCGCTGCTCGGCGCGGTGCGCGGCGAGGTGAGGGGCCTGGACCGGGAGCTTCCGATCACCAACGAACAAACCGGGGAAGCCCTGGTGCACTTCGGATTGTGGCCCGCCCGCATGGGCGCCGCGCTGCTCGGGGTGCTCGGCGCCGTGGCGCTGCTGCTGGCGGCGATCGGTATCTACGGCGTCATGGCCTACACCGTGTCCCAGCGTGACCGGGAGATCTCGATCCGGATGGCCCTTGGCGCCGACCGTGGATCCGTGCTCCGCCTGGTGCTGCGTCAGGGCATGACCGTAGTCGGCCTCGGCCTGGTGCTCGGCCTCGGTCTGGCCTTCGTCGCCGCCCGCGGACTGGGCGACCTGCTCTACGGCGTGTCGCCGACCGACCCGGCGACGCTCGCCGTCACCGCCGGGATCTTGGTCGCGGTGTCGCTGGTCGCGAATGTGATTCCGGCCCGACGGGCCACCGGTGTCGATCCATCCCGCGGACTCCGCTTCGAGCGATAGCGCTCGGCCGCGGCCGTCCGCAGTTCGTGGGCCCACAACGGCCATTCCACGGGTGACAGTCCTCTGGATTGGCACCCGGACCGACGATTCATGTCCTGGATTTTCCATACCTCTTTGAGGAGAAACTCTATGCTTCGAGATAGTTCTGTTTTTCGGTCGAGTTCCCGTCCCGTCCTCGGGACCGTGGCCCTTGTCGCCGCGCTCTGCGCCCCCACTCCGGCCCTCGCCGAGAATTCCGACGGCGACGCCGGGTACGCGGCGCTGCTCGATCAGGCCTATGCCGCCGACGGGCCAGGCGCCACCGCCTTGGTGGTCAAAGAGGGCGAAGTGCTCTATCGGGGGGCCCGCGGCATGGCGGACCTCGAAATGGGGGTGGAGCTCGACCCCGGCCATGTCTTCCGACTGGGCTCGATCACCAAGCAGTTCACCGGCGCCGCGATCATGATTCTGGCGGAGGACGGCGAGCTCTCCGTCGACGATCCGATCACCAAGTTCCTCCCGGACTACCCGACCCACGGCCATACGATCACCGTCGAGCACCTGCTGGTCCACACGTCGGGCGTCGCCAGCTACACGGGTATTCCGGGCTATATGGCGAGCGGCAAGATTCGCAGGGACCTGTCCACCGAGGAGTTGGTGGATGTTTTTGACGATATCGAAATGGACTTCGCGCCCGGCGACGCCTGGAATTACAGCAATTCCGGATACGTGCTGCTCGGCGCCATCGTCGAGGCGGTCTCCGGCGAGTCCTACGCCGACTTCGTGCAGAAACGCATCTTTGAGCCCCTGGGCATGAAGGATAGCCACTACGGCGGGCACCAGCTCATTCCGCGTCGGGTGGAGGGCTACGACGGCGGCCCGGGTGACTACCGGAACGCGCCGTATCTGAGCATGACCCAGCCCCACGCCGCGGGCTCCCTGCTCTCGACCGTCGATGACCTGGCCCGCTGGCAGCAGGCTTTCTGGGGCGGTGAAGTGATGTCGATGGAGTCGGTCGCGCGCATGACCAAGCGCTACGCCCTCAATGACGGCGAGGAATTCGACTACGGATATGGCTACCAGGTCGGCGACCTGCGCGGCGAGAGGATGGTCCACCACGGCGGCGGCATCTTCGGATTTTCCACCCACGCCCTGTGGCTGCCGGAGCGGGAGATCTTCGTCGCCGTGCTGTCGAACTCGCCCGGCAATCCCACCGGCCCCGGGGACGTGAGTCGACGCCTTGCGGCCCTCGCGATGGAGAAGCCGTTCCCCGGCCAGTCGAAGATCGAGGTGGATGCCGAGACGCTGCGGGACTATGTCGGTGTTTACGTGATCTCCGACGACCAGGTCCGCGCCGTCTCCGTCGAAGGCGGTCGGATCTTCACCCAGCGCAACGGCGGAGAGCGGTTCGAAGTCTTCCCGTTCGCCAAAGACCGGTTCTTTTACGCGAATTCCCTCAGCTACCTTGAGTTCGAGCGCGACGCCGGCGGAGCGGTGACGACGATGCTCATGTACCCGAACGGCCAGAGTGAAGCCCAAACCTGTCCGCGGAGCGATGATCCGGAGGCCGCGGCGAATATGGCGGCGGGCCCGGATCGCGAAGTGGCGAGCGTGTCACCCGAGCTCTACGACCTGTGGGCCGGCAGCTACCAGATCCAGCCCGGCTTCCTCCTGGAGCTGCGCCGCGAGGGCGATAGCTTGATCTCACAGGCGACCGGACAGGGGTCGGCGGAGCTTTTTCCGGCGTCGATCCACCGGTACTTCCTGAAGGTCGTGGACGCGGAGATTGAGATCATCCCCGGCGCCGACGGGCGGGCCGAGGCGATCGTGCTCTACCAAGGAGGACAGGAGATCCGCGCCGAGCGCGTCGAGTAGCGGCGGAGTGAGGTGTCGAGCGGCCTCCGGGCACCCCGGGGCACCCCGGTCATGGTTTTCTGTGCCGGCGGAGCGGCTGGATCAGCTCCCCGGCGGGTTCCGCGGCGTCGCGGGCCCGCCCAGGGTCGACGTCCAGGCTCGGGTGTCGCCGCTCTCAAAGCCGTCGAGGAAAAGCGGACAGACGACGGACGGCGTCGGCACCGCCGACGGGTCCGCGGGGTCGCTGCAGGCGTCCAGCTCGTCCCGGTCATAGGCGCCGTCCCGGTCGCGGTCGACGCCGAGCCGGAGTTCGGTTCCCGTCGGCACGGCGGTCAGGGTCACGGAGTCTCCGGGGGCGAGGGAGTTGATCACCTCTTCCAAGCCGGCGTTCTCCGCGGCCCGGTCCGCCTGGAGCGCGCCGGAGCCCAGGTAGACAAAACCCCGCGCGAGGCCATCCAGCGAGGCCTTGGCGACGAGGCCGACCGCCGCCGTGTCCGCTAGGGCCGTGAGTTGCGCCAGCGCCTCGAGAACTTCCGCGTCGTTGCGATTGGTCGAGTTGACGGTGAGCTGTCGGCCGACCGCGGCGTGGGTGTCCTGACTCGGCGGGCCCGGCGGCTCGAAGATCAGGAAGGGCCCATAATCCGTGGAGCCCTGCGGTAGGTCTGAGCCGGAGAAGGCGAACATAAACGCCACGACATCGCTGACGGCCTGGTCGTCCGGTAGGAAGAACGTCGGGTGCATGTGAAATCGCGTCAAGGTGTCGGTGACGCCGTCGTGCTCGTAGCCGAAGCCTTGGTGGGAGATGAGTGAAGTCGTATCGAAACCGGTTTTTTCGTGGAGATTCCGGAGCTGGGGGGCCTTGATGGTGCTTTCAACGGTGCCGTCTTCCGCAAAGATGGCGAGGTGATTTTCGCCGCGCGGCCCCCTCGGAATGGGCTCGAAGGCGGTCTGCCCGGCGTTGACGGAATGATCGGTACCCGCGCCGGTCGGCATCGTGTGGCACGACGAGCAGGCGAGGCCGGCGAAGGCGGTGATGTTGGGCGGGCGGAAGAGGGCTAGACCGCGTCGCGCGTCGCCCGCCGGCATCGGTTGACCCGCGCTGAGGCCCCCTTGGCCGGCGAAGCGCCCGTCGGAGAACTGATCCGGCAGATGCACTTCCGTCGGCAGGCTGTTGTCCAGGTTACGAAACGGGTTCGGTGGAAAATGTAGCGTCGCGAGAAAGTCCTCGAGCTTCTGCATATCCGCCGCCGTCAGGACTTCGTCATCCCCTTGCAGGCTCATGAACGCCGCATTGAATTCCTCCAGGCCGTCCCGGTCACCGCGCCAGTGGAGAGGCTCCTTGCCGACGATATCGATCAGGGTCTGGGTCACCATGGGGCCCTTCATGGGGTGGAAGTCCCGGAAGCCGGTATCCAGCCCCGGAACGCCCATGCCGGCGTTGTGCTGACCGGGGACGCCGTTCACCGCCTCAACAGGCCCCGTCGGGTCGCCGAGATCCCAGGCGAGGCGGTCCATCCGCGTATCGATATGGCACGACGCGCAGGAGACCTGGCCAAGACCTGAGGTCAGGTGGGTGTCGTAGAGGAAAGGCCTACCGTCGCGGATCACCGCCGGCGTCGGGTCGAAGAAATCGAGGGTGCCCACCCGCCGGTTCGTGGCCCGCTCGATCACTGACAGGCTGGCGTCAAACCGGTTGAGCACATAGATAAAGGACCGCGCATCGTCGACCACCACGCCGGTGGGGCCAGCGCCGACGTCGATCGGGGCGGCGGTGAGGCGGTCCCCGCCGTCGTCGACGACGATGACGTTATTCGAACCCAGACCGGTCACGTAGCCGCGGGTGCCGTCTTCGGTCCATGCGACGCCGCGGGGCTCTCCGATCGACATCTCGCGGAGCGCCGGGTCGGCGGTGGATGGATTGGATTGCGTTGAGATCTGGCCGGGGGAATAGTCGAGGTGGCCTCGGTTCAAGTCGTGGAGCACGGGCGGCCCCGCCGTCGGGACGTGGGCAAGAACGGCCTTGACGAATTTTGCTTTGATATTCGGCTCGAAGCGCGTGACGTTGTCCGCCTCGGTGCCGACGACCAGGAGCGAGCCACTCTGTGGATTCACCGCCAGCGCCGCGTCCGTCGTCATGAGATTTTCGATCCACGTGACGCCGAGCGTCGCGGTGTCGATGACCGCCACGTCCCGATCGGCGAGATCCCAGCCGGCCGGCCTGAGGCCGACTCCGGCCCGGGGACCCCGCACGAAGTCGGTCCAATCGGAGCCGTTGTCGTCAAACCAGCGATCGCCGTTCTTTCGCACGATCAAGGACACCTCCGGCGCTTGCTGGGCACCGCCCGGGAGATATTCGGCCCGAATCGCGGGCTTGAAGCCCGAGCCGTCGTTCGGCGGCGGATTTTGTCCGCCGTAGGGTCCGTCCGGGTGATTGATCGGGGTGACCTCCGAACCGTTGACCACAAGGCGTCCACGGAGCGCCGTGGTGCCGTTGCCGGAGTGGAAGATGGCGACATAAACCTCGGTGCCATCCGCACTCACCGCCATCGAACGGGGGTCTTCTGCCCCCACAGGCAGCAAGACCGCCGCAGCCTTTGGCCGCTCGGGATCCACGACCATGACCGTATTCGCCTGGGAGCAGGAGATGAAGGCCCGCAAGGGGTCGCCGGCGAAGACGACATCTGCCGGTTCATCGAGGGTCTGGATGGTCTCGATGACCGCCATCGACGCCAGGTCGACGATGCTGATGGAGTCCGAGACGTGGTTGACCACCCAGGCCTCGGTGTCGTTTCGGGCCCGCACCGATACGGGCTCGAGTCCCACCGGCACGGCGCCCCGGTGGACCGGTCCCGCGTCGGAGAGGTCGAAAACCTCGAGGCGCGCATCCGCCGTGTTGACGGCGAGCAGGGCGGCTCTGCCTGGAGTCATCGCGAGCGGCGACACGTGGGCGCTTTCCCAGTTGACGAAGCCGTCCGCCGCCGAGGGGGAGCTGGCGTCGGCTACGGCGGCGCCGAGCCCGAGGGTCATCAGGACGGCCATGGCTAAGAGGTGGGGGTGGGAAGTGCGGCTCATGGTGCTCTCCTCGGTGGTTCTGGAGATCACTATAACTCAAATGATACATATATGTCTCATTTGAATCTCGCGTGTCGCCTCGCTATGATGGGCCATGCCCGGCGCACGACACTCCTCCCGCCAATCCTTGGTGGACGCGGCTATTCGGATCCTCGCCTCCCAGCCCGGCGCCTCCCTCGACGAGATCGCCCGCGCCGCCGGAGTCGGCCGGGCGACGCTTTATCGTCACTTCGGGTCTCGGGATGGTCTGGTCCGCGAGCTGGCTCTCGCCTCGATCGCGGAAACCGATGAAGCGGTCTCGCGGGTACCCCGCGACACGAGCGCCGTCGAGCAGCTGCGCGGCGTCCTCGAGGCCGTGGTGCCCTTGGGGGATCGTTTCCATTTCCTCTCCCAGGAAAACCAAGTGATGCAGGACGCCGACATTGCCCCCCAGGTCGAGCGGCAGCTCGAGGGGCTCTCCTCGCTGATCGCGTCGGTGAAAGCCGAGGGCGGCTTGGCGCCCGACGTTCCGGACGCTTGGGTCGTTGCGGCGATTGACTCCCTGATCTACGCCGCCTGGAGCTCCGTGCACGGCGGGTGGGTCGCGCGCCGGGAAGCCCCCAAGCTGGTCTTCAGAACCATCATGCGGGGCCTCGGGTCTTCGGCTGACTCCTAAACTCCAGAGGCGGTTGCGGCTCGCCCGGCCTCCAGCCGAAGGGGCTAGGATGGCCGCATGACCTCGAACGACTCCCCGAAGGCCGCGGCGCCGACGCCGTCGCGGCTGCGGCGCCTCTACCTCGAGCAGGCCGCCGGCTGGTCGATCGCCTGGCTGGTCGGCCTCGGGAGCCTCTTCGCGGTGGCGGTCGGCACCCACGGCGAGCTTTCCCAGCAGAACCTCGA
Organism: Acidobacteriota bacterium; assembly: GCA_038747035.1. Taxonomy (GTDB): domain Bacteria; phylum Acidobacteriota; class Thermoanaerobaculia; order Multivoradales; family J023; genus JAUIJL01. The sequence goes on along the minus strand of JBCDKB010000242.1, from coordinate 4,272 downwards.
CGCCGAGCTCGGACTCACCGCCGTCGCGACCTACGGATTGACCTGGCTCGACGGCGATGTCTTCCATGACGAAGCGCTGCGGCTCGAGCCGGCTTTCCAGCAGTTGCCTTTTGACCTCTGGGTGGTGGCGCCGGGCCCGTCGGGGCGTGTTTTTATGGCGCCGGAATCGCCCCAATTTAGCCTTCCGGATTTGGGCGGGCTCGCCGCCAAGGTCATGGCCGCGGAGGACGAGGCCTATTTTGAGGACGGCTTGGATGCCAACGGCGCCGCCTACCGGCTCCATAGTTTGACCTTCTATGACGAAACCAACGCACCTCGGGCGGCGATCGTGGTGGTCGGCGATCCTTCGGACTGGCGGGAGGCCCACGGCCACTTCGTGCGCACGACGGCGGCGGCGCTGGTGATCTTGATCCTCATCGGTCTCGGCGTCGGCATGGGGCTGTCGGAGCGCTCCCTGCGTCCGGTGCTGGCGTCGCTTGAGCAGCAGCGCCAATTCCTCACCGCCGCCGCCCACGAGCTGCGCACCCCGGTGGCGAGCCTGCGGGCGGTGTGCGATTCCGCGAAATACGGAGACGAGTCGCCGTCCGAGGCCCTCGAACGGGTCGGCGGATTGGTCGGCAAGGCCGGCGACCTCGTCGAGGAGCTCTTGCTCCTCGCGCAGCTGGACGCCGGCGCCGAGGCTCCGGTCTTGGAAAAGGTACGGCTGGATCTGCTGGTGGAAGCCACCCTGCCGGAGGATGGCTCGGTCGATTTTTCGGGTGAGGAATCGATCGTCATAGGCGAACCGGCGCTTCTGGAAACGGCGTTCCGCAACCTGGTCGAGAACGCCCGGCGCCACGGCGACGGCGCGCCGTGCCGGGTCCGGGTGGCCGGTGGAACGGTGACCATCGAGGATGACGGACCCGGGTTCGATGAATCGCTCCTGGCGCGGGTCAAGGAGCCGTTCGTGTCCCGGCCCGGCAGCCCGGGTAACGGCCTCGGGCTGGCGATCGTCGACATGATCGCGATCCGCCACGGCGGGCGCTTGCACCTCGAGAACCGGGGTGGCGAACCTCAGGACGGCGCCGGCGCCCGGGTGACGCTCAGCCTTCCGCCCTTGGAAGCCGGCGGCTGATCAGACTCGCTGCGGGGGTACGAACTGGTCGCTAGGGCGAGAGCGTGAGCTCGCGGTAGGTGGCGTCAGCGTCGAGTTGGGTGCCCCACACCGGCGGGCGGTCTTGCTCGTTTTGGGGGCGCAGGCTCAGCGCCGCGCCGACGCCGAGGTCGAAGTTGCGGATGGAGGCCGCGGCCTCCAGGAAGCCGTCGACACCGAGTCCCGGGCCGCTGCGGTCGACGGCTTCCACGAAGAGGCGGCACGCCAAATAGCCTTCGAGGGAGACGAAACCGGGCTGCTCCGCGGGGGAGTGCTCGGCGAGGGCCCGCCGGTAGCGCGCTACGCCGGGGCTGTCTGAGGCGTAGTGGGGGACCACCTGGCTCACGATCACGCCTTCGGCGTAACGCGGTCCGGCTTCGCTCAGCTCTTCGGCCAAAGCGCGGCTGCCGACGAACGATAGGTTGGCGAAGGCCATCTCGGCGCCGCGGTCCTTGACCTGGCGGATCATGTCGGCGGCGGCGCGGTAGGTGGCCACGAGGATCAACGCCTTGGTCTGCGGATGGTCGCGCAGCAGCTCGTCGACGGAGTCCGTGACGTCGGTGCGATTGCGGCGGTAGCCGATCCGCGGGACCGAATCGTCGTATCCGCGCGCTTCGAGCGTCGCGGAGACGCCGCGGTAGCCGGCGTCGCCGAAGCCGTCCTCTTGGGCAAAAACGGCGATCTCGGCGGCGTCGTAGCCGCGCACGTCAAGGAAATACTGGACCAGCGCCGCCGTCTCCGCCGCGTAGCTCGCCCGGTAGTTGAAGACGTAAGGGTCGGGGGGGTCGCGCCGCAGCAGGTCGGCTCCGGTGAGGGCGCCGAAGAAAGGCGACTTCTGCTCGAGGGCGAGGGGGAGCGTGACTTCGGCCGTCGGCGTCCCGACGTTGCCGAGCACGGCGAAGGTGCCGCGTTCGAAGAGCAGCTCGGCCATATTGGCCACGGCCCGGCTCGGTTCGTAGCCGTCGTCGAGCGCCACCAGCTTGAGCTCCCGGCCGTGGACGCCGCCGCGGGCGTTGGCTTCACTGAAGCACGTTTCAATGCCGGCCCGCATGTCGCGTCCGAGCTCTTTTGCGGCGCCGGAGAAAGCGGCGCTCATGCCGACGAGTACGGCGTCCTCGGAGACGCCGCGGGCGGCAGTCGTCGCGTCTCCGCCGTGTCCATCGCCCCCGCCGTCGCCGCCTAGGAAGCCGCCGAAATAGGCGACCGCCGCCAGCAGCACGACCGCCGCCGCCAACGCCGCCGCGGGAAGCCAACGGCGCGAACCGCCGCCCGGCGTCGCGGCGCCGGAGCCCTCCGCGGGTGACTCGTCCAGGCGAAGCGTCGGATCGGTGGCGGCCCGACTCGGTTTGGGGGTGCGCTCCGGAATGATCACCGTCGGCGCTACGCCGCCGCCGACCGTGGACGGTGAGCCCTGGTCGAGCTTGGCCACGGCTGCGAGATCGGCGAAGAGTTCCGCCGCGGACTGGTAGCGGCCCGCCGGCTCGCGATCCATGGCCTTGTCGATCACCCGGGCGAGCGGGTGACTGGTGCCCAAGATGCCGAGGTCGAGGTTCGGCGGCTCTTGGAGCTGCTGGATGAGAATCGAATTCGGCGTCGCGCCTTGGTAAGGCCGCTGACCGGTCAACATCAGGTAGAGGATGGCGCCGAGGGCGTAGATATCGGACCGGGCGTCGGCCTCGGAGGCGCCGCCGATCTGCTCTGGGGCGAGGAAGCCGGGCGTGCCCATGACGACGCCGGTTTGCGTGAGTCGGGTCTGGTTTTGGGTGTCTTCCATCGCGCGGGCGATGCCGAAGTCGAGGATTTTGACCTGGTCCCGCTCCCCCTCGGCGCTCACCACGAAGATGTTCTCCGGCTTCAAGTCGCGGTGGACGAGGCCCTTCCGATGCGCCGCGCCGACGCCGTCGCAGACCTGCTGCATGACGGAAACGGTGCCCTCGAGGTCGAGACCGCCCGCCGGGATGCGCTCAAGCAGGGTGTGGCCCCGCAGGAATTCCATCACCATGAAGACCAGGCCGCTCTCGGTATTGCCGAAGTCGATGATCTGCACCACGTTGGGGTGGTTGAGGTGACAGAGCAGCTTCGCCTCCTGGAAGAAGCGTTGGATCATCGACGGCGTCGACTGGAGCGTCGGCAGCAGGACTTTGATCGCCACGTCCCGCTCGAGCGGCATCTGCACGCCTTTGAAGACCGCGGCCATACCGCCCTGTCCGATTTGCTCTTCGATGCGGTAGGAGCCCTTGAGCACTTGACCGATCATCAGCTCGGTTTCGGGCTGGGTCCGGATCAGCACGCCGCCGTCTTTCTCGCAGTGCGTGCCTTCCGCGTATTCCTTGCCGCAGAGCGGGCAATACTTCATGGTGTCTTCCTCAAGGCGGCCGCCGGCGACCAGATTACGTAACCAGCTACTCCTAAGACCTTACCAAGCCGCCGACCCGGCGGCTCCCTATACGAGTCACTAGCGTCGAATACGGGCTGACACCGTCACAGCTCGAGGGATTGGGGACGCCCTACGCCCGGTTCAGAGAATTCTCAGGTTGGTTTCCTAGTGTCTAGTGGTGCGGTTGAGCCGCTCTGACCAGCAATAAAGGATCCACCATGGCTACCAAATGCTCGAATAGATTCACGAACCGCCCCATGCTCCGACGTCCGGGCGCCATCGACACCCGGACGGAGTCGAGCCGTCGTCGATTCCTGGGCCTCGCGGGTTGTTCGTTCCTCGGTCTCCTCGCGGGGTGCGCCAGTGCCCGCGGCGCGGGCGTCACTCCGTCCGCGCGACGGCGCTCGGGGCCGCCCCAGCGGGTCCTCATCATCGGCGCCGGCATTTCGGGTCTCGCGGCGGCGCGGACTCTGGCCGACGCCGGCCATGACGTGGTGATTCTGGAGTCGCGGTCGCGCATCGGGGGGCGCATCGACACGAGTCAGCGGTGGGCCGATGCGCCCGTGGACCTCGGGGCGTCCTGGATCCACGGTATCCAGGGGAATCCGATTTGGCAGATCGCCCAAGAGATCGGCGCCCCGACGGTCGTCACCGACAGTGACAACGGCACGATACACAGCGTGACCGGCGCCCCCCTGACCTTCGCCGAGGAGCTGCGCTATCTCCAGCTGTCGGGCCAAGGCGAGTCGGCGGTGGCCGCCGG
>JBCDKB010000241.1:0-12590 GCA_038747035.1 Acidobacteriota bacterium | reverse complement strand
ATGCCTGGTAGTGCAAGGCTTGGGTCTTACGCGCGACGCAGGCGTACTTGCTGTACGTCGAGGAGCGCGGAAGACACAAAACGCTGCAATACTGGGTAGTTACGGTTTCGCAACAGTTTTCTCGTGGGACAACCGGGCTAGACCTCAGCCCCGTTCAAGCGCCGAGTCGGCCACGAGCCGCCCGGCGCTCTCTCGTCTCGGAAGTCTTGCCGAATGCCGTGGACCCGCGGACCGATCGAGCTTCGGCTAGGCCAGGCCAGAAGACGGGGCCAGCGTCTCTTCATGGTCGGCCAGGAGCCGATCCACCCGTCGCCGCGCCGTGGCCAGAGGCGTCGACCGGGAGGCCGCCGCTTCTTCGAGAATGCCAGCCACCGCCTCGCCGATGCGGTCGACCCGCTGGAATAGCTGATCTCGGTCATGCATCCCGTCGTTGATTAAGCTGATCGCCATCGCGCCCCCGGCGTTCACGATGTAGTCGGGGACATAGAGCACGCCCCATTTGGCGAGTCGATCGGCGTCATCTTCGACCTGGAGCTGGTTATTTGCCGAACCGGCGACGATGCGACACCCCAGGGTCGAGATGGTCTCTTCGTTCAGAACCCCGCCGACGGCGCACGGTGAGAAGACATCGCACCGTTCAGTAAAGACGCGGTTTGATGGCACGGCCCGCCCGCCGATCTGTTCCGCCATCCGCTCGGCGCGCTCGAGCTGGGCGTCGCAGAGCAAGACCTCCGCCCCTTCCGCCGCGAGCAAGCGACCGAGCGGGCGGCCGACGCCCCCGAGGCCCTGGACCAACACCGACTTTCCCGCGAGGCCCTCGGCCCCGTCTAGGTGGCGAACCGCGGCTTTGATCCCCGCCAGAACTCCCCGGGCGGTAAAGGGCCCCGGGTCCATCGCCTCCCCGGACTCCCTATTGATGCCGAGCACCTGGCCCGAGCGTTCCGCCATGTGGGCAATGTCGACGGCGCTGGTCCCGAGGTCGGCGCCGGTGAAGAACGTCCCCAGAGTCTCGAGTAGCTTGCCGTAACGATGCATCAAGCCGCGACGTTCGGCCGCGTCGAGGGGGCTTGTGATCGCCAGCACCGCCTTACCGCCGCCGTATTCAAGGCCGAGCCCCGCCCACTTATAGGTCATGCCTTCAGCCAGTCGCATGGCGTCCCGGACCGCATCCCGCAATCCCGGATAGACCTTCAGACGGGTTCCTCCGGTGGGCGGGCCGAGGGCACTGGAATGGAGCGCGATCACCATCCAGGTGCCCGTCGGCTTATCGAATCGTAGGACGACCCCGTCGCCATCCCACGCCTCGAGCATGGAAAGGATTTGGTCTTCGCTCATAATGCACTATTCCCCTGGCATGACTAGGCTGTTCAGCCAGAAGAATAGCAGAAAGGGATGGGCACCCAGCAGCCGACAAGACTAAACCCGGGTCCGCTGACCGCATGTAAGGGCGAGCCGTTTGGAACGTAATTATCGTGCCGGCGGCCGTCGGGGCACGCCCATCTTTGAGCGGATCCGCGGGTCCCGCTCGGTCGCCGGCTATCCATCATGGAGTCCCCATCGATCCGGGTCAAGTCGCAAGTCCGGGTCCGGCTGAGGCGACGTTCAGTGCACCGTGAGTGGCTCGCTCAGAACAAAGGGAGCGATGGCCACGTTGAAGGCATCACCTTCCGCATCGACCATGCGGTAGCTCCCCTCCATGGTGCCAGTGGCCGTGGTGAGCGGACACCCGGACATGTACTCGAACGATTCTCCGGGCCCGAGCACAGGTTGCTCGCCCACCACTCCCGGTCCCTTCACTTCCTGGACCTGGCCTTCTTCATCTCGAATGATCCAGTGGCGACTGAGGAGCTGGACCGTCCCGTCCCCTTCATTGGTGATGGTCACTGCGTAGAGAAAGAACCATAGCTGCTGGTCCAGCTGGGACCGCTGGGGATCGAATTGCGAGCGCACCTTGACGCGGACGCTCTGGGTAACGGCTTCTGAAGTAAAGAGTGATGCGTCCATGGGTTCCCTTGGGTGACGTCTCCGACAGAGTCGGCGGAGGGCCTGATCTTAAAACGAGCGCCGATCGCGAAACGGCGGCTGCACGGATAAGATTCGGCGGTGGTCCCTCCATCAGATGAAGTCTTAGGTCCCTCTTCCGCGCGACTCACCGAAGCGCAGCTGCACAGCGCAGACGAGCTCTTGCCTATTCTCTACGCGGAGCTCCGCGCCCTGGCGAAGCGGCGCTTCCGCGACGAGCGCCCCGGTGCGACGCTCCAGCCGACGGCCCTCGTGCACGAAGCCTGGCTTCGGCTGGTTGGCGAGGCGGATCCGGGATGGAATTCGCGGGGTCACTTCTTCGGCGCAGCGGCCCAGGCGATGCGTCGAATTCTGGTGGAGAAGGCACGCCACAAGGCGAGACTCCGCCACGGCGGGGACCAGCGGCGCGTCGAGCTTGGGGACCAGGAGCGCACGGCGGGCGGAGTGATCCCCTCTCGGGCCGAAGAGATCCTCGCCGTGGATCAGGTGCTAGAGCGCCTCGAGACCCGGCACCCCCGTAAAGCCAAGCTCGCCGAGCTCCGATTCTTTGCCGGGCTCACGGTCCCGGAATGCGCAGCGGCCCTGGGGGTGTCAGTCGGCACGGTCGAAAGAGACTGGCGATTCCTTAAAGCCTGGCTCTTGGACCAGCTCGCGAGCCCGGAAAGCCTCCATGATTGGCAAACGGGGGAGCCGCATGTCGAATCAACTTGAACGCCTCGAGGAGGTGGAGCGCCACTTCCACGCCGCCCTCGAGCTCAGTCCGGCGGAGCGTCGAGCCTACCTGCGGGAGCAGGCGCCGGCGACGCTCCGCCCCCAACTCGAAAGGCTCCTCGCCGCCGACGCCGAGACCCTCGCTCGGCCGCAGATGTCCGCCCCCGGTGGAATCGGGCGGGAAGGCGGAGGAAGCCGGGGCGGTCCGCCGGGCTTGGAGCCGGGGACCCTGGTCGGGCCCTATCGCATCGAAGACCAGATCGGCGTCGGCGGCTTCGGCGCCGTCTATCGGGCACAACAGCAGGAACCGTTTACTCGGGAGGTGGCGCTCAAAGTCATTCGCCCCGGCCTGGGCGGGCCGGATGTCCTGGCCCGCTTTGATGCGGAACGCCAGGCCTTGGCGCTCATGGACCACCCCGGCATCGCCCGCGTTCTCGACGCGGGGACCGCCGACGCCGGCCCCTTCGTGGTCATGGAGTTGGTCCGGGGTCCGACCATTACCCGCCACGCCATCGAGATGGGGACGTCCATTGAAGAGCGCCTTCATCTCTTCCTCGACGTCTGCCGAGCCGTGCAGCACGCCCACCAGAAGGGGGTCTTGCACCGAGACCTCAAGCCGTCGAACGTTTTGGTGCACACGGACGGGCCCGAAGCGAGCGGCGCGCCGGGTCGCCCCAAGGTCATCGACTTCGGCATCGCCAAAGCCTTCAGGGGCCAGCTCACCGACAAAACCCTCGATAGCGCCAGGTATCGCGTCCTCGGTACACCGGCGTATATGAGTCCTGAGCAGGCTCGGGGCGAGGTCGATATCGACACCCGCAGCGACGTCTATTCCCTCGGCGCGCTGCTCTACGAGCTCCTGACCGGACGGCCGCCCTTCGAGGCCGATCGGCTGAGCGAGCTCGGGCTCACCGACATGCTGCGGGTGGTGATCGAGGAAGAGCCGCCCCCGCCGTCCGCGTGCCTCGGCGAGCCCGACCGTCGAAAAGTGCGGGGCGAGCTCGACTGGATTGTCAGTAAGGCGCTCGAGAAGGATCGTCGAAGGCGCTACGCCTCCGTGTCGGAATTTGGAGCCGATATCGAGCGCCTGCTCACGGGCGCGCCGGTGCTCGCCGGCCCGGTCAGCCGCCGCTACCGATTGCAAAAGTTCGTCAGCCGCCATCGTCTACCGGTGGCGCTGGCGGCGGTGCTCTTCATCGCCCTGACGGCCGGGGTGATCGGCACTGGCTTCGGCTTGCTCGAGGCGTCCACTCAGCGAGACGTGGCTCGGCTCGAAGCGGAACGGGCGCGAGCGGCGACCGACTTCCTGGTCGAGACGGTGGCCCTCGCCGACCCGGAGATCGCCCTCGATCCGAACCTATCGATCCGCACCCTGCTCGACCGGGCCGGCGCCCGCGTCGCCGACGGCACCCGCGGGCAGCCGTCCGCTGAAGCTCGGGTGCGCAGCGCCCTCGGTCGCGCCTATGAGTCCCAAGGCGAGCATGCCCTCGCGGAGCAGCACCTGCGTCGCGCGGTGGCCATCCACGACGGGGCATCGGAAGACGTGTTGCCGCCCCCGGAGCTCTACGCCACCCTCTGGACGCTCACCCACGTGCTCTTTCGGCTCGAGCTCCCGGACGCGCAAGAGGTCGCGCACCGCGCCCGCCAGCTGGCGCACGACATGGTGCGGCGTCGCCACGTGGAGCTCGCCGCCGCGCTGGACGAGATGACCCGGGCGATCCGATCCGGGGCCCACCTGCCCGAAGAGGAGCCGGTGACCCGGGCGCTCGACGCCGCGGCCCGCGCCGAAGCCCTCGCCGCCGACCTCGATCCGAAGGATCGGACCTGGGCCCTGGTCGCAGACAGCTGTATGGACGCCGGATTTTCGCTTTGGTATTCCCCCCACGAGGGTCGAAGTGGCCCCTTTTTCCGCTGTGCGACAGAGGCCCGGCGCCGCTTCTTACCGGCGGGCCACCCTGATATCGGGGAGTCCGTGAGCATGTGGGTCGGGGTGCTGACCCGGGCCGGGGAGATGGACGCTGCGGAATCCCTCGCCCGCGGTGCGCTCGATGAGCTGCGCTCAACCTTCGGGGACGACAATTTCCAAGTCGCCTTCGCCAAGGCGCGCCTCGGGGAGAGTCTCGGCGCCCAGGGCCGGTTCGCTGAGGCCGAGCCGCTGCTCCTCGAGAGTCACGACGTCCTGCTCCGCGGCAGCGGCGGGCCCGCGACCTTTTTCCCTATCGACTCCCATAGTCGCTTGATCCAGCTCTACCGGGCCTGGGGCCGCCCTGACGAAGAGAGAAAGTACCGGCGCGCCCTCGCCGACCTCGGGGCCCGATCCACCTGGCCGGTGGCCTGGGCCATGATGCGGTGGGTCTTTGAACCCGACGAGCAGCCCCTTGTGGACGCGGTGGATCGATTCGTCGGCCGTGTGGGCCTCATCGCGTATTCCGCCCGCCCGGGCGAGCTGCCGGGCGACTCCGGCGGGGAGGCGACCGCAGAGGTGCGGGCGATCGCCGCCCACCTAAGCGCCCTGCCCCTGGACGCTCCGAGGACGCTGGTTGTGGCCAGACTCTTGGTGGCGTCGACGAATGCATTCGCGCCCGGCGCCGATGTGCGTCCGGAAACCGCCGCCCTCGCCTTGTCCTATCTGGAGGGACAGCCAGGCCTCCACCTCGACCGCGCCGAGGCCCGGTCCCTCTCTGCCCTCGGATACTCGGAGTCTTCTGGTTCAGCGCCGGGCGACCGCGTCGCCGCGCTCGATCAGGCCTTCGCCGACCTCGAGGCCCACGATGCGGAGACCGACGGCCGAGGCGACGCGTGGTTTACCGCGAACGCCAAGGCGCGCATCGGACGGGCCGCCGCGGAGCTCGGCGACCGCTGGCGGGCGCGGGTTTTGCTCGAAGACGCCGCGGCGACGCTGCGTCTCCAGCTCGGAGAAGGGAATCGCGACTACCTCGCTGTGGCCACCGAGCTCAGGGCGCTCGATGGAGAATCTTAGTAGGCGGCAGAAATTCTTCGGAAAAAGTTAAGGGGTTCAGCCAGTGACGTCGCACGCCTAGACAATGACGTCATGGAGACGTCCCCAAGGAGCATTCCATGAAGACCTTCTTTCGCAGCCTCGGCGCCGTTCTCGCGGGCATGTTCACCTGGGCGATCCTCTGGGTCGCCAACAACTCGGCCCTCGCCGCCGCTTTCCCCGACGCTTTCGCCGAAGACGGCTCCACGTCCCGGGCCGGGATCCTGCTGACCATGCTCGCGGCGAGCGTCGTCTTTTCGGTCCTCGCCGGCTGGGTGACGGCCAAGGTCGCCGTCGACAAAGTGCTTGCACACACCCTAGCCCTCGGCCTCGTCCAGCTGGCCATCGGCGTCCTGGTCCAGATGCAGTACTGGGACGTGATGCCGCTCTGGTATCACCTCCCGTTCCTGGCGCTCTTAATACCCGGCAACGTGCTCGGGGGCGTCATCCGCTCCCGCCGCTAAACGTCCCCGGAGGGCATCCGCCAGGCCTGTGGTGCGTCGACTACTGCGCGCCGCCGCGGCTTCTATCAAGGACGCCGGTGCCACCACGTCCACTTCCCGGCGGGCGCGGGTGACGCCGGTATACAGCAACTCACGACTCAGACGACCAGACGGGTCATCTTCGCCGAGGACCAGGAGCACGTGGTCGAGCTCGCTGCCCTGGGACTTGTGCACCGTCATCGCCCACGCCGTCGAGTGACGGGGGAGCTTCGCCAGCGCCACCCGCCGGCCGACGCCGTCGTCGGCGCCGGCGAAGTGGACCCAAAGCGACTTGTCCGCCGGATCTTCCCAACACACGCCGAGGTCGCCATTAAAGAGCTGGGCTCCGTAGTCGTTCTCTTCCACCAGCACCGCCCGACCGTGGTAGAAGCCAAAGTCGAGGGTCGCCGGATCGAGGTGCCCCCGCTGAATCAGGTGGGTTTCCACGATCCGGTTGAGGCGCTCTGTGCCCCAACGTCCCTTTCGCGTCGCGGCCAAAATACGAAACGCCTCGAGCGCCTGGAGGGCCTGCGCGGGAGTCTGGCAGTCGTAGAATTCGTCGACGGCCGAGACGATCGGAGCCACGGCGTCTTCCGCCTGGCCGGGCGGGTCAACACGCCGGACCTCGGGGTAGGCCCGATCGTCGAGGACGGCCACCGCTGACTGTCCGTCTCCGCGGCGGAGCGCGCGCGCCAGGTTGCCGATGCCGGGCCTCTCACGGAAGCGGTAGCTCACCTGCAGCTCCACGCCGCAGTCCATGAGGCCCCGGGCGGCCGCGGGCTGACGAGCGTCGACGCCCACGGCGTCATGGCGGGGGGCCTCGATGGTCGGGAAGTCCGGTTCGAATCGACCGTAGGCCCTCGACTGCCGGGCGCTGAGCATGGGCTCGCCGGCGCCGAGGCCGGCCGCCGCACACAGGTCGCCGAAGACGAAACCCGTGTCCACGCTCGATAGCTGGTCGCGGTCCCCGAGCAGCACCAGGCGAGCGGCGGGCGGCAAAGCGTCGAGCACGGCGTCCATCATCAGGAGGTCGACCATGGAAGCTTCATCGACCACCAGGACGTCACAGGTCAACGGGCGTTCGGCGTCACGGCGGAATCGATTGCCTTGCGGGCTGTAGTGGAGGAGCCGGTGGAGTGTCTTGGCGTCGAGGCGGGCGACCCGGGCCCGGAGGTCCAGCCCTTTCTCCTCCAGGGCTCCGAGCTGTCCTTGGATCGCCTCCTTGAGCCGCGCCGCGGCTTTCCCCGTGGGGGCCGCCAGGGCGATCCGAAGCTCCGGTTCGGCCTGCCACATCAAGGCGAGGAGCCGGACGACCGTCGTCGTTTTGCCGGTACCCGGCCCGCCGCTGATCATCGCCAGCGGCGAATCGAGGGCGGTGGCCGCCGCGGCGGCTTGCCAGTCCACCTCTCCGTCAAAGGCCGGGAAAAGCGAGCGCCACACGCCACCGAGGTTGGCCCGTGGGGGATCAGACGACTCCGACGACTCCGGTGTCTCCATCCCCTTCTCGGGCCCTCGCTCGCCGCGGACCGCGGTGCGTAAGTCCAAGAGCCTCGCCGCAATCCGCTGTTCAGCGCGCCAGTAGCGCCAGAGGTAGAGACGATTCGAAGCGTCGAGGACCAAAGGCCGCGCCCCGTCGCCTGGGCGCCAAGGCTCGGCGGTCGCCACGAGATTTGACGCCAGCAGACGCTCCCGCCATTCCGGAAGCCGCGGCAGGCGGCGTCGGTCGTCGTCAAATGAGACGGTGCGGCCGGCGTAGCTCGCCAGGCGCAGGCAGCTATGGCCGCGCCCCCGATCCCTTGAAACCAGCATGGCGCTGCTCGCCAAGAGGTCTCTATCGTTGACCGCCAGGCGGAGCACGAGGTCGCCGAATTTCCGGTCGAGGGCCGTGAAGCCTTCACCGGCGCGGGCCGACGGTGCCCTAACCGGCATCGTCGACTCCCGCCTCGAGGAGCTCGGTGTCCAAGGCCGCGATCAACTCCACCTCGGGCCGGATGAACACGACGCCGGGCTGTGGAGCGGCGGCGGGGGGGGCCGAGATACCGGCTTCGGGGGCGACCGCAGGCTGGCCGAAGAGATCGAGCTGGCCGAGATCGCCGTCGGCTTCCCCGTGCCTCGTCGGCGACGGTGGACTCGGTGGCGCGGGCACTCCGTCGCCCGGGTCCCCGTCGACACCTCGCAAGAAGAGATAGTAGGCGCCCCCGAAATGCTCTCCATAGTCCCAGTTCGGGATGTGCAGGGCCAAGAATCGATTCAGCGCCACGGCGTAGAGGTGGGCCTGGAGAAAGTAGTGGTGCTCGGCCATCGCGCGGTGCATCGCGGGCTGGTTGTAGTCCTCGATGTGGTCGCCGAGGTGGTTCGACTTCCAGTCGATCAGGTACCAACGTCCCCGGTGCTCGAAGACCAGATCGACGAACCCGGTCAAGAAGCCCTCCACCGAGTGCTCAGAAAGGCCCGCCAAGCGCCGGGCGTAGTCCTCGCTCCACTCCGACCGCGCGTGGCGCTCAAAGAGGGAGGCGAGGTGGCGAGGGGAGTTGGAAGCGAGCGGCGCGTAGAACTGCCATTCCACCAGTCTCGACGCCCGGTCAACCGCTTCGAGGCGGACGCCGCCCGGCAGCGCACAGGTCATGACGCGCCGGACCATCTCCAGCACGGCCTTCTCCGGATCGTAGTCGGGAGGGGCCTCCCGGGCGTGGGATCCAGCCCCGGAGAGGCGCGCCCGGTCGAGCTCTTGCTTGACCAAAGCCACGGTCTCGGCATCCCGCCAGCGGGTGAAGTCGAGTCGCTCGAGCAGCCGGTGAAGGCAGTCACCGGCGCGGGCGCCGCGGGCGAAGGCGAAGAGCCCTTGGGGCGTCGGATCACGGCGCCGGGACGCGGGGGAGGAATCGAGGTCAGCCCGGTCCGGGACCTCATGGGCGACGCCCCGGGTCAAGCTCGAGAAACTCGCGATCCGCCAGGCCGGAATCTGCCGGAGATCGGCGACGCCGGGGCGCAGGGTGGCCGCCTCGAAATGAAGAGGGAGCTCGTCATCGCCGCGCCACGACTCCACCTCGACGTCTTCATCGAGCGGCCGGACCTCCATCAGCTCCGGATACTCGGCCACCAGCTCCCGCAGATCCGCAAGCCACGAGTCGGCCCGGTCCGCCGCCTCATTCAGGCCGTCGGCCACGCGGCGGGCGCTATCGACCTCGCCCATGGCCCGCTGGCGCCGGTGCAGCAGCCACGCCAGTCCCGACTTCGCCGAGCGTGGACCGCGCCCGATCGGCCCCCAAGCCACGTAGCAACGCCGGCGCGCCCGGGTGAGGGCGACATACACCAAGCGCAGATCTTCCGCGAGTCGCTCAGCTTCTGCCATCTGCAGGTGGCGGCCGAGTCGCTCCGAGCCGCAGTCGTAGACCAGGCGCTCCGGTGACTCATGCACCAAGACCGGCTCCCGATCCACCGGCCTCGCCTGCCACAGGAAGGGACAGAAGACGACCTCGTATTCCAAGCCTTTGCTCTTGTGGACGGTCACCAGCTGCACGGCCTCGTCGTCGCTTTCCAGGCGCAGCTCGACCGCGGACCGATCGTAGGTCGGCGTCTGTCGCTGGGCCCGCAGCCAAGCCACGAGGGATGCGGGGGAGAGGTGATGCTCGTGGTCCGCCTGGTGGGCGAGCTCGATGGCGTGCTGGAGGTTGGTCAGCCGGCGTTCGCCGCGCACCAGGCCGGCGAGCCGAGGGCGAACCTTCTGCTCACTGAGCAGGGTCTCCATCATCACGATGAAGCCCTTCTCGAACCACATCCGCCGGTAGCCGTCGAAAGCATGGACGCGGGCGGCGAAGGCCTTGTCGTCGTGCGCTAGCCGCTGGAGGTCCTCGGCGCGATCGCCCCACAGGACCGTCGAGCACGCGGCCCGCAGCTTCCCGGAATGGGACGGCTGGAGCACCGCGTCGAGCACCCGCAGGCACTCTTCTAGCTCGTCGGAATGGTAGATGTCACCACTTCGGCCCAGCACCGCCGGAACGCCGAGCTCGCGGAGACGCTCCTGCATCCGCTGGGCCTGGGCATTCGTGCGCACCAAGACGGCGAGATCCCGAGGCCGCAGCGGTCTGGCGTGGATCGCCGAGACATCCGAGCTGTCGACGACGGCGGGGGAGCCGGAAGGGCCGGGGGACGGAGTCGTCCCGATGTCGAGCCCCGCCGAGAGAAGCCTCGCCACCTCGCGAGCCGTCGCTCCGAGAATCCTGTTCTCCGCCCGCTCCGTCCTCGACTCCCGCTCGAGGTAGTGCCAGATGAGCGAGGCCGGGCCGTCGCCCTCCAAGACGCGGCCGGCGGCGGCCGGCGCCGCCTCCGCCTCGGGGTACGGAATATCGGCCTCAACAAACGGACGCTCGGCGCCCAGGAAGATCGCATTGACCGCGGCGACCAAGCTTTCGCCGCTCCGCCAGTTCCGATTCAACGTATAGCGTCGGTCGGCCTCGCGCTTGGCGCCGAGGTAGGCGAAAACGTCGGCGCCCCGGAAGCGGTAGATGGCCTGCTTGGGATCACCCACCAAAATCAACGGACCGTCGCCGAAGAGGCGCCGAAAGATGTCGTACTGCACGAGGTCCGTATCTTGGAACTCGTCGATCAACGCCATCTGGTAGCGCCCCCGGACCGCGCGCCGCAAGCGGCGGCCGTGGCTGGGGTGGGCGAGGGCCGATTGGAGCTGCCGAAGGAGGTCGTCAAAGGCGTGGGTCGCCGTGCGGCGTTTGGCGGTGGAGAAGCGGTGGTCGACCTCTTCGAGCACGAAGAAGCGAACGGCGTGGATCACCGCCTCGACGGCTCCATGGAGCCTGTCGACCTCGGCGGACCCCGGCAGCCGCTCGTGGGCCGGCTGTGACGCTTTGTCGACCGCGGCGCGAAGCGCCGAGGGCGCCAGCGACTCGAGGGCCCAAAGGCCGTCTTGACCCGTGGATAGGTACGTCGCGAAAGCGTAGAGGGTCGAGCGCAGCCGCTGCGGCTCGGCGAGCGATTGACCGGCCCGAAACTTGACACGGGAGAGAGCGAGCCGCCACCGAACCCGGTCGAAACGGCCCTTGGCCGCCCGCCGGGCGGCGTCGAGTTGGGCCACCGCCTCGGCGACGTCCAGGGGCTCCGGCGCGATGCGGGTCCGCGGATGGCGTCGCCACTCCACGTAGTCGTCCCGAAAGCTGCCGGGCTCAAGGCGCCGCTCGGCGAGCAGGGCGGCGAGCGCCGAGCCGGTGATCTCGGGCGAGGCCAGCAGCCGACGCCAGACGTCCCGGGACGCATTGAGCCACAGGTCTTCATCGCTTTCGACCAAGTCGAGGTCGAAGGGGAGGCCGCCTTCGAAGGCCGCTTCGTCGAGGACCCGCTTGCAGAAACCGTGGATCGTCGCGACCGTCAGGTCGTCGATGTCCAGGAGAGCGTCCCGCAGCACTTTGCGTCCGGACGGCCCGCCGTGTCGGTCGAGCAATCCTTGAAAGAACGGATCCGGCGCCGGTCGTCGGCCGTCGAAAACATCTTTCGCCGTGGTCAGGGCGGTACGGATGCGGCCGACCAGCTCGTCGGTGGCGGCGTTGGTGAACGTCACCACCAAGAGCTGCCGCGCCCCATCGACTTGCCCTTCCAAGAGGGCCCGGAGCACGAGACCGGTCAGGCAGTAGGTCTTGCCGGTTCCGGCGCTCGCTTCGATCAGCGTCGACCCCGCCTCCAGCGGCGAGTCGAGGAGGTCGAAGACGCGGTGGTCCCCCGATTGCGTCGATGCTTCCGACATCGAGCCGACGCTATCAGGGCGCCGATCGTTCGATCCAGGCGATGTGCTCCAGCCGGCACTGTTCTGACAGCGCGTGCTACCAGCGCGGCGCCGATTGGCCTCGCTCCGGCCGGGGGAGTGCACTACACTCGCCCGCGATGTCCACGGCCCACGACCTCCAACCGCCGCAATGGCTCGTCAGCACACTCCAATGCACGAAATGTCGCCACTCGCTTGAAGTCGCAGCCGACCGCCTTCGATGCGCCGCGTGCGGAGCGGCTTTCGCCGTCGACCGGGGTGTCGTCAATGTCCTCGACGAAGCTCATCCGGCGGTGGAGAGTGAGCGCAAGGCCGTCGCGGCGCTAGACGCCGGCGAAGTCACCCTGCCCGTCCCCCCGGGCGACGCCGACGCCGAGGCGGCTTTCCACCGCCATGTGACCCAGAGTCGTCGACAGCTCGAGGACGTCCTCGATCAATTCCCGATCCCCAGGGGGGCCCTTGTCGTCGAGCTCGGTGCAGACAGCTGCTGGGCCAGCCCGCTCTTCCTCGACCGGGGCTGTCGGGTGCTCGCCGTTGACATTACCGACCATCTGCACCTCGCCGAAGCGGCTGACCACCTCGGGCTCGGCCGGGTCCAGTGCGATAT
>JBCDKB010000240.1:0-12623 GCA_038747035.1 Acidobacteriota bacterium | reverse complement strand
CGGCAAGCCGTCGAAGAAGCCGTGGAGCTCGATGAGGAGCTCATTAAGCTCGTCACTCTCCGGCGGACCGAGGGTCGGCAGGATCTGCACCTCGAGCACTTCCCGCAGCACCTCTCTATGGGCGGTTTGCCACGCCAGGCTGCCGGCGAGGGCGGCCATCAAAGCCAAGGCCGCGAAGCGCCGCGGACGCGTCTTCTCCTCCGAGAGCGAGCGCCACCACCAGGCGACGGCCGCGCACCCTAGGAGACCCCCGGCGAGGCCGAAGATCAGGTCGTCGTGGAGGGCGGCGCCGAGGCCGAGGGCGGCGAAGGCCGCGAACTGCCAGCTAAAGCGAGGCGACCGTTCGCCGGTCGGCGCGATGGCGAGCCAGCGGGCCAGCAGGACGCCGGCCACCGAGAGCGCCAGCCAGACCCCGTCCACCGGCAGTCCGCCGCCGCTGCCGCGCCCGCCGAGGCGCATTTCCACCAAGAACAGCCCCCATACGGCGAGCCCCCACAGGGCCGTGGACTCGAGCGCGGCGTCACCGCCGCGGCGGCGGGGCCGGTCAAAGGCGAGCGATACGGCCGCCGCGACCGACGCCAGACCGACGGTCATCAGCGTCCACGGCCGCGCCCCGGTGGCGGCGGCGAGGCCGAGGGCACCGAGCTGGCAGGACAGAATGGCGAGGACCCTCGGCCCGAGGACCGCTGCCGACGTCCGATCGGTGACGGCGACCAGTCCGCAGGCGGCGGTGAGCAGCGCGACGACGGCGAGGGCGGCGCGCTGCAACGCCTCGGCGACACCCCACCGCTCTTCCTCTTCCTTCGACTCCGCTGCGTAGTCGTGCGGCTCAAGCTCCGGGGCGGCGACCGGCCGGGGATCGACGTAGAGCGCCGGCCCCGGCGAGCCGTCGGCGTCCACCGCGGCGAATCGCCAGACGCCGCCCGCTTGGCTCCGGTGATCTGCGGCGCCGTCCGTCCCGCCGTCCGGCGAAGACGTCGGAGCCCCCAGCGACCAGAGCACGGGCGATTCGAGGGCGGCGAACGGAAAGTGATCGTGGACGAGACTACGTCCGAGCACGATGCGCCACGGCCTCCGCTCGCCGCCGATCGGCCGCACCAAGAGGGCGGTCGAGGCGGTAAAGCCGCGTCGGTAGGTCCGCCCGCTCGCCGGCAGCTCCCACGCCTCGGGCTCCTGCAGCAGGCCGGCGCCGTACCAGGAGACGGCCTCGCCGTCGGCGTCGAAGAGCAGCACGCCGAGCCGGGGGATGTGCTCCGCCCCCACGACCCGCTCGCGCAGGGCGTCAAAGAGGGACGACCGGCCTTGCTCGGAGATCACCGGCTCGAGGTCCGTCGCCATCTCGTCGGCGAGCGCTTCGAGGTCCGCCCACATCGTCCGGTAGGCCGAGTCGATCGTCGACCGGGCGGCGACGGCGTCGAGGTTGACGGCGTGCGAACGGAACCCGAGCGAAATCGCCACGAGTGCCGCCGCCAGCACGCAGGCGCCGGCGAGCCAGCGACGGCTGGCGACGCCGGCGCGCGCAACCAGGATCCCGGCGCCGAAGCCACACGCCGCCAGCACAGCCAGCGCCGCGGGACTCGTCGACGCGAGCGACCACGGAGAGGCCGGGCCGGCGAGCCAGAAAAGGATCGTCACGAGCGTGAGCAGCGCCAGGACGCGGAATTCATGCCCGCGCCCGGCGCCCGGGCCGGGAGTTGGAGCGTCAAGCTCCTCAGGCATCGAGGCCCAGCCGCGACATCTTCATGTTGAGACCGTTGCGCGACAGGCCGAGCTGACGCGCAGCCTCCGACTTGTTGCCCTCGGCGCGGTGGAGCGCTTCGCGGATCGCCGCGCGCTCCGTGTCGGCCACCAAGCGGTCCAGGTTGAGCTCGGAGGAGATGTCCGGCCGCAGCCCCTTGATCTTCGACAACCGCACTTCCTCCGGCAGCATGGCGTCGTCGATCGGCCGCCCGGAAGGGCATAGGTAAACCAAGCGGCGCACGATCGCCTCGAGCTCCGGTAAATTACCGGGGTAGTCGTGCTTGGCGAGGGACTCCATCGCCTTGACCGTAATGCCTTGGATGCGTTTCCCCGTCTGGTGACAGCAGCGGTTGACCGCCGCCTGGATGAGGAGCGGCAGATCTTCTCGCCGGTCCCGGAGGGCGGGCACTTCAACGACGTATTGGGACAGGCGGTAGGCCAAGTCGAGGCGAAAATGATCCCTCGCGACGTCGGTCTCGAGCGGTCTCCGGCTCGAAGCGATCAATCGCACGTCGACGGCGCGGGCCGAGCGGCTATCCGCCGGCTCCACTTCACCGGAGCGCAAAAACCGCATCAGGCGGTGCTGCAAATGCATCGGAAGCTCGTCGACATCTTCGAGGTAGACGGTGCCGCCGTCGGCTTCGATGAGTTTCCCCACCCGCTCCACCGGCCCGGTCTTGCCGGCGATCTCGGCGCCGAAGAGATCCGCCTCCACCTGCTGGGGCGAGGCGCCGCCGCACGCCGCGGTGACGAAGGGCTGACCGGCGCGGCTGCCGGAGAGGTGGAGGGAGCGCGCCAGAAGCTCCTTCGAAACCCCGACTTCCCCACGCAGCAGCACGGGATCCGCGAGGTCAACGGCGCCGCGCAGCTCCGAGACGACCCGCTTCATGGCCGGCGACTCGCCGGTGATCAAACCCGAGGCGAGCGTTAAATCGCGCTGCGCCGAGCGGCCGAAGAGCAGCGGCTCGTACTGCCCGACGTGGTGGACGAGGCCGAGGATGAGCTGGTCCGAGAGCGTGCGTAGCGCCGCCGCCGGCGACCATCCCCGCGGGCCTTCTTGAGGTCTGAAATACGGCAGGGCGACGACGAGCAAATACGGACGTTCGAGCGCCGACAGGGAACGGAAGGCGATCCACGCCGCCTGTCCTTCGAGCTCACCCACCAGCGCGCCGTCCGTGGCCTCGGATTCGCGGGTGACCTGCTCCAGCAGCTCTTCGCCGTGGCCGAGCCACCGGGCCTCGGAGGCGACGACGAATTTGATGCCTCGGGTCTCCGGCTCGCCTTGGAAAAGAAAGAGCACGCCGCCGCCGAAATCATCCAGCACGTCGTCGACCAGCGACTCGAGGGTGATGCTGGACGCCGAGTCGGAGAGCACCCACTGCGAGATCAGCGCAAGGTGCTCCAGCATGCCGCTCGGGGTCATGGTCGACTCCGGGTCGACCGTCTCGATCGGCTCCGCCGTGGACGCGACCTCGGCCTTCACATCTTCGAGCAGCAGCGCGATGGAGCCGAGGCGAATTTCGTCCAGGACTTCCAGGTGCGCCCGTCGCACCTTCTCGCCGTTGACCAGGAGTCCTTTTCGACTGCCGAGGTCTTCGATCTCCATCCGGCCGCCGCCGCTATGGAGCCGGGCATGTCGACGACCGACGCCGGGGAACGCGAGGCGGATGTCACACCCCTCGTCGCTGCCGATCACCATCTCGTCACGATCGACGTTGAAACGCTGCACGCCGTTGTGGGCATACGCCACCAATCGATGCATGCCCGGATCCTACCGCGATCCGTCCGGCGGCGGCCCGGCGGCGGACTAGGGGCTGGGGCGGTGCGCGACCACGAGGGTCGTATCGTCGTCGAATTGGTCGCGGTGGGCGAAGCGGCGCATCAAAGCGCCCACTTCTTCGACCAGATCGTTGATCGACTCCCACTCGTCGGCGCGCATGAGGTCAACGAGGGGCTCGACCCCGAGCTCTTCGCCGCGATCATTTTCGAGTTCCGTGACGCCGTCGGTATAAATCAGGAGGGTTGAACCGGCGTCGAATTCGACCGTCTCACACCGGAAGGTCGCCCCCGGCACCAGGCCGACGATGGGGCCCGTGGAGTTCAGCTCGCGGGTTTCGCCGTCCACCAAGAGCAGCGCCGGGTTGTGGCCACCGCTGACGTAGTGCAGCTGGTGGCGCACCGGGTCGAGCTCGGCGTAGAAGAGCGTGGCGAATTTATTGTCGGGGGAGTTGTCGACCAGCACGCGATTCAGGCGCCGCACCAGCTCGGCGGGGTCGCTCGCCGAATCGATCAGGGCCCGCACCGAGGCCTGGAGCACCGCCATCAATAGCGCTGCGCCGACGCCTTTGCCCGAGACGTCCGCCACGACCAAAGCCAGGTTTCCATCATCCTTGGGGATGAAGTCGTAGTAATCGCCGCCGATCTCGAAGCACGAGCGATTGAGGCCGCAAATCTCATAGCCGTCGATCTGGGGGTCGGCCGACGGCAGCAGACCGCGCTGGATCTGGGCGCCGACCGCCAGCTGCTCCGCCATCCGACGCTTCTCGAGCTGGTCTTCGAGCAGGTAGCAGTTGTCGATCTTGACCGCCGCCAGGTTCGCGATGAGACCCGCCAAGCGGAGCGAATTTTCATTAAAAACGGCGCGGGAGACGCGGTCGTCGAGGTAGACGAGGCCGATCACTTCGTTGTCATTCGCCACCAGCGGCGCCGCCAAGACCGAGCGGATGCCCTGCATCATGATCGACACGGCCTGGCCGAAGCGTTCGTCGCTCTGCGCATCCATCGTCAGCACCGCCTGGCGATCTTCGAGCACCGCCTGGATGATCGTACGGCTGATGCGCACCTCGTCATCGAAGCCGTAGCCGCGGCGGGCTTTGACCTCGAGGCGTCCGTCGGTGTCGAGCTGATCGCCGCCGCGCTCTTTGAGCAGCAAAGCCACGCGCTCGGACGGTACGGCGTCGAGCAGCAGGTCGAGGACCTTCTCCACCAGCTCGTCGAGTGGGAAATGCCGGACCAGCGCCGAGGTCACGCTGTGCAGCGCCGGCAGCAATTCCCCCGCGTCCATCCCCTGGGGCGCCACCGTCGCCTGGAAGCGGTCGTAGCTGAGCTCGTCGCTCGAGATCATGACCGTGCCGCCGTTGTCGAGGGAGACCCCGGAGTCCGCGACGCGGACGCTCGTCGCCGACTGGTCGACGTAGGTCAGCTGGACATCGCCGAGGGTGATGATGTCGCCGCTGCGCAGACGGCGCTTGTCCTGCAGCGTCTGGCCGTTTAGATAAGTCCCGTTGCGGCTCCCGAGGTCTTCGAGCACGAAGTCATCGTCGCCGGAGTCAACGCTGAGCTTGGCGTGCTCCCGCGACAGCCATGGGTCTCGAAAATGGAGGGTATTGCCGATTCCGCGGCCAATGGTGACCGGCGCCGTGCCCAACTGGAATTCACGGCTCGGCTGGTTGCGCTGATCGATACGGAGCTTTGGCATGGGACGGCGGGAGCATATCAGCGCGACGACGCTCCGTCCCCGGCCGCGAGCTCGAAAAAAGACAGGGCACAGTCGCCGTAGCGACGCCGGTCCACCGGCCGCCACGGCGGGGCGGCCTCGACGTCCCGCGACGCCCGGTGCTCGATCACCATCTGGGCCCCTGGCGAGGCCAGCGGCGCCGCGCCGGCCAGGAGGTCAACATAGCCTTCAAAGTCATAAGGCGGGTCGGCGAAGATCAGATCGTAGGCCGACGGCGCCAGGCGCCCCAAGCCCGCCGGCAGGTCGAGCCGCCGGATCGCCACCGCAGTGCCGTCGAAGGCGTCGGGCCGTTCGGCCAGACGCCGGCGGATCGCGGCGACCACGGGCGCTCCCCCGTCCACCAGCACCAGCGACCCGGCGCCGCGGCTGAGCAGCTCCAGGCCGACGTCGCCGGTCCCGGCGAAGAGGTCGAGCACCCGCGCCCCCTCGAGTCGGGGCCACCAGATATTGGCCAGCGCTTCGCGCACCCGCCCCTCCGTCGGCCGGACGCCGGGGCCGGCCCGTCGCCGACCGCCATTCCGGCCACCTCGGCGCGCCACTACAGCTCGCCGCCGATATCGACGATCTCGCGGACCTCCGGTTCCCCCACCGCCACCGGTTCGCCGTCCCAAACGCCGTCGAAGCGCTCGAAGAGTGACGGCAGATCTTCGAGGCGATAGAAGATCCGGATCGGTTCCTGGAGCCCTTCCAACTCGACGCCGGAGCCGCCGGTGGTCAGGCCCACGACCCGGTAGACATAGCCATCGCGCCGCTTGAGGAGGTCGCCAGGACTCGGGCGATAGCTGGTCGCCACCTGGGCGGGCAGCTGCAGCGGCTCCGTGAAGCTGGCGAGCTCTTCCGCGATCGCCACCAGCTGGGCGAGGCCCAGCTGGGGCACCTCGAGGCGCGGGGCGTCGAGGCTCACCCTCGGCAGGTCCGGCAGCCGCAGCTGGACGCGGCAGCTCTCGCCCAGCTCACCGTCGAGCTGGCCGAAATCCTCCGCACCCGCGACGTCGTGGCGGACCGCCTGCGAACGCTGGATCCTGGCGAGGCGGGAGAGGTACCCCAAGAGCTCCTCACGGCTCAGCTCATCGAGCTGGAGCTCCGGCTGGAGACGCGGCCCGCTGCGCAGGCGGACGGTCCCGTTGGCGAAGAGCGTCACGTCCCTCCGGGAAATCTCGTTTCGGCACTCCCACCGGAAGCGCTCGACGCTGCGCAGATCGAGGCCGTATTCATCCGCGCCTCGGAGGGCCACAGCGCCGACGTCTGCGTCAAGCTCGCCGGCCTCCACCACCTCAAGCACGTCTTCCGGTGCGGCGATGTCGGCCGGACTGGTCATCTCGGCGGCGAGCATTCGGCGGGCCGCCTCGAAGTCAAAGGCCCCGCCGCCGGAGCCGCCGGGGGCCGGCGCCGGCTGCCATTCGGGATCTGCGTCGGGGTCGAAGAGCTCGACGAAGCCATCCGCGTCGACGCCTCCGCGACCTGCGGAACCGGCCATTCCCGCCGGGGCGTCCGGGTCAAAGAGCGGAACGGTCGTCGGTTCCGCCGGGAGCGGGTTCGGATCGACCGCCGGCCCCGGGGCCCGACTCAGATCCGGGTCTACGCCCAGGGCGGGGGCCGAATCAGGGTCAAAGAGGGGGACCGGGGCCGACGCGTCTGGATCGAAGAGCGGCACCAGCCCGGCGTCGCCGGGTTCTTGGGCTTCGAGCTCAACAGGCTCGTTCGATTCGGCGGCTTCTTCGGGCTCGCCGCCCTGGGCAGACGTCGGCCCGGCGACGGCGAAAAACGCGAGCGCCCACAGGAGCAGCCACGGCGCCACGTCGGAGCGAGCCGCGTGGAGCCGAAACCGTCGATGCGCCCGCATGCCGCGCTTCAGCGGATTGCGGTTAATTCTTGCGCCACCCGCACGAGCTCGAGCGCTTCGGCGCCGGCTAAGGTCGCCTCCGGCAGGCACGAGAGGGAGTCGCGGATCAGGCCACAATCCGCCGATCGGGTGCACACCCAGCGCCGGGGCTGGGACGCGGCGCTGCGCCTGGCTTCAGACGACAGGCAACCGAGGGGCGGGTCGGAGGACATCAGCAGGCCGAGCAGCGCCTGCAGCAGGTCGGAGCGGGTCGCCATCTCCGCCGGGCGGAATCGGTGCAGGGCCTCGTCCACGGCCATCAGGTCGAGGTCCAGCACGCGGAGGATCTCGCGCTGCTTGGGGTGCTCGAGGATGTCGGCGGCGATCGGCGGGTTATCGACCGCCGAATAGCGCACGTCGGGAAAGAGCCAGTAGAGCAAGGACGCGAGGTCCGCGCGGGCGAGCTCGCCTAGGCGTCCGATCGTCTTCACCTCAGGCGGCAGCAGCTCGAGCCGCCACAGGAATTTAGCCCGCGCCAGCCCCTCGGCGAGCTCCGCGTCGTCCGGAGAGGCGGAGGCGAGCCGCTCGAAAATATCGAGGCCGCTGCGGACATCGCCGATCTCGAGCTCGAGATCGGCGCGGCGACGTTCGTAGAAGGAATCGTCGCTTATTTCCGTCAATTCGCGGATGACTTCGAGCTCGCCGGCGGCGTCACCGCTGGCGTTGAGCAGCCGCTGCTTGGCTTCGAGCGTCGGCAGGGTGCCGAGGTCGTAAAGCTCCAGCCGCTCGAGGGCGGCCTCCGCATCGTCGAAACGACCGCGGTTGAGCGCGTCATCGAAGCGAGCGGCGATGATCTCTTGGGCGCGGGGTCGGAGGTCCTGGGAGCGTTCGGCGGCCAAGCGGGAGCTATCCGTCACCGAGGAGTAGCGGTCGTGGGCCTCGAGCACCCGGCCCGCCCGCTCGTCGAGGCGGGCGGCGAGCAGGGCCGCCGCGAGGTAATCCGGCAGCTCGTCGAGCACCGGACCGACGGCGTCGGAGGCGGCCTTGGCGGAGCCGGCCACAAAGTGGGCCTGGGCCGCGGCCACCGACGCCGCCAGCAGGGCCGGCGACGACGTGGCCAAGGCTGCTGCGTCGCGGGCGACGACTTTCGGGTCGTCGCCCGAGACGAGTCGGGAGAATAGCCCCTTGACCTGATCGGCCTCCGCGGCTGAAAGGGCTAGCGGATAGCCACTCACCGGGTCGATGAGGTAAGGGCGTTCCGCTCCGGGGATGCTAAAGACCGGGGTCTCAGGTCCGCCGGTGGCGCAGCCGCCGGTCCACAAGAGGACGCACGCCAGCACGGCGGCCGCGGGGCGCGAGAGCCGCCGTACTGAATCAGGGGTGCGCAAGGGACTGTAAGCGGGCTAAGGGTTAGCGAGCTTTGTCGGTGATCGTCGAGATCGCGTGTTTGTAAACCAGGATTTCCTGCGGGCCGGTATCGACCACAACCGCGAAACGATCGAATCTTTTGAGGCGGCCTTCGAGCACCTTGCCGGTGACCAGTTCGAAGACCATGACTCGCGCTTCTTTGAGGCTTTGAAAAAGGAAGCCGTCTTGAATGTTGATGTTATGCCTGCTCATCGAGCCCAAGCTCCTTGGATGTCATGTCATGCGATAGGGCGGGGAGCGCCTGGTCGATGTGTAAACCTGAGAACCATTCAATGTCGGGTTCCCGTCGGAACCAGGTGAATTGTCTCTTAGCGTAGCGCCGTGTTGCCCGGACCGTCTCGTCGATAGCCTCTTGTCGCGAGTACTCGCCTTGAAGATGCCTCGTCAGCTGCCGGTAGCCGATCGCCTGGAAGGCCGGCGCTGTGGGATCTATTCCCCGAACAAGCATTTTTTCAATTTCGGTCAACCAGCCCCGCTCTATCATCTGATGGATACGATCGGCGATGCGATCGTACAGGATGGCTCGCGGGAGCGTCAATCCAAGCTTTCGCGCGCGAATCGGGGGTTCTTCGGGCTTTTTCGCGAGCCATTCCGAGAGCGCAACGCCCGACACTTCATAGACTTCGAGCGCCCTCAGGGTGCGCTGCGTATCCCCCGGCGTCAGGCGCGCGGCGGTGGCCGGATCCACCGCTTCGAGCTCACGCCGGAGCGCCGGCAGGCCGTCTGCGGCGAGGCGCTCTTCGAGTCGCGCCCGGGTCTCGGGATCGCTCCGCGGCACCGGCGCCAGCCCGTCGAGCAGCGCCCGCAGGTAGAGGCCGCTACCGCCGACGACAAACGCCATTCTGCCCCGCGACGCGATATCCGCAAGCGCCACCCGGGCGCGCCGGGCGAATTCGCCGGCCGAGTAGGGTTCCTCCGGATCGAGAATGTCGACCAGGTGGTGCGGCACCGCGAGACGCATCTGCGCCGACGGCTTGTCGGTGCCGATTTCCAGATCTCGATAAACCTGGAGCGCGTCGGCGTTGATGATCTCGCCCCCCGTGTCCCGGGCCAGCCTGAGCGCCATCGACGACTTGCCCGCCGCCGTCGGCCCGACGATGACCACCACCGACGGCGTGTCTTTGCGCTCCGCTGTCATAGCTGGGGATTGTGCCCCGAACCGTCGATTCCTTCAAACCGCGAGTCGGCGCCGCAGGCCGCGGGGCCGGTGCTACGGAATGCCAGAGACCCAGCGCCGCATCGGCCCCAACTCGCCCCAGGTCACGGAAACGGCGCCGTGCCGATCGGTGCGCAGGATCTGGATGCGCCGCCCGCGGAGGCGGCCGAGCACCGTCGGGTGGGGGTGTCCATAGAAATTGTCAGCGCCAGCCTGGACCAGGGCGAGCTTCGGGTCAACGCGGCGGAGGAAGATCGGCGAGGTCGACGACTTGCTGCCGTGGTGGGCGACCTTCAGAACCGAGGCGGCGAGCCGCGAGGGGTCGAGCCGGGCCTCGACGGCGGTGTCGATATCGCCGGTCAACAGGATCGATCGGCCGAAGGCTTCCGCCCGCAGCACCAAGGATCCGGCGTTGTCATCCCCATCTTTAGGGCGGTGCGCAGGCGGCGGCCATAGCGCTTCGATAACCCACGGTCCGCCGACGAGCCGCCGCCCCCGCCAAAAAGGGCGGAGCTGGATTCCGCGCCGCCCCACGAGATGCCCGGCGCAGCCCGCGCCCCAGCCGGGGGCCGTCCACACTTCCGCGATCTGAAGATAGGCGGTCAGATCCAGCAGCCCCGCGCAGTGGTCGGTGTCGGGGTGGGTGAGCACCACCGCATCGAGCCGGCGCACCCCCAGGTCGGCGAGGGCCGGCACGAGCACCTTCGACGCGATATCACCGCGCCGCCAGCCGCCGCCGTCCACCAGCACGTTGAGCGCCCTGGAGCGCAGGAGCAGGGCGTCCCCTTGCCCGACGTCGAGGGCGACGACCTGCGCGTCGTCCTCCCCCGGCGGCTGCGGCGCCCCGGCGGCGCCACCCGGCGCCGCGAAGACTCGAAAAAAGAGGCTCCCGAGAGCCAGCAGTCCACAGACCGCGACGCCGAAGACGCCGACACTCTGGAATCGCCGGCTCCCCTCGGCCGTTCCTGTGCCCGCCGACAGCTCGGAGAACCGCCGGCGCAGACCGGGAAGCCACGTCGGGGCAAGCAACAGAACGCCGCCGACTGCGCCCACCAGCGTCCAGGCTCCGGCGCCGAATGCGGCCACCGGCCAGCCGGTGAGGGGCAGGCCCCCGGGACCCAACGTATGAAGATCGGCGAGCGCATCGAGCCAGACCGTGCAGGGCGCGAGGGCCGGACTCGGGTCAAGGCCGGGCGCGGCGACCCCGAGGACCAAGGCCGCGCCACCCAGGCCCAGCGTCACCAGCAGCCACGGCAGGGCGAGCAGCTGGAGCCAAGGAGACACGGGGTGGACCAAGGCGAAGGCCGGCGCTGCGAACGGCGCGACCGCCAGCTGGGCCGCCACCGACGCGCCGACGGCGAGCGGCCATCTCGGCCCTGCCGACCCGGCGGGGCCCGCGACGCGGTCGCTGAAGAAGAGAATCCCCGCCGTCGCCGCGACGCTCAGCTGGAAACCCAGCTCGGTGACCACCCGGGGATCCAGGGTCATGAGCACCACCACCGCCACGGACAAAGCGTTGACGGCGGCCGGCGGACGCTGGAGCCCGAGCGCCACGAGCGCGACGCCGGCCATCCACGCCGCCCGTTCGACCGAAGGGCGCGGCCCCACCAGCAGCGCATAGCCGACGACGCCGACGAACGTCACCGCCACGCGTACGAGGCGCCCTGAGCGCCACGAACGCCAGCCGACGGCCGACGTGAGGGCCTGGCCAGCCGCGGTGGCGAGCCACAGGAGCGCGGCCACCGCCCCGACGTGCAGCCCGGACACCACCAGCAGGTGGGCGAGGCCCGTCGCCCGCAGGGCCCGGCGCCAGCGAATCGGCAGGTTGTGGGCGTCCCCGAGCCACAGCGCGGACACCAGCGCCGCCGCGTCCTGATCATTCCAACGGGACGCCGAGCCTTGGAGATAGCTCCGTCCGACATTGAGCGACTTCCGCGCCGCCGTCGCCGCCCCGAGTCTTTCGACAAAGCGCGGACTCGGTACAGCAAGGCGCCACCGACCCGGCCCCTGGGGCCTGAAATTGCGGACGGCTGCGGGGCGCCCCCAATAGCCGCGGAGGCCGACCCTCGCCCCGCGTTCGAGGCCACGGAGGTCCCCGTCACCCGCCGCTTGGATCCGGACATAGGCCAAGCCCTCGGGGAACCAGCGGCGATCCCCCTGAACGAGCTCGTGGAGACGCACCGCCACCCGGACGGCGCCGCGGTCGTCAGGCCACGGCGTCCCCGCGACCGTGGCCTGCGCGCGGACCGGCCGGTTGCGATCCACCGCCTCGAGGGCCTCCGGGCTCGGCGAGGCGGCGAGCGCCGCCGAGGCGATGCCGAACGCGATACCGAAACGGCCGCGGGGCCGTCGGATCCAGACCAGGGCGCAGAGGGCAAAGAGGATCCAGGCGGCGGGGGGTGCAGAAAGCACCGTCGCCGTCGAGGCGCCGGCCACGCATCCCGCCGCCCAGGGCAACGCCGGGGCTTTTGAAACTTCCATGCCGATAAAGAAGTCATCGGCGGACGTTTTCAGTCAGTCAGATTAAATGGCCAAGAAAATCACCCTCGAAGGCGCGCTGCGGCGCCGCAACCACACGGTGGCGCCTGGATGCGGCGCCGCACGGAAGACCGTCACCCACGCAACCCGACGGGCCTTACTCGGAGCCCCCGAGCATCCGGTCGAAGAGCTTCGCCAAGTCCGGGATTCGGTACGGCTTGACCAGAGCCTCATCGAAGCCATGCCGACGCGGCTCCACCAGCGCCGGATTCTGGGAGTAGCCGGAGGACGCGACGAGCAGAAGGTCCGACTGCATCTCGCGCAGGCCGGAAGCCGCCTCGATGCCGCCCATGCCGCCGGGAATCGTCAGATCCAGAATCGCGACGTGGAACGGAGAATTCTCTTCCTTCGCGGTCCGACAGGCATCCAGGGCGGCGCGTCCATCCGTGGTGGCGACGGCGTCAAAGCCGAGCCTCTTGAGG
>JBCDKB010000239.1:0-12624 GCA_038747035.1 Acidobacteriota bacterium | reverse complement strand
CTAGGGGCTTCCGCGCCGGTCCTCGACGGGTTCTCGCCGCCGCCACCTTCCCCACTCTCGCCCTCGCCGCCACAGCCCCCGGTGCCCAAGAGCAGCAGGCCGGCGGCAACCATCGTTAAGGCCGCAGGGCGACCTTTCTTCCAAAGCATAGTCTCAGTCCTCGGGGGCCGGCTGCGACGCGACGGGGTGCCGGAAGGCGCGGATCGCCGTCCGCCGAAGAAAGCTCGCCACATCATCGATCAGGGAGTAGAAGGTCGGAACGATCACCAGGGTCAGAAAAGTCGAGGTGGTCAAGCCACCGAGGATCACCAGCCCGACCGGCGCCCAGGTCGCGGCACGCCCTTCGAGCGGGCCGAAGACTTGGGGCAGCAGCACCGGGGCCACCATGGGCAGCAAGCCGACGATCGTCGTCACCGCCGTCATGAGAATGGCCCGCAGTCGATCCCGTCCGCCTTCGATGATCGCCCGTCGACGCTCGAGTCCGTTCGAACGGAGGCGGTTGATGTGGTCGACCAGCACGATCGCGTTGTTGACCACCACGCCGATCAGCACAATGAAACCAAGCTCCGTGAGATTGTCCCGCGGCTGGGAGGCCAGCTTCATCACGGCCCCGACGCCGATAAAGGCAAAGGGCACGGCGAGCATGATCGAGAGCGGCTGCCCGAAGCTCTCGAAAAGAGCCGCCATCACCAGATAGACCAGGAGAAGCGCGAAGAGCAAGGTGAAGTCTGAGCCCTCTTGGTCGCTTTGGGACATGCGCGTCCAGCGCCCGAAGCTCCAGCTGTAGCCCGGGGGCATGGGAGTCGAGGCCAAGAGCATCCGCACGCCGCCCATGGCTCGGCCGAGGGCTCGGCCGTCCTCACTATTGGCGGAGATCCTGATCTTCGCTTGACGGTTCTCGCGCTCGATCGCCCGCGGTCCCGCGACGGTGGCGAAGTCGGCGACGGAGGAAAGCGCCCTCAAGTCTTGCCTCGACTCGAGACGCAGATTCTCCAGGTCGCCCCGGGTCGCCTCGGCCTCGCCGCGGTAGAGCATGACCAGATCGATCTCCCGATCGTCCGCCGAGAGGTACGACAGGGAGCGGTCTGAGAGTGCGCTCTGCACCGACTGCGCGACGCTGCGGGTCGATAGGCCGGCGTCAACGGCGCGGGCCCGGTCGACCTCCACCCAGAGTTCCTGGTCCCCACTCTCGAGCGAGAGATCCACATCCTCGATGCCCGGGAAGGCGCGGATCTGCTCCGCGACTTTGCGCCCCAAGCGTTCCAAAGCGGCGAGGTCATCTCCCCGGAGCTCGAGATCCAGCCCTCCGCTGCCGCCGCCGCGCCGTCGGCTCTGGGCGATGCGCAGCTCGACGCCGGGTTTCTGCGGGAGCAGTCTCCGCACCCTGTCGCGCACGTCCCGGGTCGTGAGCGTGCCCGCCTCTTCATCAACCAGGTAGAGCTCGAGCTGACGCTCCCGGCCCCGCCCGCGGGACCGCCCCGAGCCGATGAAGTAGGACGACGTGATGTCCGCGATGTCGAGGTCCGCGCGCTTGCCGTCGAGCGTCTCGAGCAGCTCGTCAAAAAGCGAGGCGGTCTGCTCGAGCGAATAGGACGGCGGCACGTCGACGTGGATCGTCACCTGGCGAGCTTCCGACCGACCCATGAAGCTCCGTTCGATGCCGGAGAAGAGCTGCCAGGAGCCCCAGAGCAGACCGCCGGCCACCAGCAGGAGGACCGCGCGGTAGCGCAGGGCGCCCCCCAGGAAAGCCATGTAGAGCTTCTCCAGGACCTCGATGAGGCGCGTCGGTTTGCGCTCCTTCTGCTCGAGGACGAGCGAGGCGGTCATCGGAACCAGGGTCAGCGCCACGAGCATCGCAGCCACCATGACGATGCACACGGTGGTGCCGATCTCGGTCAAGTAGCGGGCGAAGAAGCCGCCGCTCTGGCGTAGGAAAATCATCGGGATGAAGACGCAAAGCGTCGTGACCGTCGACGCCACGATCGGAAGCGCAACCTCCGAGGCGCCGCGCAGGGCAGCGGTCTTCGCGTCTTCACCGTAGATCTCGAGGCGGCGATAAATGGACTCGATCACGACGATCGAGCTATCGACCAGCATGCCGAGCGCGATGACGAGGCCCATCAAGCTCACGACATTGAGGGTGAGTTCGACGCGGCCCGTGGTGCGCACCAGGAACATGAAGACGAAGGTCAGGACGACCGAGACCGGAATCGCAATCGCGACCAGCGTCGTCGTCCGCCACTGCCGAAGGAAAAAGAACACGGCGGCCACCGCCAAGAGGCCCCCGAGTAGCCCGGCGTCCCGGAGCTGGGAAAGCCCCTGTCGCACGTCCTTCGAAGCGTCGCCGTAGATACGCGAAGTGTGTCCGGCAAATCGGGGATCCGCCGTCAGGGCGTCGAGCTCCTCTTTGCTGCGGTCCACCACGTCAAGGAGGTTGGCGTCGGAGGTCTTGTAGACGCGAACCGAGAGGGCCTCTTCGCCATTGAGGAAATTGAAATTCTCTTGCCGCGGATACGCGTAGACGACCTCCGCAACGTCCTCCAACCTGAGCCCCGTGCCGATGGGTAGCTGCCGGATGTCATCGAGACTCCGCAGCTGTCCGAGCACCCTCACCAAGAACCGCCGACGGCCCTCATCCAGGTGGCCGCCGGAGACATCGAGGTGGTTCTCCCGGAGGAGCGTCGCGAGCGCCCGCGCGTCGACCCCATGGGCGGCCATGCGATCGGCGTCGAGCCGGATTTGGACCTGTTTCGTCTGCAGTCCCCGGATCTGAACCTGGGCCACCCCCGGCAGACGTTCGAGCCTCTTGAGGACGATCCGCTCGGCGAAGTCATTCAGGCGATCTTTTGACCAGTCCGACGCCAAGTGAAAGCGGAGCACCGGAATGTCAGACGTCTGAAAGCGCCGGATCCGAATCCGCCGCAGGTCGTCGGGAAGGCGGTGGCGCACTCGGTCCACCCGGTCCCGGACCTCGACGGTCGCCAGGTCCATGTCGGTGCCGTCGAGGAAGGTCACGTCGAGACGGGCTTCTCCACTCGACGCTGACGACGAGAGACCCTCCAGATCATTGAGCGTCCCGAGGCTGTCTTCCAGCGGCCGAACGATTTGCTCTGCCACCTCCTGCGGTGAAGCCGAAGGGTAGCTGATCGAAATCGAAACGTTGGAGGAGGAGACGGCCGGCAGAAACTCGAGCGGCAAGCGCACAAGGGACAGCCAACCGAGCACCAGGACACCGATGAGCAGCATCGTCATCGTGACCCGACGCTCAACCGCGAAGCGGACCAGCGGGTGGATCGTGGGGGTGTTCTTTAAAGACAAAGCATCTACAGCACCGAGGTGTTTCTGCGCCGTCCATTATCCCGCCTCGGGGCGGCGCGCAGGTTAACTTTCGGTGAGCGCTTTGTCATAGATGTAAAGCGCGGGCTGACCGCCACTTGGCTGGCTTGGCCCTAGTCGTCGAAGCCGGCGGGAAATTTGTAGGCCTGGACGCCGCCGAAAACCAGGCAGATGAAGCCCCAGATTCCGAAATAGGCCGGCATGTTGACGAGGAACTCCCCGAGCGGGATGCTCGCGGGCAGCGGCTCGTAGTCCTCCCCATCGGCCCCGTCGTCCGGATCCCAACCGTCTTCGGTCTCGTCGTAGTACTCAGATTCGATGGACGCGATCCAGAACTCCTGCTGGGAGAGCGACATCTCATCCCACTCGTCTTCGGAAAATCCGATCAGGACGCGGGCTTCTTCCGGCGTGTAATCCCCGTCTTCAACAATCCCAGCCGTCGCTTCCCCATAGGCCTGTTCCTCGAGGAAGAACTGCTTGTAGAAGTAGTTGTTGATCAGGAATTGCCCGAAGACCATCGAAGCCAGGAAAAGACCAACGGACAGGCCGACAACGCGCATTTCGCCGCGGCGCCCGGCGCCCCAGCTCGTACCGAATCCGATCAGAAAGCCCACGAGGACGACCGTCGAGATGCGCATCTTCCCGGACGATGTCGCTAGCGCGTACCAGAGACCGGTGCTCGCGACGGCGGCTACGGTCCCGAAGAGAGCCGCCTTCACCATATCGGCCTCATCTGGAATCGCACCGGCAGAAACGGGAACCGACTGCCCAGCGGCCGACGCTTCACCTCCCGGTCCCTGGTAGACGTCTCCGGGATCTTGATAAACGTCGCCCGGCCCAGGATCCGGTCCGCCGTAGACTTGGCCGTTTCCGCCGTAAACCTCGCCCGGGCCGCCGTAGACCTCGCCGGGTCCACCGTAGACTTCGCCCGGGCCGCCGTAGACCTGACCTGCTCCGCCGTGGTTCTGGCCCGAGCCGCCGTAGACCTGATCCGGCCCGGGCCCCTGCGCGATGGCCGCCGTCGGAGCGGTCGCCCCCCCTGGCGCGGACGCCGGAGCCATCCCCACTCCGTCCCCAGCGGCAGCTGCGGCCGCGGCGAGCTGCCGGGTCTCTATCTTCCGCGACTCATCTCGCCGGTCAAGGTAATCCGCACAGTCCCGGCAAAAGTTCTTTCCACGACGTTCAAGGATACAACTCTCGCACAACATCGCATCACAGCGAGTACATAGCGCTTTCGGGGCGACAGAGGGGTGGTGAACACACTGCATATAAGACCTCGCTTCCTCAGTTCTCGCCTGCTACCACACAGGAAAGAGGGGCTTTAATTTACTACGCAAACGACAGCGAAGCGTTTAGCCTTTCTTACTGGCCGCGCGCCAGCCCTCGCCGCGGCGCGGATCCCGAGCCTCGATGTCGAGACACTCCTTCAGGAGTGCCGAGGATGAGATCTTGCCCCCTGCCCATATGGGCGCAGATCGCCCCCGGAGCAGATCATTCAGCGCGCTATTCCCCCCGGGGAATCCCCGCCGCTGCGTCGTAGCCCCTAGCCTTGATTCCTCACCACGGCGGTTGCTCTTCAAGCAGGCGAGCGACCGGCGAGCTCGTTCGACCTGGCTCCGAGCGCAACCTCGACGCCTGGTCTCGGTCACCGAGCCGGTCGAGGACCGCAGCGGCGTCTACCGCCACCCCGTGCCCGACCACCGCATCGCCGCGGAACTGCTCTCCGTTGAGTGCTTTGGCCAAAAGCTCGCGGGCCCGGGCGGGCTCCCCGAGCTCAGCGGAGACCATCGCTAGGGCCACGACGCTGCGGGCGTCACCGACCAAAGCCATCTCCGCTTCGAGGTGGCTACGGGCGGAGTCGAGCGCCCCCCGGGATCTCCGCCCGAGTCGGCCGAGGGCCCACGCCCGGAGCAATTCACGGGGCAGGAGACGTTCATCACCGTAAGCCAACGGCACGGCGCCGTCGAGCAGATCGAGGGCGACGGCCGGGCGCCCGGCGCTGAGGGCGAGGAGCGCTGCCCCATTTGCGAGGCGCCCCTGCGGCCGCTCCGTTCCGGCGGCCGCCAGCAAGTCATCGAGCGCGGCACCGGGCCCCCGTTCTTCTGCGAGCGCCAGCCTGGCCGCCGCCCACGCCAGTCGAGGATGGCCGGGATCCACGCGGAGCGCACGGCCGAGGCGCTCGCGCGCCTCTTCGGTCCCGACCAGCTCGGCCTCCAGGTTGATCAATGCCGCCGCAGACACCGGAGGCAGCGACGCGTCACCGACGGACTCCAGCAGGAGACGCCGGGCGCCGGCCGGATCCCCCTGTCTCCGGAGGACCCAGCTCGATAAGCGCCTCAGCTCGTCCCTGAGCTCCCCGGTCGCCTTGGCTGAGGCCATTCGATAGGTCTCGAGGGCCTTCTTCAAGTCGCCCCTCGCCGCCAAGACACTACCGCTGGCGCGCCAGGCCCGCGGCGAGTCCGGCGCCATCTCCAGCGCGCGCGTGGAGGCTTTGCCGGCCGCCGCCAGGACCGAGGGCTCCATGACGAGGCCCCGCCGACGGGAAGCGGCGAGGACCTCCGCCAGATCTGCCCACACCGCGGCGTCCCCCGGCGCCAGATCACAGGCGGTGCGTAGAAGGTCGGCCGCCCGGATCAGGTCCTCCCGGCGATCCCCCGAGGCGGCGATCCTCGCCCGAAACCGGTAGCGCTCGGCGGGGCCAGCTGGCTCCTCCGAATGCAGCTGATCCCCTCCGCGCCGCCCGAGCTCCTTTTCTACCGCACCAGTAATGGCCATCGCCACCTCATCTTGGAGCCGGCCCAAGTCATCGACCGAAGCGTAGAAGGCCTCGGACCACAGGACGGTGCCGTCGATCACCCGGGTCAGCTCCGGCTGCACCTTGACCCGCTCGTCGAACGACCACTGGACCAGTCCGTGCACCAGGTAGACCGCGCCGACGCCGTCGAGGGCCCGACGGCTGGGGTCGCCGAGACGCTTCGTTTCTATCCCCCCGTAGGTCGAGAGCTGGTGGGCGATGCCGTCCCCCAAGGCGTCGGAAAAGAAGTCCCTGTCGTCGCTGCCGAGGGTCTGAAATCGCGCCACGGCGACCACCTCCTCTCCCTGCATGCCCCAGGGTCGGAGCCATAGGAAGCAGGCGGCTATCGCGCCCAGGAAGGCGACCGTCAGCACAACGAATCGCCGCCCCGTGCGGTCCATCTCAGCATCGAGCTCGTGGGGCAGCCCGGCGAGGCTCGACATGTCGTCATCCCCCGTCACCTCGGCCAGGAGCTTCCGCATCTCCGCCTGCACCCAGCCCGCCGTTTGGGGACGCGCCGACGGAGACTTCTCGAGCAGGTGCAAGACCAGCCGGTCCACCGCCGCCGGCACCTCCGCGTAGTGACTCGGCGGCGGCGGTGAATAGCCGCAGACCTTTTCGAGGGCCTCCGCTGCGTTGAAGCCATCGAAAGGAACCACGCCGGTCACCATCTCGTAGAGCAGCGAGCCCAGCGCGAAGAGGTCGGCCCGGGAGTCGACTTTCTGCCCCCGGACTTGCTCGGGCGACATGGCCCGGGGAGTTCCGATCACCTGCCCTTCCCTGGAAAGCACCGAATCGTCGTGGGGCTGGAGATCTTTGGCGAGGCCAAAGTCCAAAATCTTCGGCCGCCCCGTGGGCGTGACGACGATATTTTCCTTCTTCAGATCTCGGTGCACGACGCCCTCTGCGTGCGCCGCCGCCAGCCCCGCCGCCAGGTCGGCGCCGTAGGCTAGGGCCACCGGGACCGGCAACGGCCCCCCCGAGAGCAGCTCGTCGAGCGACCTCCCCTCGGCCAGCTCCATGACAATGAAGTCGCCTTCGGGCTCCTGCAAGATGTCGTGGACCTGAACAATCGCGGGATGATTCAGGCGCGCCGCGGCGCGGGCTTCGTGGAGGAACCTTTTGCGGCTCGCCGCCTCGCCTTCGGACTTGGGGCGGATGTGCTTGAGGGCCACCCAGCGATCAAGCCGCTGATCAAACGCCCGGAACACCTCCCCCATCGCACCTCGGCCGAGCTGCTGATCGATTCTGTAGGGCCCGATCTTCTCCCCGCGACGGCTGCGGGCCGCACCTGACCATCGGGGTGTCTTCGTGCTCATGCGGGCTCCAGGGATTCGACGATTAGCCGAAGGGCGCTCGGAGCTTAGCGTGGTTTCTTGACAGTGGACCTTAAGGCCATCTCCCGACCCCGGAACGGCGAAAGCCGCCGCGGTCAGCGACGGCTCGTCGGCGGGCCCGGGTGACCCGTGTTCCTTCTCGGGCGGTCTTGGGACTAGAGGTAGGAGAGGATCTCTTTGGCCGTCTCCACCTCCGGGTCTTCAGGCGCCAGCTCGATGAACTTCTGTAGATGCTCCTTAGCTTTCGCCGGATCGGTCCCGGTATAGGTCAGTCCCAGGGTGTAATGGGCGCGGGGATAGTCCGGCTGGACTTCCAGGACTTTGTTGAGGGCGACCCGGGCCGCTCCGATCTCACCCGCCTGGAACTCCATATCGGCGCGGGTGTAGAGCAACTGGATGGCCCCGGCTTCGTCGAGGGCCCGGTACGCTTCCCACGCCGGCATGCCTTTCTCATAGTCCCCGATACCGTCATAGACCAGGAATTGGATGCGCAGCGCCTGCTGGTTCTTCGGGTCCACCGAGATCGACTTTTGGGCGGCGGCCAAGGCTCCCTCGAGATCCTCTTGGTTGTAGAGCAAGGCGGCGATGCCGGCGTTCGCCTGGGCGAGGGACGGATCCATTTCCACGGCCTGCCGGAACTTCGCGAGGGCCGTTTCATAATCACCGGACTGAGACGCGACGGCGCCTTCGTTATAGATACCGACCGCGAGATCCTTCGACATATCTTCGCCGCCGATCTCCGCCGCCATGGCCTCAGCCTTTTCGGTATCACCGGCCCGCCGGTAGGCTTCGAAGGCGAGCTTCTTGCCCTGCTCGTCTTCGGGCTCAAGCTTGAGGAAGGCCTCGATGGCAGCGACCGCCTCGGCGGACTCACCGCGCTGCAGGTGGACGTCGGCGAGGGCGAGGAACGGCGGGGCCAAGGTCGGTTCGAGCTCCACAGACTCCTTGAACTTGACCATCGCGGTGTCGAAGTCCTTGTTGCGGTGTGCCTGGGCGCCTGCGTTATAGGCCTCGATCGCTCGATTCCTACGTCCCGTAGCTTCGTCGAGCAGGGTGACCGCGAGCTCCTGCTTCATCTCCGATTCAAGCTGCACCTCGCCGACAAAAGGCGTATAGCCTTCGGCTGAGAATCGCGCCTGGTAGGCGCCGGCGACGAGCTCGAACTCGAACTCGCCTTTGCGGTCGGTCTCCGCCTCGGCGACGACGGCGCCTTCGGAGTCCATCACCTCGACCTTCGCATCCCGGAGCTCTTCACCGGCGGCGTTCTTGACCACGCCGGTGAGCTCAGCGTCGGGTTTCTCTTCGGCCCAGGTCGTCGGGCCGAAGACCAGGAGAACCGCAAAGGCCGCGGCGAGCAAACGGGACGGGGCAGTACGAAGCATAGAGACTCCTTGGCGCCTCGGGACGGTCAATCCGGGCGCTCGATCCAAAGTTTGGCCGCCGCTTCGCTCCCCAGGGTAACCGGGGCAGCGCCGAGGGGCTCCAAGGTGATCGCGTCGGCGATCGCGTCGTGGCTACGGATGATGACTTTGGCGCCGGGTCTAAGCCCGTGGCGCTCAACGAAGCGGAGGAAGCTCTCTTCCTGGTCGCTGACGCGCGCCACAACGAGCGTCTCCCCCACCGGCGCCTCCGTGAGTCCGATGACCCGCAGGGGCTGAAGCTCGCCAAATCTGTCGGGAATCGGATCGCCGTGGGGATCCGTCGTCGGGTGCCCCAACAAGGCGTCGATCCGATTGATCAGCTTCTCGGACATGGCGTGCTCGAGAAGCTCTGCTTCCTCGTGCACCTCCGACCAGTCGAGTCCGAGCACTTCCACGAGGAAGAGCTCGGTGAGGCGGTGGCGCCGGAGCACGTGGGCCGCTTGGCGACGGCCGTCTTCTGAAAGCCGGACGCCGCTATAGGGCTCGTAGTCGACGAGCCCGTCGCGCTCGAGCCCCTTGACCATCGACGTCACGGTTCCCGGGGCCACCGCCAGCGCACTGGCAATCTGGCCCATGGTCACGAGCTCACCGTCACCGAGGGTCTGCTGCTGGAGCAGAATCGTCTTCAGATAATCCTCAACCGTACTGGTCGGCATCGATGGGTCCGCGCCTCGCCCGGGGCCCTAGGTGGCCTGGGGATAAGTGTCGCCGGGCTGTAGGGCAACGACTTTGCAGTTCACGCCGAGGGTCGACAGCTCGGACTGGAGCATATCGGGCGTTCCGGTCAGCACTGGAAACGTGCCCCAGTGGATCGGCACGACTTCGCGCACCTGGACGAATTTGCACGCGAGGGCGGCCTGGTGCGGGTCCATCGTGTAGAAATCCCCGATCGGCAGGAAGGCCAACTGCGGACGGTAGAGGTCCGCGATGAGCTTCATGTCGGAGAACAGCGCGGTATCACCGGCGTGGTAAAAGGAATAGCCGCCGGGGAGCGTCACGACGAAGCCGGTGGCGACGCCGCCGTCGATCACCTCGTCGCCATCCTGGATGGTTGAGGTGTGAATGGCCTGCACCTGCGTGACGCGGGTACCGAGCACCTGCTGAGAGCCGCCGACGTTCATGCCCGAGCAATTCTTCACGCCTTTGGACGCTAGCCACGCGCAGACTTCGAAAGTCGCGACCACCGCGCTCGGTTCGTAGGTCTTCGCCAGCTCGACGGCGTCCGCCATATGGTCGGCGTGGCCGTGGGTGATCAAGATCGCGTCGATGCGATCAAAGCTCTTGAGCGCCTCCGGGCACGCGGGATTACCCTGCACCCAAGGATCGATGAGCATGACCGTACCGTCTGGTAAATCACAGCGCACCGTACTGTGGCCCAAGAAGGTGAACACCGGGCGTTCGTTGCTTCTCATGCTGTCCCCTTGCCTCTGATTGGACGACTTGGTGAGGAGTGTGATGTGGCTTGCGAGCTGGCTTGACGCACCGATTCCAGGCCGCCCCGATGGGACGCTGGATCAATGGACGTCAGTGGCGGCGGCTCCGTCCAAGGATACTACAGGCCGCCCGGCATCAAGGTCTCGCTCGAGGCTCTCCATGATGCTGAAGACCCGCGGCCGCGCCACCTTGGCGCCGGGGCCTTGGGACTCGACAGCATCGAGTGCTTCTTTCGCCAAGAGCACCGGCAGGGCGTTGAAGGCCACCAGCCCACGGTCGGTTCCCGAGTCCTGGAGCAGCAAGATGTACTCCGCCGCGGTTCTCAAGTCGGCCCGGGCGAGGGCAAAGACTTTTTTCCGCTCCGCGCCGGCGAGGTATGAACGCCCCTCGTCGGCATCGAATGCCGAGTCCTTGAGAATGTTCACCAGCTGCTGGGCCTCACCGCAACGCCGTGCCCGGCGACGAAGATCATCTGCCGCGGCGTCGAGCTCGGGTCGCCCGAGCACGAAAAGCTCAGTCAGCATCTCGCCGACAATGCCGGCCACGATGTAGCAATAGTGCTGGAGGTCTTCGAGGTCACGCAGCTCGAGCTCACCGTCGCGGGTGCGGGTGACGTAGTCCGCCA
The DNA here is from genome assembly GCA_038747035.1 of Acidobacteriota bacterium. GTDB lineage: Bacteria > Acidobacteriota > Thermoanaerobaculia > Multivoradales > J023 > JAUIJL01. Next base: position 1,677 of record JBCDKB010000239.1, on the reverse strand, counting down.
TACCGATCGACGTCCGCACCACGTGTTCCCGAATCAGGCGCCGCGCGGGCTCATCCAGCGCAAAAAAGACCTCCAGGACAGCAGGCACCTCCCGCAGGAGCTCTTGATAGCCGTCGTGGTCGATGGGCGCTGCGTCTGCCCACTCCAAAGCCGCTTCTTCGAGCGCTCGCCGCACCTCGGGGTCCCCGGGCGGCTTGCGGCACCCGAGATCGAGGAGATCGCAGAACCGATTGAGGGCCGCGACCTTACGATCGACGCCCCAGTCCTTCGCGTCTTCGAAGGTGTCCGCGATCCGAAAGAGGAGATAGCCGAGGGTGACTTCCAGGCGCGTCGGCTGCGGCAATAGGGGGATGGACAGCGCGAAGGTCCGGCTGGTCTTGGTGAGGAGGTCGTCGAGGTCGGCCATCAGTAGCGGCGCCCTAGGCGTCGGGTATCCGTGGAGTTCAGGGACAAGATCAAGCGGAGGGAGGTTGGACGCGGGTTCCGGGCACCGGCGCGTGCACAGCGCCGAGGGCCGCCTCGAGGAGCCCCGGTTGACGGCCGTCGGCGATCAGTGAACCCACGCCGTGTTGGGCTAAGCGCCAGGCCGTGTCGAGGCGCAGGAGCATACCACCGGTGACGTCCGCCCCGGCGGATCCACCGACGGCGCGTCGCACCCTCCGGTAGTTCGAGGCATTGACGGACTCGATGACGTGGCCGTCACTATTCCAGATACCGGCGGTCTCACCGAGCCATACCAGCTCCCGCAAGCCGTAGCCCCGGCGTCGAAGCCGGGGTCGCAGGTAGCTGACCACGGCTTCCGTCGAGGCGATGGCCGCGAGGCCGGGGACATCGATGACCACATCGCCGTAGACCACCGGGACGAGGCCCGCGTCGAGCGCTTCAACCAATGATCCGACACCGCCACCGCGGAGTCGGCCGTCCCTCGCCTTGATCACCCCCGAAGGCGCCCAGGACCAAGCGGGGACGCCGGCGGCCAGCAGCGCGTCCACGACGAGACCATTGAGCCGAGAAGCGGCCCGGGCCACCTCCGCCGCGGCCTGCGGGGTGACCGCCGGCCCGTCGACAAAGCCGTGCTCGATCGCCGCGGTGTGCCCGAAGGAGCCGCTGCCGTGGCCGAGCAGAATGCCAGGTGACCGCCCGTCGAGCTCGCTCCGTCGGTTGAGGACTCGGCCCAGCTGCTCGGCGAGATCCCGGATTACCGCACGGCGAGCGTGGGCCCGCCGACGTTTGTCCGTAATCAAGCTGCCCCCGAGCTTGACGAAAGTCAGATCCCGCATCAGATCGGCGCCCCCTAGAACAGATGCTCGTCGAAAATGCGCGGCCCGTCGCCGACTCGATCCCGAATCAAACCTTCGACGCCCGGGAGCTCACCCAGGCGCTCGGCGACGGCGGGCTCGTCGGCCGCTTGGGCGATCACGTGAACGTTGGCGCCGGCGTCCATCGTGGCGTAAGCCGGAACCCCGTCCCGGCGTAGATGGCGCACCGCCTCAAGAATTTCGAGGGTCGCCGGCTGCCAGTAGTAGATCGCCGGAGTCGAGGTCATGGCGATCATGTGCAGCTCGCTAGCCTCCGCCTCCATCGCCGCACCGAAAGTCTCAAAGTCCCGATCCGTAAGTGCACGTTCGACGGTGGCGTAGCGGTCCGGCAAGAGCTCCAGGCGCCGGGCAAAGTGGG
>JBCDKB010000238.1:0-12667 GCA_038747035.1 Acidobacteriota bacterium | reverse complement strand
CAGCAGGTCGTCGACGAGGTGGATCGAGTAGAGCAAACAAAAGATCACCGCGGCCGCCGGCCACGCCTTCTTGTCGTCGACGCCGAAGGCCCGGCAGCCGTCCAGGGCCAACTCCCAGGCGGGCTTGCTGCTCCCCGTCCGCCGCTCGATGAGCCACACCAGGTCCGGCCAGGCGTCCACGTGCGAGTGGCGACGCAGGCGCGTGCGGATATCCGCGATGAGCGCCGACTCGCCAGGCTCGGGCTCGGCTCGTTTCTCCAACGGGTCTCCTCCAAATGCTGTCGTGACTGGATCAATTATACGGCTTCGACGATCTGGCGTTTCGGCTCGAACTGCGTTTTCCGGCATGGCGCTTTCTTCCTCATATGAAATCGGCCGCCGCAGAGTTGCGGCGGCCGATCATTTTTTAGCCGGGGCTACGGGCCCCCGTTTCCCCGGCGAAGACCCGAGGTTCCACCTCCATCGACCGCGGGTCGATGGAAGTGGATCTTTGGGCACTATCTGGCGTGATCAGACACCCACCGGCGCCAGCGCTTCGCGCTCGGTGCCATCACCCCAGGTGAACCAGGGCTTCGCGAGCTCGCCGGTGGAGAGCACCACGTTCATGTTGTCGGCGTTGCGGAACTGGTTCACCACCTCGACGAGGTCGTTCTTGGTGGAGGACGCCAGGCTGGAGGCAAATTCTTGGATCGTCATGACAGGTCTCCTAAAGGGACACAAGCGGGCACAGCCACTTGCAGTGCAGGGCGGCATCGCCGCCCAAGAGCGGGAAAATCAGAGGAAAGAGATCCTCTGGATGAAGGGGGGCTCCACAGCGGAGCTATCGAAGAACGGCACGGCTGCGCCGGGGCGGAATACCCCGAACACGCGGTCGTACCGGAACATCTACGGCTAGGTCAGGGGGTTTCTAAATAGCGGAGAGGATTAACCTACCGAACGTCCGGAAGGTTTACTTGCCACAGGAGTCCGACGGCGCGGAGGCCCGAAATCTTCTTGCACATTCACCTTTGGGAACCCGAAGCCGGAAGCTTGACCTGGAGTGTCGAGCGACCGCAGTGAGCGGACGATCCCTTGGTCGCACCGATTTGGAAGACTAGGAGCCGTCGTCGGGGCGAGGGTCGAATGTCCGGGGAAAGACGCGACGAACCGGGCCCAAAGTAGGCCTTTCGCCGATTCCAAGCGACGAGCGATCCAGTGCTTTGTGCGAGGCAGCACCGTGGCCAAATGGCCGCGGCACTGGGCCAGACAGCCGGGCCCTAGGGTTTCATCCACGCCCGAGGGCGTGGCCGTGTTGCTATGGGGAGATCTATTGGGTAAGAGCTATATCGATCAAGGGCGTTGAGAGCGGCGCCCGACGGACGGAATTTAGCCGTGGCACATTAAGGCGAACATTACGTTACCTACTGACTGTTCAAATCTAGTGCAAGTCCGGGTGACGAACGTCGTAGGTCTCCCCCGCCGCGAGCCCCTCGAGCGTCGAGGTCAGCCCGTCGGGCCAGCTGACCTGCACGCGACGCGCTTCGCCGTCGGTGCCGAGGCCGACGGTGAGCGCAGTCTCCACCTGGGCCAGATAGCTGCGGGTTGGACGCACTTCGAGTCGCTGGATAGCGTGCGAGGTTTCCACCTCGACCTGGGCGCCGATGGCCGCCGTATTCGGCGCCGGCGCCTCCAGCCTCAGCCGCAGCCACCCGTGCCCGAGCTTCTGATCATTGCGAAGCAGCGCCACCGGGCCGGCGTTCGGCGCCAGCGCCACGTCCAGGTCTCCGTCTCCGTCGGCGTCGAGGTACGCCGCACCTCGCCCGACCCACGGTCGGGCCAGGTCGCCGACCTCGCCGACCGGCACCAAGCCGCCGTCGCCCCGATTCCAGAAGATCTGCCCCGGCTGCTCGAAGCTTTGGCTCGAGTCCACCGCGGCGATCCGGTCCTCGATATGTCCGTTGAACTGCAACAGGTCTTGGTGGCCGTCCAGGTCGACGTCGAAGAAGAAGAGGCCGAAGGTCAGCGTGAGACGGCTCGGCGCGCCGAGGCCTTCGGAGATGGCTTCATCGACGAAAAAGGTCGGATCGTCCTGCGCGACGTAGATCGAGCTCATTTCATTGGCGAAGTTGCCCACCGCGAAAGCGAGATTCGAATCGTTACGGTGGTAGGCCGCGTCCATCCCCATGGCGCCGGTCGCGTTCCCGTTCCGGTCGTAAGCCAAGCCGTAAAGCTCCCCCACCTCTTCGAAGCGGCCGCCCCGGTTGTGGAAGAAGAAGTTGCGCACGGTGTCGTTCGCCACCAGCAGGTCGGTCAGTCCATCGCCGTCGATATCCGTCGGCACCACCGCCAGGGCCTTCGCCGCCGGCTCGCCGGTCGCGCTCAGCACGCGCACGCCGCCTTGCTCGCCGATGTCGACGAAAGTGCCGCCGTCGTTTCGGTACAGATCCGGCGCCGTGCCGCGGTAGCTCTGCGGCGGACCGTACGCCCGGCCGACGCCGTCGAGGCGGAAGTCGAGCGCCCGGTCGATCTCAGGCGACCAGACCACGTAGTGACACACGAAGAGATCTAAGTCCTGGTCGCCGTCGATATCGACGAAGGTCGCCGCCGTCGACCAGGCGTCCGACGCCCCGCCGACGCCGAGCTCCGCGGTGACGTCGGTGAACCGCCCGCCGTCGTTGCGCAGGAGCAGGTTCTCGCCGACGGCGGTGATGTAGAGGTCTGGATCTCGGTCGCCGTCGTAGTCGCCGACGGCGGCGCCCATGGCGTAGAGCACCCGGTCGAGACCGAAAGCTGCGGTGCGATCGTCAAAGGTGCCGTCACCGCGGTTGACGAAGAGCCCTAAGGACGACGGTTCGTCGGCGACGCGGTCCCCGGGCCAGGCCCCGGACGAGAGGAAGAGGAGATCGGTGTCGCCGTCCATGTCGACGTCGAACGCGACGACGCCGCCGCCCATGGTCTCGGGCAGCCACTTCTCGCCGCGGGCGCCGTTACGGTGGACAAAGTCGATACCGCTCATCGCCGTCACGTCGGTGAACGGCAGGGCCGGCGGCACCCGATCGCCCTCGGAGGGCGGCTCCACCGTGCGCGGCGCCTCGGCCTCGAGGGAGACTTCGGGCGGCGGCGCCCCGTCGAATTGGAGAATTCCCCAACCGAGGGCGCCGAGGACGCCGACGGCGGCGAAGAGCGCCAGGGAACGGCGTAAGGCCACGGCGATGACCTCGTCCCCGGCGTCCTCACCGTCGGGGACGAAGTCTTCCCCCGGCCCGTCGCTCATCGCGAAGCGCCGGCCGCCGTCGTCGCGCCACCCGCACTCTCTTCGGGCGCGCCCGCACCGATCTCCGCCAGCTTCGGCACCGGCAGCTCATAGGGCGCGACGCCCCGCTGCACGGTATCGAGCTCGAAGGTCCCGGGGCGCTGGAGATCGTAGATCACGATCGCCTCGGCCGCGTGGTCCGCCGCGGGGTCATTGGCGCGCGCGATGGCCACCGCCCGGTCGCGGGCGTTGTCGTCCACCTTGTACTTGCGGTACAGCTCAAAATGCACGGTCGCCTGCTCTTCAAGCCCGAGCTCCTTGTGCAGGAGGTAGAGGTTGTAGTGCGCCGGAGAGTTCTCCGGATCGAGCTCGAGCGTACGCTCGAAATAGCCCTTCGACCGGTCGAGGAAAGCGCGACGCGACGCTTTCTTCGCCTCCCCCCGCTCCTGCCGGGCGCGCTCATAAAGCGTCTGGCCGAGCTCGTTCAGCAGCCGGTAGTCCTTGGAGAAGTCGAAGCCGCGGCGTCGCGTCTCCTCATCGTCCAGCTCGACGATGCCCTCGAAATTGGCGATCGCTTCGTCGAGGAAGCCGTTTTGCTTATTCACCAAGCCGGTGAACCAGGCCACCGACCACGGCGGCGCCGGCGGGTCGAAGGCCGCCGCCCGCTCGAGGGCGCCGATGGCCCGGTCCTGCACCGTGCCCTGGGCGATGTAGACGCGAGCCAAGTTGATGGGACCGTCGGGTCGGCCGAGCTTTTCAACCTCCGAAAACGCCTGCTCCGCCTGCCGCAGCTCGCCCTTCGACTTGCCACCCTTGCGCAGCAAGCCGATGCCGTAGTCGTTCCAACGCTGCCACTCGGGGATCGGCGACGGCGGATTGGCCACCGTCGGCCCGCCCCGCACCGGCAGGCGCACCTGGTCAGTCGCCATCAGCATCACGGGTAGGTCATTGGTCCAGTTCGCGTCGCCCTTCACGAACTGCATGTAGGTCGTGTCGAACTTGCGGTATTGCAACCGAGCCTCGACGCGCAGCGGACCGCGGGCGTCTTCCGGCACCTTCAGCTTGTAGTGGATCGTATCGGCGGCGCCCGGCGGGATCTGGTGGGAGTAGAGGGCCACGAAGATGTCCTGGGCGTTGCGGCGGGCGATGCGCTGGCCGTCCTTGTCCAACACGTAGGCGTTGACGAAGTGGGACCACGGATCCACGCGATTATGTTCGCCGAATCCGCCGCTGCGGCCGATGGTCCGGGGCTCTTCCCGCTCCTCCACCACCCGAATATCGAGCCAGATCTGGTTCGAATCCGCCGTGCCCTGGGTGAAGAAGTGCCCCATCTTCACCGTCCGGATCACGACGTCGAGCAGGTACTCGCCGCCGGGCTCGAGGGCCGGCGTTTCGGGACGCAGCGGCGCGATCGGCGGGGCGTCGATGGTGCCGCCTTCCTTGAGCGCGAAGATATCGAGCCGCATCACGCCTTCATTGAACTCGGCGTGCTTCTCTTTGACCCAGGACGGCATGCCCACCAGCTGCGGAATGCCGGTATTGGCGCTCGGGAACTGGTGGTTGTGGATCTCGAAGTCACCGTCGCCGTCGAGGTCGCGGGCGCCGAATTGCCGGGAGTTCTGGTGCGGCATGTGGCACTCGTTGCAATTCGGCTGCGCCTTCGGTGGATAGTAGAAACTCGTCACGCCGTGGCCCGAGACGCCGCTCAGCAAGAAGCTGTCGTAGTGGTTCTGGCCCCGCAGCCACTTGTACTGATTCAGCTCTTCCGGCAAATGGACTTTGTGGCAGGTGCCGCAGTATTCCGGCGTCTTGTGAAGCGGCTTCAGGAAGGTCTTCTTGTGGAATTCCGGCTTGGCCTTCACCAGCTGACGGTTGACCCACGCCAGCGTCTCGTTCTCCGAGAAGGCGAACGGGTAGTGGGTCGGTTCTTCGATGGTGTAATCCGAGTTGCCGCGCGGCGAGTTCAGGTTGGTGATGGCGTGGCAGACCGTGCACGTGATGCCGGCGTGGGCCGTCGGATCGTTGACGTCGTCGAAGTTCGGATCGTCGAATTTGCCGCTGAAGAACACCACCGGGTCGTGGCAGCCGGCGCAGAAGCGGGCGGCGCGCACGTCGCCGTCGCGGGCCAAGCTCATTTCGCGGGTTTCGCGCACCGACGCCAGATAGGGCGGGTTGTTGAAAGAGCTGAAGCGGTGCACCGAATTCGCCCACGCGGTGTGGGTGTCCTGGTGGCATTCCGCGCAGTAGGCGTCGTTCATCAGGACGCCTTCCGGAATGAAATCGCCGGTGGCGGTCCTGGCCAGTGACGGGAAGAAATACTGCTCCCCGGATTCCGGCCCCTCCACATTCCACGCGCGCGGATCCTGCGCTTGCCAAACCAGCATCACGCCGCCGAAGACCATAGCCACCACGGCCCAGCGCCGCCCCACTGCCCACTTGATCTTTTTTCCCGCCAGGCGGTGCAGCACGAAAAGCCACGACGCCACGAACGGGGTGATGACGTGGGCCCAATAGGCCACCGCCCGAATGGTCGGATCGTTGACCACGATCACGCCTTCGAGGCGCGTCAGCACGATGCCGGAGATCAACAAAATCAAGGAGGCCGCGAAGAGCGCGTATCCGACCTTGACCGCCCGTCGATTTCGGCGGTCGTAGGTATTCCACATGTGAATACCGCCGAAAACGATCACCGGCACGATGATCAACGTCCCGAGTACCAGATGCACCAGGAACATGTTCATATAGAACCAGTTCTGGTAGGTCTGCTCCGTCGACCATTCGAGGATCGACACGCCGATCAAGTAAGTGGAGTTGATGGCGAGGAGGGCGAAAAGGCCGAAAACCAAGGCCAACAGCTTCGCGAGGCGGGGGCCCACCGCTTTTTTGTAGCGACGCTTTGGGGACTTCTTCTTTTCGTCAGTCATCGGTGTGGAGGGCATCCTGTCGTCATGGACTCACCGCCGGACGCTTCAGGCCCTCGTGGAGCGGGCGAATGACGCGCAATGCGGGCCGAACGTTGTAGAGCCGGCGCCAGTCCTCGTGCGCCGGTGAGCTCGGGAAAGCGTGGGGGGCCGCGTAGGGGTATTGCGGCATGCCGCGGAACGGCAGCGGGCCGACCGTCTGGGAGTGGGCGGTATTGGCGTCGCCGTCCTTCGCCCAGCCGTCGACCGTCAGCAGGAACTCGCGGACCGTGTCCGGGGCCTGCGGCGCGGCTTTGAAAAGGAGCCGGACTTCATCGCCCGAACCCATGATCACGAACCGGTCGTCGGCTTCGGTGATCAGCGGCATGACGTCGCCGTAGCGGGTGTAGAGGCCGGGGGTCGGATTCCACATGGTGGCGTCGGTACGGTCGGCGTAGACGAAAGACTCGGGCTGCAGGCGCCGGGGATGGATCACCGGCCGCGAAAAGCCGCGGAATCGGATGTCCGCCGACGCCCGTTCGAGCTCGGTCAGCGCCACATCGGGGCGTGAGGCGTCCGTGCCGAGGAAAATCTCGTCCCAATACACCGCCAGGTTGCTCACGATGCGCACCGCCCTGCGGTCCGAAGGCCAGAGGTCGCTCAGGTCCACGACGATGGTCTTCGGCTTGCCGGCGGGGATGCCCATATCGGCGATGACGGTCTGCCACGTACCGTCTGCGCCCCGCATCTCGAGGCTCGGCATCACCAGGCCGAGCTCGCTCGAGGTGGCGGCGCCGCGGAAAGTCGATCCGTCGGCCCAGTCGACCCACCCGGAGAGCACCAGGATGGCTTCCCCGTCCCGGGCGACGTCGCCGAAATCGAGCTCGAGGGTGTGCATTTCAGCCACCCCGGCGAAGTCGCGCTCGAAACCGTCCGGATAGGTCCGGTCCAGCGCCGATACGGCTCCGAGCACGTCCCGGCCGCGGTGGTCGCGCGCCGCGACCGGGTAGTGGCGCTCCCCCACGCCCCAAAGGCGGAATTCGGGGAACGGCGGGCCGATGAACTTATCGTTGATGAAAACCGACAGGTCCTTCGGGCGGTCGACGGCGTGGAGGCGAATCCGGTCGAGGTAAGCGATCTCGCGGAGCTCTTCGGTGATGCGGATCTCGTAGTGGCCGTCCCGCTCGACCAGCGCACCCGGTGGAATCTGGATGGTTTCGTCGGCATCGACCGGAAAGTAGTGTCCGTCGCCCGCCGAGGCGCCGAGCGGCGCGACGCCGAGGATGTCGGTGATAAACCGGAACCCGCCGCCGTCCCACGTGAAGATCATCGGACAGGAGCCGGAAAGACGCTGGGCCTCCTCGAAAACGAAGCTCGCCGGCGCTCGGGTGTCAACCCCGGTCTCGTTTTGGATCAAGCCGTTGGGCCAGCTGATACGGATCGCGTCGACGCCGGCGCGGTCGCCGAGACCGAAGATCAGGGGCTGTCCGCGGTAGACCTGCTTCTGGTAGAGCTGGCCCGCCTTGACCTCGATCTCCGCCCCCGGCGCCTGCTGCAAATTCTTCACGCCGCGCAGCGCCAAGCGGAGCGAGCGGCGGCCGTAGTCCCCCGCGTTCATCGACGCCACCAAGTGGCCTTCGGCGGTCACCGCCACGCGGTCCGGCCTCGAATCGCCGTCGAGGTCCACGACCTCCAGGGCGGACGCCGGCGGCAGCTCCGGCCCGTCGTCCGCACTGGCGAAGCGGGCGCCGCGGCGGTGGCGGAAGAAGCCCGCGCCCGTATCGAGGTCCAGGCTGCCCCGCGCGTCGTAGTCCGCGAGGGCCGCGGGCGCGACGGCGCCGGAGATCGGAGGCCGCGGATCAAAGCGTTCGGTGGTGCTGTTGCGCAAGACCCGCACGCCGTCACCGGCGGCCACGATATCGGTCCAGCCGTCGTGGTCCACGTCGGCCGCTAAGAGCTGCGTCGTATCGGCGGTCACGCTGCGCAGCGTGACGGCTTCATAGCGGCCGAGCAGCCGATCGCGGTAGAGAACGCCGCCGCGGTCCGCATAGGAGACCAGGACGTCCGTGCCTTGGGTATCCGCCATCAGGTCGAAGGATACCGCGGCCCGGGCCGGCCCCTTGCGGAACGGGAAGTCCGCGGTTTGGTCACTCCACCCTCGTTCACCGTCATTGCGCATCAAGCGGGGGGAGACGCCGAAGAGCAGGGCGTCCAGGTCGTAATCGTGGTCCACGTCGACAAAGAGCGCGACGCCGAAGCGTCCGGCGGCCAGCTCCGCGTGGCGAACAAAGCCATCGCCCTCACGGCGCCAGAGCGTCGCTCGACCCTCTTCGAGCAGCAGCAGGTCCGACCGGCCGTCATTGTCGACGTCTCCGGTCGCCAGACCGTGGGCGCCGTCGACGCCTGCGAGTTGGCCCGAGGCGCCCTCGGGGCTCCAAAAGCCGGCCCCCCGCTGCGAAGCCCAGACAACGACGGGCTTCGTCTGGTCAGAGGTCGCGTCGGCGACGAGTCCGAGGACCGCGTCAGCGCCCACCTCAGGACCCGTCACCTCCCGGAAGCGCAATGGCAGCGGCGACGCCGGGTCCGCCATCGATTCCAAGGTGTCGTAGATCTCGGAATACCAGCTCCACTCGAGGTCTTCCGGGACCGCGGCGCCCGCCTGCTGCTTCTTGAGCTCGCGGAAGCGGGTCATTTCGCGCTTCGAGTCTTCAGGACGTTTGAGCTGCCGATAGGTGGTCGCGAGTTGAAATCTCGGCCCGGCGAGATTCGGATTGAGGGCGGACGCCCGTTCAAAAGCCGCCAGCGCTTTGTCGGTTTCACCGGCCAACTTGTAGAGCACGCCCAGGTTGTAGTGACTGATCGGCTCGTCCGGCACCAGCGTGACCATCTTTTCGAGCTGGGCGGTAGCGTCGTCGTAGCGCGACGCGCGTTTGTACTCGATACCGAGGTTGAACCAGGTGTGGGGCACCGTCGGGTCGGTGCGCTGCGCCTTCTCGAGCTGCGCCACGCCCTCCTCGGTCCGGCCGCCGCGCAGAAGCGCTAAGCCGAGGTTCACCTGCTCCCGGGCCGAGTCGGGCGCCAGGGCCAGCGCCTTTTCGAACTCGCCGGCGGCTTGGTATTGCGTCGCCGGGTTCTCGAAGAAGGCCTTGCCCAGGTTGCGGTGACGCCAAAGCATCTCGTCAAGCGGCACCTCAGCGCCGGCGACCGGGGCCATGAGCGCCGTCGCCACGAGCCCGAGAATCCCCTTCTCAAGGCTGGAGCGGAAGGGGTCGGTCATGACGCGGGCTCCTGGGCCCGCGGCGCCCCCGACGCCTCGCCGGCGAGGCCTCGGCCCTCGCGTATCGTCACGTAGCGATCGACGGCGAAGGTCGATCCTTCGGGCGCCGTGATCTCTTCGACCTCTCCGTTCGGCCAGCGCACCTCGATGCGGTCGACGCCGTCGACCTCGCCGAGCCCGAAGTGGAGCCGGGTCGTGCTCGCGGAGGAATAGCCGTTGCCGCCATAGACCTCCCGCAGCCAGACCTCGTCGCCGGCGTAGAGGGTCACCCGGGCCCCGATGCCCCGGCGATTCGATCCGCCGGCCGACGCCCCGGCGCCCTCTAACTCAACGCCGAGCCAGTGCCCGGCGTCGGCGCTCCGGTTGATGTAGAGCAAAGCCGGCTGGCGGGCGCTGGTTTGGTAGACGTCCAGCCGACCGTCGCGGTCGAAATCGCCGACCGCCAGCCCCCGTCCGTCGAGATCATTGTCCATCGACGCCGCGGCCGCCACCTCTTTGAAGGTGCCGTCGCCGAGGTTCTGGAAGAGGCGCTGCTTCTGGTAGCCGCTCCAGGTCATCTCACCGATGTCCGGGTAGGCGTTGAGGTCCCTAAAGTCGACCTCGGGGGCGATGATCGTGGTTTCGAGCAGCAGCGGGATGTAATTCGCTTCACCGGCCGAGCGCAGGCCGTTGGTGGCGACGATGTCTTCCCAACCGTCGTTGTCGAAATCGGCGAATTTAGCCGCCCAACCCCAGTCGGTATCGCAGGTCCCGGTTTCCCTCGAGAGGTCCAGAAAAGCCAAGTCTCCGGCGTTGTGCCAGAGCATGTTGCACTCTTTCATGTACTCGTCGGTGATGTTGGTCACGTACACGTCGAGGAAGCCGTTGCGGTCGTAGTCACCCATGTCGACGTTCATGCCCTTCTTGGTATCGAAACCAAGAGCATCCTCCGTCACGTCGGTGAAGGTGCCGTCGCCGTCATTCAAAAAAAGACGATCTGTCCCATAGTCGCCGGCCAGGTAGAGATCGAGGTCGCCGTCGTTGTCGAGGTCCCCGTGGCCGACGTCGAGGGTCCAACCCGTGTGGTGACCGAGCCCGGCGGCGTCGGTGACCTCCACGAAGGCCCGCATTGTCGACGTGGCGTCAGCGTTCGGAACGTTGCGCCACAGGGTGACCCCACCGCCGTTATCGGCATAGTCGAGGTTGTTCGGGAGTATCTTATCCGTCTTGAGGTCGAGCAGATTTCGCGGCTCGAAATAATCGCCAAAAAGTAGGTCGAGCCAGCCGTCGGCGTCGATGTCGAAGGCGATGACGGCGATGCTGTTGCCGAATTGCGTCAGGCCCGCCGCCTCGGACACGTCTTCAAATCGGGGCACGCCGTCGCGGACGCCGAGATTGCGAAAGAGCAGCGGGGTGCCGAAGCGGGCGATTAACAGGTCGTCAAGACCGTCGTCGTCGTAATCGAAGAAAAGGGCATCGGCGCAGATCGAATCCGCATCGTTACCGCCTTCAACGCCGGCCAGGGGGCCGACGCTTTTGAAGCGGGGCGTGCCGTCTTCACCCGGACCTTGGTTCAAGAAAAGGTGGTGCGGACGCCCTTCCCCGGAGTCGAGCACGAAGAGGTCGTCGAGGCCGTCGCCGTTGGGATCACCGACGGCCGAGGCGGCGCCGCCGTCGGTGAACATCTCGAGCACTTCCGCCTTATGACGGTCACCGAAGTCGCGCGTCCGGTGGACGACGCGGACCCCGGCGGCGGCGCCGGCTTCGATGAAGTGGATGTCGGGCTCGGCAGAAGTCCCCGCCTCGGGTGGTGGGTCGCCCGTCGGGGTCGCATCGTGGGCGGCGAGCGCCGTCGTCGACGCCATCAGCGCCAGGGCTGCTAGCCGGAGGCCGTGTCGGCGGAAACCCGCCGTCACTGGACGTCTCCGGCGGCGAAGAGCTCGCTCAGGTGGGTGGCCACGCGCTGGGTCGGCTCGAAATGACGCTCCAGCCACTGGTCGAGCTCTTCGCCCTCGCGCCCCAAACGCTCCTTGAGCTCCGGCGTGTCCGGGTAGCGCACCAGGCCTTCCTTCCACACCTCGAGCATCTTGTCCCGGTTCTCGAGTCGCCAATAGCCGTCGCCCAGGGCCGCCCAGGCGCGTCCGTGGTACGGCCTCGACGGCAGGGCCTCGGCCATGTCGAGGGCGCGCTCCAGGTCGGCGAGGCCCAGCTCCGTGCGGCCGAAGATCGGCGGCCAGTACATATAGCTATTGCCGCGGGTGTAGAAGCCGAGCCACGATTCTTCGATGGCGAGGGCCGCGGTGAACTCTCGGAGGGCCTTATTGGCCAAGATCACCTGGGTGATGGCGCCTTCGATCGGCAGCTTATCGACATAGGCGTAGCCGAGGTTCAGCCGCACCGTCGCGACGCCGCCGTAGACTTTCGCCAGGCCCTCGAAGAACTCGATGCACTGGTCGTAGGCCCCTTTGCGTCCGTCCGCTTCGACGGCGATGACCGCCTGCCGGTAGTCCGTGCCCCAGCGCAAATTCGACGGCTCCGAAACGATCGCCCGCTGCCAGTGGAAGACCGCACTGTCGAAATCACCCGCTTCCAGGGACTTCTGGGCCAGCGTCTCGTGCTCGGCTCCGGTGAGCTCGGGCGTCGGCAATTCCGGTTCTGGCTCGGGTTGAGGCTCCGACTCCGTGCCTTGGACCTCCGGCGCCTCTTGTCCGTCGGCCGGCGCGGCGGCATCGCCCCCCGCGGCGGCGACCGCCTCGGCCGCGGGGGCTGCCGGCTCTTCAGTGGCTTGCTCAACCGCTTGAACCGCCGGCTCCTCGACCTGGGGCGACGCCCAAAGCGCCGGTGCGCTCAAGCCAACGGCGAGCAGCACGCCGGCGAGCAGTGTGGAGTCCATTCCTTCCGACGTCTTCATGGTGCAGCCTTCTCCCGCGCAGCGCCGAAGGCCATCGGCCTCGGCTCCCCGCCTTCGATCACGTGGTAGCGCCGACCCGACTCGAGTCGGCTGAATTTCTGACGGGCGCCCGACGGCCACAGCACTTCCACCGCCAGCGCCGGCGGCGCGCCCTCGCCCTCTTCGGACGCCGACCGGGGCCGCAGCTGCTGAGGATCCACGTCGCCGAGGCCGAAGTGGATCAGACGCGATGACTGGCTAGCGAAGCCGTTGCCGCCGTTCACGAAGCTCCACCGTTCGCGGTCGCCGGCGACCAGCCGCACGCGGGCGCCGACGGCGTCACGATTAGAAGCGCGGCCTTCGAGGCTCAGCTGCACGAACGGCCGCTT
>JBCDKB010000237.1:0-12688 GCA_038747035.1 Acidobacteriota bacterium | reverse complement strand
GGTTTCGAGGGTAGCGACCGGCGCCACTTCGTCTACCGACGGACTGGTCGAGTATCGCTGGCTGCTGCGCCTGGACGAGCCCGTCCAGCTCGATATCAACACGCCGGACTATTGGCTCGAGATCTTCCACGACTCGCCGGACAGCGATGTCATTGGCCTGATCGGCGGGGTGGATTTTGGGTCGGCCCGCAGCGCAGCTTCGATTGCCTCTGCCCCCGGTTCCGAGTGGGGCAGCGTCGACTTCGGTCTCGCGATGCAAATCTGCGGTCTCGACTCGCGCTGGAACGGCCTGGTGGTGCCCCGGTTTGAGCTCGACACTTCGAATCCGGCCGACGCGACCTTGCTCGCCGCACGCAACACGACGGACGGCCAGATCGGACTCGAGGTCGCCTACTATGGCTCCGGTCGAATCGAAGACGGCCCTTTACGGGCGGACCGCTTCGTGGTCGAGCCAAGAGCGACCCGACCGATCAACATCAACCTCGATCCGACGGGGCTCGACCCTGACGAGGACGGTAGGGCAGCGGGTTTCATCGTCGTGCGTGAGCTCAGCTTCACCGAGGACGTCCTCGGCGTGGCGAATCTCACCGGCGACTTCTCCCGGGTCGATTTCACCAACGACTTCGCCGCGGGCGAGCGGCTCGTCCCGCCGTCGGCCTTCTGCCAGACTCAAGAGATCCGGGTGGTCGATTTCGGCAGCGGCTCGAATTTCAATATCGTGCTGCGGGATCCGCCACGCGAGGCCAATCAGGTCGCCTTCAACGTCACGATCTTCAACGAGGCTGGCGTCGAGGTGGGGCGGCGTTCGGTGTTTCACCGATTCCATACTCGCCAGCTGGCGATCGAGGAACTGACCTCCAGTCTGAGTTTCGGCACACTCGTGTTTGACTTCTCGCCCTCGGGCTCGGGCGTTGTCACCGGCAGCTATTCCGCCTTCGGTCGCTTTTCTACGGAGGTGCTCGGCGCCTGCCGTGACTAGATCAAGGGTTTAGCCAACCATCGATCTACAGGCGTGGATCTGCGCGCGAGAGCAACCTGCCAACTGGCTCAATCGATGCTCCCGCCATCAAGCTCAAACTGGGAGGGCTCGATCGAAGGCGATAGAGGCCGCGTTCGGAGCCCGCGACATCAACGGTCATAGGCGTTACGCTACTGGCCGGCCATCGTCCGATGTGGCCACCGCACCCACACCGATTGTCCAATGACGGAACCGCAGGCCATGCCATCTTTCATCAGCCTCTTGCGCTCGATCCTCCGCGACAAAAACTTGACTCAAGGTGAGCGGCGCACTTGGCGAGACTTTGTGGCACGGCGAATGGGGTGGCAGTTCGCGGGTTGGCTCACCCTGTATCTCGCCTTGGGCCTTTCAGCGCCCGCTTCCGCCCGACTGGTCATCGATACCGTGTCGAATAAACCGTCTGGTGGTGCTGGCCCGCACGAAGGTGACGTGGTCGAGCGTTGGCAGGTTGAGGATGAAGGGCAGGTCCTGTGGCAAGGACGACTCGGAACCTATGCCGATTGGCGCTATCTGATCGACGAGATCGTGCCGCGTCTGCGGCCAGTCCAGATCTTTGGCCAGCGACCGGACGGCTCGCGGTGGCAGGTCATCCTGGGCACGGAGCCGGAACCTGCGGACTTAGAGGTGCGGCCCCTGCTCGACGAGACGGCGGTCGAGCTCTATCGCGAAGGCCAGGAGGCCTTTGATTTGGACCGCCGGGACGAGGCACTAGATCGCTGGCGGGCGCTCTTCGACGCCGCTTTTTTGCGGGGTGACCCCGCCGTCGCACTTTGGATCGGGTTGCGCATCGCCGCCCGGGGTGATCCGCGCCATGACGATGCGCTTGTTCGTTCAGTCCTGGCACGTCTTGGCTCCGACGTCCGGGGGCGTCGCGAGCGCTCCATCGTCCTTGAAGCGGAGATCCTCTGGGAAACCCGTCAGAGGAACTTCGCCGTCACCGAGCCCCTGCTCCACGAAGCCGTGGAACAGCGTCGCGCGACCGGTGATCCGATCCATCAAGCCCGGAGTCTCTACGAACTCGGAGTGGTGAAGGTCCGGTCGGGGGATCCGGTGCAGGCCCAGCCTTTCTATTCTCGAGCGCTGGAGTTGCAACGGCTCCACGCTCTAGGCGGTTTGGCCGAAGCGAGGACCCAAATCGGACTGGGCTACACCAACGCTTTGCTCGGGAATCTGGGGGCGGCCGAGGAGCATTGGGTGCGCTCGTTGGAGCTCCACGAAGCGCTGGCTCCGGCCAGTCGCGACCGCATCGGCGTGCTTTATAACCTCGGTTCTATCGCCGGTATGGCTGGCGATCAGAAGCGTTCAGAGCGCTATCTTCTAGAAGCGCTGGAGCTCGACACGGAACAAGGCGATGGCGCCCTTCGCGGTGGCGTGCTCAACAACCTCGGGGAGTTGGCCCTGCGCCGGGGTGACTTGGATCGAGCGCAGGAGCACTTCACCGCTTCTCTAGCGATCAAACGCAAGCGAATTCCCGATGATGTCAGCGTGGCGTCGACGCTGACCAACCTCGGCAACATGGCCCTGATCCAAGAAGATGTGGACAGAGCGGAGCATTGGTTCGGGGAAGCGCTCGATCAGGTGCGCAGGAGCCAGCCGGGCGGCATCCTCGAGGCGAGTGCGTTGGAGATGGCATCACGGGCGTCGTTGGCTCGCGGTGACCACGACCGCGCGGCGGATCAACTGGCTCGGGCGCAGGAGATCATCGAGCGAACCGCCCCCGACGGGCAACTCGCAGTGGCGGTTGATCGCAGTTTGGCGGAGCTGGCGGTGGCGACCGGAGATCTTGCGGCGGCTGCCGGGCATTACCGGCGGGCCACCACGCGGCTGGAGTCGGTAGCTCCGTCCGGCGACCGCTTGGTTCAGGTGCTGGCCAAAGTGGCGGAGCTTCATGGACTGCAGGGTGAAGTCTCAGAGGCTATCGCCGCCTTCGGGCGTGCCCTCGATCTGCTCGAATCGCACGTGCAGCATGTGGGGGGAGCACCGAATCAGAGGGATTTGTTTCGCGCTAAATACCATTCGATCTATCGGCGACAGATCGAATTGCTGGCCGGTGCAGGGCGTGCGGTCGAGGCGTTTGCGGTGCTCGAACGGTCACGGGCCCAAGGCTTGTTGGAACTGCTCGCCGGCCGCGACCTGCGGCTCGACGAGGCGCCGCCGGAGCTCGAACGCCGACGTCGAGACTTGGCGGCGCGCTACAGCCGCGGCATCCATCGCCTGGCGACCCAAACCGGGGCCGAGGATCGTCAGGATGCACTCGCCGAGCTGGCCGATCTGCGTCGGCAGCGCGACGCTGTGATCGAGGCTCTGTGGCGGGAGGCGCCCCAGGTCGCGGGGCTCCGTCATCCACGCCCGCTGGACGCCGAAACGGCACGCGCGTCTCTTGATCCGGGCACTCTCTTGTTGTCATGGAGCGTCGGTCAAGAGCAGTCGGTGGTCTTCGCTCTGGGGCGCTCTAAACCGGTCGAGGTGGCGGTGTTGCCGATCGGGGAAGAGGATCTTGCGCGCCGGGTCGATCGATTCGTCGACTTGATCCGCGACCCCAGGTCGGCGACCGGAGACGAGATCGCGGTGGTTGCGCGGCGCTTGGGCGATGAGCTCTTGGGTCCGGTGGCAGGGGCGATTGAGGACGCCGAACGTCTATTGCTGTCGCCGGACGGCCCGCTCCATCGCCTGCCTTTCGCCGCGCTTCGACTGGCGCAGGGGGGCGGAGAACGCTGGCTGGTCGAGGCGCTTTCGATGGCACGAACTCCCTCGATGACCGTACTCGCCGAGCTGCATCGACTCCGGCGCAACGCTGGGGCACCGGAAAGCGGCTTGCGGCTGGCGGCCTTTGGTGCCACCAAGTTGCCGAGCTCGGCTACTCAGGGGGGAGATCGAACCCGTCAGGCGCTCTTTGGCGACGTCTCGAGCCTGGCTCCGCTGCCGGCTTCTGCGCACGAGGTCGAGGCCGTCGTTGGTCTATTTCCAGGAGGAGAGGCCTTCCTCGGCGAACGCGCCACCGAGTGGCGGGTCAAGTCGGTTGCGGCGGCGATGGATATACTCCATTTTGCCACCCATGCCTTGATCGACGAAGAGGCGCCGCTTGAATCGGCCCTCGTGCTCTCTCTGCCAGAAGTGGTGGAGCCCGGAGACGAGGACGGTCTGCTCCAGGTCTGGGAGATCTTCGAAGATCTTAGGCTCCACGCTGAGCTCGTCGTGCTGTCCGCCTGCGGTACTGCGCTCGGGAAGCCGGTGCCGGGGGAGGGTTTACTCGGTCTCGAACGCGCCTTTCATTTCGCCGGCGCGCGTTCGGTGCTGGCGTCGCTATGGCCGGTGTCGGACGTCGCGACATCTCGCTTGATGGAGCGTTTCTATCGGCACCTGCAAGGCGGCTTGCCGCGGGATGAAGCCTTGCGCAAGGCCCAATTGGAGACGATTTCAGACGGCGCAGGGGGAGCCGCCGGGGTCGACCCGTCGGCCCCCGTCCACTGGGCAGCGTTTCGACTCAGTGGTGACGTTGCGCCGCTCCAACGCCCCACCAGGTAGCGAGCGACGCCGCGTCAAGAGCCATGCTCAGTTGATCGATTCGATGGTGCAGGCGGGACTCTCGGTGTAACTGGTGCAACCACGGTCATAGACGGTCCAGCCTTGGCTGTTCGCTTGAATGACCATGGTTTGCATGGTGCTGATGCAGACGTCGGGGTCGGGCCCGGTGGCGACATTCCAGCCGAAATCAGCGATGGCGTCGTTGTCGGTGTCGGCACTCACGTGAGCGTTCCAGCAGAGCACGCCTGGCTCGTCAGGATTGAGCTCGTGCGGCTGGGGGGCGCGGGCCTCGGCGTTCTGAGCCGGGGACAGCACCAAGAGCCCAAGGACAAGGGCGAGGGACGTGGCGAGTAGGGGAAGCGTGAATTTTTTCATCGGAAGTTCCTCATGGGTTTAAAGAGTGGGTTCCCTTAGGGACCGAGGCGTGACTGGCGAGTTCGAAGTGGAGCTTCGACGAGTTCGACGCGTTCCACGCGGCGCCTCGTTTGGGCGCCTACCTACGCCTCGGTTAGACTCGCGGGGTTCCGGAGGGATGTCGGGACTCCGCTCGGTGGGTCGTTCGTGAAGATCGAGTAACGGACGGTTTGGCTAACTGGACCAAAAGAGCGCGAAAATTGTCGAAGATGCCCCCCGGATCCCGGTCGAAGAGGCTGAAATTCATCGATTCCCATGAACGAAAGCCACCGGCTGTCTCCGATCGGGGGCTCTTCGGCGACTACTTGGCGAGCCTAGCTCCCGGCGCGCCGCCGGCCACCGAGGAATGCTTCGTCGCGTTCCATGAAGCCCTGCGCCGGATGGTCCAAAGACAATTGGTGCGTCGCGGTCTGTGGCTCGGCCCTCCTCGATTCGTCGGCCTGGTCGGAGACGATCGGTGGACGGCAGAGGCGCTCGACGAGCTGACGTCCGACGCCCTCATCCACCTACTTGGGCGGATCCGCCTGTTGCATCGGCACCTTCAGATCAAAGGCAACGTCGACGGTCTGGTCAGGCTCGAGGTCGGTCATTTCCTCCACGACCGCCAACGGCGCGCCGACCCGCTCGGTCATCGGCTCTACAGCGTGGTGCATGAGGCGGTCCATCTGGCGGTCGAGCTCAACCGATTGTCGGTGATCGACGGTGATCCTCGGATCACTAACAAGACCCTCTTGGCGGTCGGCGGCGCGGCTGACGTGGAGTCGACGGCGGCGGTGAAGACAGCGGCGGCGGAGGCGAAGTTCGAGGAGTCCAAGCCTCGCCTCGAGCGCGCGGCGCGGCGCTTGGTCGACGGCCTGATGCCCGAATTGGTCACCGGCTGGGGCCCACGCCGAGCCCGAGTGGTCAAGGACCTCGCCGCGAGCTTCGACCTTTTGGAGATGGAGGGCGTTGTCGAGTGCCGATTCAAGGACCTACTCGACGCCATCAAGCGAGCGGTCCGCTGGCGTTGGGCCGGTGTCTTGGCGCGCGAGACGACGCCTGGGGAGAGAGATGAAGTGTGGTCGGCGTTCGAGCCATCGATCGGTTCGGCGACACCGGATCAGTCTTTCGAGGCGCGACAGAGTTTCGAAGCTTTGATCGCCTGTGTGACCGATCGGGTCGAACGCACCGAGGATCTCGGCCGCCGGAGCCGGGAGCACTTCGCCAACCTTTGGCATTTCTTGCGCCTGCGGGCCCTCGAATCTGACGACGAGGCCACGGTCGCCATGCCTTCACGGCGGCAGATCGCCGAAATTTTAAGCATTCCCCGGTCGACGCTGAATGGTCTCTTCGAGCGTCTCAGGCGAGTGGTCGAGGCGTGTCGCGGCGGCTGCCCACCCTCGACTTCCGAGAAGGGCGGACTCGATGGTTGATAGGAACTCTCAGGAGACGCGGCGCACTCGGGCCGAAGCGGCAGCTCGGGAAACGCTGGCGATCTCCGAACGGCAGCTGGCGCAGCGCGACGGCGAGCCACCCCGGCGAGGTGACCTCTACGCGCTATCGGCGGGTGCCGAAGCGGGGATCGAATGGCTCGTCACCTCCGATCCAGCGGACGGCCGCGTCACCTTGGCGGCAGCCGACGGCATGCCGCTCGTCGGGGCCCTTGATCACCGCGTCGACGCGTCGGCGCCGGCCGGTCCCCAGGTCCTCCGGGGCGCCGCCGTGAGGTCAGTCGCGGTCGACCTTCTGCCCGCCGCTCGGCGAGTCGGAGTGGTTTTGAGGTCCCATGTCGATCGTTTTCAGCAGCGCCTCGAAGACCCAAGCGCCGTGGACGCGACGGCTGAAGAGGTCTCGTCGGAACCCGAATATCGAGCTTGGGTCGAGGAGCGGCTGAAGCCGGCGCTTGAGGCGCTTGAGGCCCTCGACAGGGCCCGGTCTCTGCACCATGCGACCCGGGGACCGGGCCCGTCCTGGTGGGGCCTGGCGGCGTCGATGGCGTTGGCCGTTCTCGCCGGCTGGGTTGTCAATGAAATGACCCGGGCACCGGCACAGGCTCCGCCAGGTGGAGAAGTGGCCATGGCCTTCTTCGCCCCCCAGGTCGACGTCACCCGGTCTACCGAGGCGACGGTCGTCGAGTGGGCGCCAGACCTTCCCAGCGCCGTGCTCGCGTTCCGGACGTTGACGCCGGAAGCCTACCCGGCGTATCAGCTTGAACTCATCGATCGAAACGCTGAGGAGACCGCCCCTTCCCTCTGGTCGCGAAGTGGTTTGCGTCTCCAGGGGGCGTCGGAAATCGTCGTGCTGGTGCCGGTCGAGGTGCTGGTGGGAAGGAACGTCGAAGCGCAACTCTTCGGCCTCCCTCAGACCGACGGCGCGGAGACCGAGGCAAAGCGCGTACCGCTCGAGCGCTGGCGTTTCCGTTTGGCCGAGCGGTGAGCCGCCGATTCTGGGCTCGTTGATTGATGGGTCCTATCCGAACGTTCCAGACCTCACGATGCATTCACCAATGTTCTCGTCATGCCCGACGGTCAGACCGTCGTCTTCGCGGGCAGGAACACATCGACGTCGCTATACCAGACGGCGATCACCGGAGGACCGATCAGCGACCTCCTCAGGCCGGCAACCCTCAGTATTCATGGGGCCCTTGGGGTGATTCCGAATCTTCTCATCCAAATGGTCCTTGCTCTCCAGTCGGTCTTTTCCGAGGGCCAGCTCTTCACCGACTTGGCGCATGGCAAACCTCTGAGTGGCGCCAGCGACGCTTCCGCGGGCGACAAGCCCCATCATTCTCCTTCTGGGGCCATCAGCCCAGATCGGGTTCGGCTTCCGCCCCTCCGCTGAGCTGGCGCATGAAATCCAGGCTCTCTTCCACCATCAGGCGCACGGCCTGGGTCTTTCAGCGTACTTGTCGTATCGATCTCGATTTTCACAGCCAACATCTCGACGGCCGACCCCCACGCCCCGCAGGATTTCACCTCGCTGGCCGGGGAGCTTTCTCCGTCTTCGGCGATCACCCTCGACTCCGACGATCTTTCGATCACCGGCGGCGCTAGCCATACCGGCGTGCTTTCGTCCGAAGACGTGGCCGTCTTCACTTTCGACTCGATCACACTCGAGGTCGACGTGACGATTGTCGGGTCGCGGCCGGTGGCGCTGCTCTCGAAGTCGAGCCTCGTTATTCACGGTGCGATTTTCGTCGGTGCGGGCGTAGCATCCGCTGGGCCGGGTGGCTTCGACGGCGGCGTCGGCGTGGGCGCAGGCCCGGGCGGGGGAGGGGGCCCCACTGGCCTCAACGGCGGCGCCGGCGGCGCCGGCGGCGCCGGCCATGGGACGTCAGGTCAGGACGGGGCTGGACCTCAAGGTGGGGACGGCGGAGTGGTCTACGGCGATCTGCGCGACGCCCTGATCGGCGGCAGCAGCGGCGGAGTCAGCGTCGGGCCCATTTGGACGTCAACGACGATTCCGACGGCGACGGCGTGTGCGACAGCGCGGACACCTGTCCGGGGGGAGATGATGGAATCGACTCAGACGGCGACGGCACTCCCGACGAGTGTGACTTTGCAGTCCTGAGCGTCGAAAGCGCGGGGGTAGGCGCGGGTGACGTGACCGGGCCCGGTTTCTCATGCATTGTCGACGGCGCCCTCACCGGTGGCGACTGTTCCGAAGAGGTGCTCGAGGGCCAAGAAGTGGCGCTCGTGGCGGCCCCGCAGGGCGACAGCTATCTCGTCGGCTGGCTGGGCTGCGACAGCACCGCCGAGACCCATGCCCCCGGCGACACCTGTCTCATTGCGCCCGTGGATGACCGCGCCATCGCGGTGCGATTCGAGCGGACGGTGGACCTCGCGGTCTCGATTTCGGACGCTAAAGATCCGGTGGCCTTAGACGAAGACGTGCTTTATACGGTCACCGTGCAGAACCTCGGAGGAGGAGCAGCGGAGAACGTGGTGGCGGCGAGCTCGCTCGATCTCGGGACATCCGCGATCGAAACGTTTGGCTGCTCCGAAGACCCGGCGGGTCTACCCACCTGCGATTTGGGCACGATCGCAGGCGGCGAGTCGGTGCAGTTCACCGCCAGGCTCGCCGTCGAGCCCCTGGGCGCGGCGTCAGTTTCCTACGGCGTCGCGGTCTCCTCGGACCAGCTGGACCCAAGCCCGGGCAACGATTCCGCGGAAGAGTCGACGGCGCTCGACCACCAAGCGCCGTCGGTGCTTGAGGTGCGCCACGGTGTCGAGGATGCGCAGGTCCTCGAGCCGTGTGCCACGGTCCACGGTGTGCCGATCGTGCGCCTCGGCGTGCGCTTCGACGAAGCGATGTTTGATCCGGCGGGTGACGAAACGCCGGGCGACGTGACGTCGCCGAGCTCGTGGCGCCTGGTTGACGCCGGGCGCGACCGACGTCTCGACACGGACTCCTGTCTTGCTTCAGCGGGCGATGATGAGCTGGTGTCGATTTCGAGCATCGCCTGGGACGGCGCCACCGCGAGCCTCGATCCGGAGTCGCCCCTGGAGCCTGGCCTCTATCGCCTTCTCGCGTGCGGCGAAGGGCCGACCGCCTTGCGAGACGAGGCGGGCAATCCGCTCGACGGTGACCTCGGTGCGGCCGGGAGTGAGAGCTTCCAGCGCCAGTTCCGGGCCGACCCCGCCAACCTGCTAGCCAGTGGACACCTCGACTGCGATCTCGGCGGCTGGATTTTCCTGGTCGACGTTCCGGAGGATGCCAGCTATTCGACGGCTGACGCCTACGAATCGCCCGATTCCGGATCCGCGAGGCTCCAGAACGTGTCGGGGTCGGTGGCGTCGACGCTCGGTCAGTGCCATGCGATGGTCCCCGGCTCGAGCTATCGGCTGTCGGCGAGATTGAACGCCGTCGTGGACCCGGGCGTGGAAATCTCAGCAGAATGTCAGTTCTTCGAAGATCCGGACTGCACCGGCGCTTCCCTCGACGCGGAACCGCTAATGCCGCTGACCAGCTACGAGACTCCGACAGACTGGCTGGCTTTTGAGACCCGTCTCGCCCCGCCCGCGGGGACTCTGTCCGGCTTCTGCACCCTCGACCTCAGCATGCCCGAAGGTCAGCTCTTCGATTTTGGCGTCGACGCTGTGGAGCTTCGGCTGGACAATACGCTCTTCGCCGACGACTTCGAGCTCGGGCACTTCGACCGGTGGTCTTCCGAGCATCCTTGAAGATGGAAAGAGGGTGAAGGGAACGCCGCTGCTGGTCTTCATCCACGGCGGCTATTGGCGAGCCTCGAGTGCGCGAGAGCATGGCTATGTGGCCTTAGGCCCCCTGGCCCTCGGCGTCAGCGTGGCGGTGACTAACTACAGCCCATGCCCCTCGGGGCGACCTGTCTAGGTCTATTGGGGTTACGGCACGGTGACCGTCCACCTCGAAGTATCCGCCGACTCGAAGCCGTCGTGGAAAATGAAGGCATCGGCCACATCGACGGCGTAGGACTCCACCAACGGGTTACCCGTTTCTGACGAGGTGTAGAAGAGCTTCCCGGCGACCTCGGCTTCGGTGAAGGCTTCGGCGGGCGGCCGGACGAGTAGGCGTGGCCCGCCGCCGGACGGAACCGCGAAAATTCGTGCCCATTGACACTTGTCGGGTTCAACCGGCAAACGGCGGGCTTGTTGGCTGACTTGCGCTGCGCGCTCGCTGCTCGAATGCATCGGAGCCGACCTCGTGGACTTGCCGGTTTTTTTGGGGGGGCGACGACTCCCTGTTTCAGATATCCTCCGAGCATGCTTGGGAAGGAGTTGGCGAGAGATGACGCGAAACATTTTTAAACTGAGTTTCCTGGGACTCCTCGTCGTCATGTGGTCACAAGGGAC
Source organism: Acidobacteriota bacterium (assembly GCA_038747035.1). Taxonomy (GTDB): domain Bacteria; phylum Acidobacteriota; class Thermoanaerobaculia; order Multivoradales; family J023; genus JAUIJL01. The sequence continues at coordinate 1,921 of JBCDKB010000237.1, read as the reverse complement.
CTCTCGAGCCGACGAATGTCTCTTCATCAATGGCAATCGACCGATCGTCGAAAACGAAGTCCACGCATTTCGACTGCAGGCCGGGTCGGTGCCTGTGGAAGCTGAGGGCTCCCCGTTCAAGACCCGTGGTCTCGGCGGAGTGCAGGGGGCTACTCAGAGCCTAGTCGCCCGCGGAGAACAGCTATGGGTCTTGAATTCCGGCGCCTCCGGGGAAGGAAGCGTCGCCGGATTTCGCATTGCCGAGGACTGTCGGCTTGAATTTCAAAGTCTCTCTGAGCCGACTCCAGGCTTCTCATTTGCCATGATCGTCGATCGCTCGGAACAGTTTCTTTATGTGACAAATGGAGAAGAACGTTCGATCTCTGTATTTGAACGGGACGAGCATATTGGCTGGAGGTTGGTGGGGAACGTTCCGACCCCCAGGACGGCCCTCGGTCTCGTTCAAGATCCGCAATCGGGGTTTGTCTATGTCGTGTTCTTCAACGCCCCTGGATTCGGCGTCTATCGGAGGCTCGAGAATGGCTTGCTCGAACTGCGCAACATCGAGATCGGCCTGCATGCTGGACTACTCCTTCCGCCGACCGGCCGCACGTTGTTTTCATACTGGTCTCGATTCGATGGTGGGCTCAACGTGCTGGGCCTGGACGAGAGCGGGGTGCCGACGCTCGAGGAGGGCTCGCCTTGGCCGGGACCGATCGGCATCTCTGACATGGTTTATATCGACAGCCTCTCGCTGTTGGTTGCTGTCAACGGTACTCGGAGAGAGCTCGCCGCGTTCGAAGTGGACGGCGTCCGCATCGAACAACGACCGTTCTCGCCGGTACCGGGACTACCGGCGGTTTCGCGGGGGCTTGCAGTTGACCAGAACAGGCAGTTCTACGTGGTCTCTCTGCAGCGACTACTGACTTTCACGGTGGGCCGCGATGCGATCGAGCCCGTAGAGCCCGCTCTGATTCTGCCGACTGGTGAAAAGGCCGGCCTGATCGTGCATCCGGCGCCGCGAGCGTTACCGATCACCGATATCCCGACCCTGAGCTCGCGAAGTCTTGTGGTTCAAGCGATCGTTTTAGCGATAGCAACCCTCGCCGTTCTCGTACGTCGCCGAAAATAGTTGATCGGGATATCCCGCGTATCAGGCCGTTGGCCGATGTTGACTTCAGTCGTTGTGATCTCAGCGGTGCCGATCTGCAGGCGATGTCCGAAGACCTCGCGGTCGAACCATAGCCTCGGGAGGCGGCCGAACGCTTCGTGAGCCTGGCCTGCTTCCCAGTCGATCAGGGCGTGCACGTAGACGGTGGCTGACCGGCTCTCACCAAAGTCCATGCCGCCGCAGACGGTCCAGTGAGTGCGCGCAGCGGACTTCGACAGCGGTAAGAACTTCATCAGGCAGCACGCCGAGCACAATAGCCCAAGGGCAGTCCGATCTCATCGGATGTGATTTAGAAAGCTACCGCTGACCAGGCTCCGGTGTCGCCGGATTCGAATCCGTCGACGAAGATCGCGTCTCCGCTGCTCGAAAGGCTGAGCGTGAAACCCCCCGAGGTCGACGCGCCGTTCGGGTCGGTTGCCGTGATGTCGACAGTGTAGGGAGACCCTGCGACGTCGGAAGTCGAAGGCGTACCGAGGAGGATTCCGCCGGCCTCCAGGCGCAGGGACGACGGCAGGCCGGCGGCGGAAAATGTCAGCGGCTGGTCTTCGGGGTCTATGAACGAGGCTGAGAAGTCCAGGATGAAGGCGACCCCCTCGACTCCATTTTGATCGGGGATCGGTGCCGTCAATGTCGGCGGGGCGTTGACGCTGATCGCCGTGGACGCCACGTTGTCCTGCTGCTCCAAGACGAGGGCAATGTCGGTGCCCGTCATCTCCGCGGTCGACGAAGCGGACGTGATGTGGGTGACCTGGAAGGAACCCGGCGCCGCGG
>JBCDKB010000236.1:0-12700 GCA_038747035.1 Acidobacteriota bacterium | reverse complement strand
GGGGGGGGCGAGGGTGGCGGTTCTTCGGTGAACGAGCAAAAAAATAGGAGACGTTGGAGCGTCTCCGTTTCAGGTGCCGTCGATCTCGCGACGTCTCGTCGGGGAGCTTGTCGTCTCGACTCCCCGTCGTTCACTTCACTAAGGGTGTGGGGCGCGACGGAAAAATATAGAAGGATGAAGATTTTTAGAAAAATCTTCACGGTCCGGAGTTTTTGGCGCGGGCAGGGGACACCGGCCGGTCCGCAGGCTGCTTCCGGGCAGAGGTGGAGCCGCGTGGAGTGCGGCTGCGCTCGGCGGCTTAATCGAGCAGGATCAGCGGAGCTTCGGCTTGGGCGGCTTCGCTGAGAAATTGGGGGTCGACGAGGAAGTCGCCGGTGATGGCTTCGGTGGTGCCGAGGCCTTCGATTTCTTCACCGTTCTTGAGCAGCGAAATGCGGTAGCTGACGCCGTCGGTGGTGTAGCTCAGCTCGTGGCCGGCCGGGTCCTGGAGCTCGTTGGCGTTGAGGAGCCCGATATCCACCAGCTCGGAGAGCGTATCGGGGTAGTGGGCCTCGAGCAGGAAAAAGGTGCGGGCGGCGCGGTCGATGCGTTGGAACAGGGCGTCGCGGACTTTCTTCTCGGCGGTGGCGCGGGCGTTGTCTTGCCACGGGAACGGCAGCAGCGTCGCCACCGGGCGGCCGGCGAGGGTGCTGGCGAGGACGAGGAGCAAGATCGCGGCCAGGCCGATGGCGGCGGCGTCGAGCACGGCGCCGGCGCCGCGTGACAGTCCCGGGCCGCCTGCCCGCGACTCGTCGAGGTCGTCGGGCGGCATGAAGATCTCTGCGTTGATCGGACCGCGGGTGGCCGAGTCTTGGGGCAGAAGAATATCGTCGCTGACCGCCGCGCCCGCGGGCCTCGCTTCAAGGCCCGTGGACGAGTCGTCGAGGAAAGGGATGAGGTCGTCTTGGGCCTTGCGGGCCGGCGCTTGGGGCGCCGGGCCCGTCGGGGCCGGACCCGCTGGGGCCTGGGGCGCGGGGCCCGGCAATCCCCCCGACGCGGGGCCCGTCGGTCGGCCAGGGCCGGGGCTCGGGGCGCTGACCGGGGTCGGAGCCGGGCCGGGCGTCGGCGCCTTGGCGCGGGACTCTTTTCCGGCCTTGCCCGTGGCTTCGATCAGGTCGTATTGGGTGAGGTAATAGAGCGTGAATTGCGCCTGGAAGCGGCTCATACCGAGCTCCCGGGCGACGTCGGCGGCGGCGCGGCGGCCGTCGGTGCGGCTGAGGAAAGTCGCTTGCTGCTCCGTGACCCAAATGCCGGCACTCATGCCGTCGCCGTCTTTGCCGAAGACTTGGACGGGGCCGCGCGGCGGCACCTGGCGATAGGCGCCGGCGGCGCTGGGGATGGATCCCACCAGGCCGACCCGCTCGCCGAGGCGGTCGATGGCGCTCACCAAGAGCTCGTCGACGGAGATCGGTAGGAAGCCCTCTTCGAAGGACACCTCGTCGCCGGAGTAGAACTTGAATTCGCCGCTCTTCCAGCCGAGCAGCGCCATCATCGACGCCAGGGTTTGCTCGCGCAGCGCTTCGAGCAGCTGGTCGCGGTCGATGAGTCCGCCTTCGATCAGGTGTTCGCCGAGACTGCCGGTGGAACCCCCCTGGTAGTCGCTGAGGGCGGACTGGAACTCGCTGGGGGAAAGCCAGCCCTTGGCCTTGAGCACCCGGCCGAGGCCTTCTTCCACGGTTTGATTCAACGCGTCGGCGGTCACGATCGAACCGTCGACAAAAGACACGGCGACGATGTCTTCTTCGCCTTGGACGGTCAGGATGCCGGTCGCGACGTGGGCGCCGATGCCGAGGAGCACCTTCGGCAGCCGGATGCGTGAGAGATCGCCTTCGAGATTCATGGTCCGCTAGTCGTCCCGCAGCTCGACGAGGATGCGCAGAAGGAAAATGAAGGCGAGGCCGAGGAGGCCGACGAGGGTCACCGGCAAAGGGTCCGGGGACACGGCGAGGGGCTGGCGGAATCCGAAGGAGCGGCCGACGATCATGATCACCAACGCCGTCGGCATCAGAATCATCAGAAAGCCCACCACGCCGGAGCCCCTGTCGAGGGAGCCGAGGCCGGGGATGAAGGCGCGCGCCCACTTGTTTTTCACCAGAGAGTGCTTGCGGCGGGCGAGCCGGTCGGAGAAGAAACCGACCTGGCGGCGCAGCTGGTGGACCGCGAGGGCGAGGGCGAGGGCGGCGAGCGCCGCGGAGAGGGCGCGGAAGCGCGTGAGGAGCGCCAACAGGCCCTCCGCACTTCGATCGCGCCACAGGCGAGAGATGCGGTCGCGCAGCTCGTCGACCCGGCGCACGCCGCCGTCCACCGGGATGGCGCTGTCTTCGGCGGTGACCGCCGCCTCGTTCCACGCCTCCACGCTGTCGGCGTCCAGCTCCTTGGCCAGCGCCATGGCTTCGTGGTGTCTGTTGAAGTCGTAGAGCTGGGCGTAGGCCTGGCTGAGGTTGTACACCGCTTCGGCGAGCCTCGGGTCGGCCTCGGCGGCGCGGGAGAAGTAGTTGACGGCGGTTTCGTAGTCGCCGTTGCGGTGGTGGAAGACGCCGATATTGGAGTAGGCGGTGGCGGTCAGGCGGGTCGGCCGTTCCGGGTCTTGGGCGAGCTCGGTGTAAATCGCCCGGGCGTAGTCCCACTGGCCGAAGCGACGGTGCAGGTCGGCGGTGATCTCGGTGACCGCGTCGCTGTCCGGGACCAGGGACCTCAAGACCTCGAGGTCGGAGAACATGGAGCCGTAGAGTCGACCTTCGGCGAGGTTTTCGATCAGGCGAGCCGCCGGCACCATGGCGACGCGGGTGGAGCGCTGCTGGTAGACCAGAAGGCTCGGCGCGAGGCCGAGCAGAATCCACGTGAAGATCAGCACTCCGCGGCACGAGACCGACGAGTAGCTCCACAGCAGGATCGACCAGTAGAGGCAGAGCCAGACGAACCCGGACGGCAGCAGCAGGGGCCACAGCAGCAGCACCGCGGTCAAGGCGTCGGCGGCGAGCGGGGGCAACGGCGGCGCGTAGAGGCGGGAGAAGTCGTAGAAGAGTCGGCGACCCTTCGCCAGCATCAGCACCGCAATAAAGAGAGCCGCCGCTGCGAGCAGCGTGTAGGACGCCCACAGGATCACGTTGTGCAGCCACAGCGTGCGCTGCAGCGGCGTGTGCAGCAGCTTGAGGTAGCCGCGCACGAAGGCTTGGACGGCGCCGAAGTAGTCGCCGCTTTCGCGCCGGATAGCGCCGTCGGCGAAATCGTTGTCGGGCTGGTCCGGGTCGAGCTGGCGGGCGGCGTAGAGCGCTTCTTTCGCCTTACCGAAACGCCCGGCTTTAGCTTCCCGGATGGCGAGCGCGGCGGCGGCGTTCGACAGGTCCGGCAGGCGCTCCATGCCCAGGTGGCGGGCGATGAGGCCCATCTGCTCGAGCTCGGTATCCGCGGCGCTCGTATCGTCGTCCGCGAAGGCCCTCGTCCAGCCGAGCCAGGCCTGCTGGAGGTTATAGAGCTGCTGACGCACCGGCGCCGTGAGCTCGATGCCGCCCAGGTCGCTGGCGCCGGACGCCCCGGTCGTGGGCACCAGCATCAGCCCGGCGAGCAGCGCCGCTGCGGCGAGCACGGTCAGGCGACGGGCGCCGCCGAACGGCGCCGAGCTCGCCGTCTTCCGGCGGGCCCCAGTGGCCCGAGCACCGTGCTGCCGGGGAGCGCCCATCGCGGTCAGCCGCCGAGCTCCACGAGCGCCATCCTCAGGCGATAGATCGCGTCTTCGAGCATCGCCTTTTCATCGGCGGAGAGGTTGCCGCGGGTTTTGCGCTCGAGCACCGACAGGAGGTCGATGTGCATACGCGACATCTCGAGCAGCTCGCCCCGACGCTCGAGCTGCTGGGACGCTTGGCTCAAGTAGACCGAGGCGGACTGCGCGAGCATCGCCACGAGGTCGTAGAAAGCCGCGCCCGACTCGGTCGGTTCATCCGCGGGGTCGGCGGCCATCGGGCCGCTCGGCGCCGGCTGTTGCGGCGGCGCTGCGCTTTGGGGCGCTGCGCCCTGGGGCGGCGCTGCGCTTTGTGGCCTGGCGGGCGGCGCCTGTGGGGCCTGGGGAGGCTCCGCCGCCGCAGGCTCATCGCGCGGCTCGGCGACTGCGGACGGCGCCGCGGCGTCTTTGAGATCCTTGAATTCGTCCCGCAGGTTCCCGTCGGGGGTGAACATACGGCGATCTGTGACCTTGATTTTCTTCGGCTGGTCGCTCACGTTATCTTGCTCGTGCTGTCTTCCGTGGACCCAGCCTTCGCTTCCGGCCCGGCTCGCCTAGGGGGCGAGGGGCGTCGCGGGCTGCGCCCGGACGTGCGAAGGGGGCGTGGATTTCTGCGTGGATTCGAGGGGCATGATTCGATGTCCGTCTCAGTCGGCTCACGACTTGCTGAGCTCTCGGCCGCTGGGCCAAGATGCTGTGACGCCGGGCGATCGACGGCCGACCGCGGAGGCGCAGGGTGCCGCCGACGGAGGTGGACGAACGGTCACAATTGTGCGTGGCATACATTCTATCTGGAACGATCCCGTAACCGGAATCGATCCGGCCGCTGGAATCGATGCCGAGGGCTGAGTGACGTCCGCACGGCCCGACTGTATTCAAAACCACTTTGCCGCCTTCCCAAGGATCCCCATGACTTCCTCCGCACAGACCCGTCTCGGCCCACTCCAGGCGCTCGTCGACCGACTCCGGGGCCCGGACGGATGCCCGTGGGATCAAGAGCAGACCGTGGACGACCTGCGCGCCTACGTCATCGAAGAGGCGCACGAGGTGGCGGCCGCCATCGACTCCGGGGACCGCCGGGCGCTCGCGGAGGAGCTCGGCGACCTGCTCTTCCAAGTCGTTTTTCTCGGCCAACTCGGCGCCGAGGAAGGGAGCTTCACGCTCACCGACGTCGCCGAAGGCATCCACCGCAAGATGGTCGACCGTCACCCCCATGTCTTTGGCTCGGCGCCCAAGCTCGAAGACGGGGCCGAGGTGGCGAAGGCCTGGGAACGTCGAAAGCTCGAGCGCTCCGAATCGCTCTTGGCCGGCGTCCCGGCGTCCTTGCCGGCTCTGACCGGCGCCTACCGACTCACCCAGAAGGCGGCTGGGGTCGGCTTTGACTGGCGCTCCGCCGAGCCGGTCTTCGCCAAGGTCCGCGAAGAGCTTTTGGAGCTCGAAGAAGCGACCGCCGGCGCCGGACCTGACGCCGACGAGCAGGTCGCAGAAGAGCTCGGCGACCTGCTCTTCGCCGTCGCTAACCTCGCCCGGCACCTGGGCTGCGATCCAGAGGCAGCCCTGGCGCAAGGGAACGCCAAGTTCCGCCGCCGGTTCGGCGAGGTCGAAGCGCATTTCAAAAAGCGGGGGGAGCCACTGGCGGAAGCCGGCCTCGACGCGATGGATGCGGTGTGGGACCAGGTCAAAGAGCGTGAGAAGAAAAAGCGTTAACCCGGCCCGTCGAGGTTCGGTCCAAAGGACCTTGATCCCGACCCGGGAATAGACGCATTCTCTGGTGGCTCTTGGTTAGAATGGGCCGCGCCGAGTTGCGGCGGTGGATAAGGGTCGGAAAAAGCGATGTCGGCGGCGACGGGCCCCCGGCGAGCTCATCCGGCGACTCCGCCGCCCCCTTGAAGGCTGGCGCGGCTGCTATGCTCCGCCAGCTCGAGCGTCTAAGCCCAGCCGACCGTCAAACCCCGAGGACAGCCTCGCCAAGCCCAAAGAGCCGTGGAGCAGCAGCACTTCATCCGGGTCGGTGACAAAGAGATTCCGCTGCCCGACGGGGTCACCGTCGCGGACTGGTCCCGTGAGCGGACCTACTGGCAGAACCCCCGCATCCGGGCCTTCCTCGGCTGTATCCGCATGCTCGGCGGCGTCATGGAGAGCAACTACGCGATCCTCCACTGCTCGCCGGAGCGCCTGGCCGAGATCTGGCGGAAGGTCCGCGAAGTGTCCGACCTGCTGCTCACCCAGCTGGCGCCGCTGCTCGACAATCCGTCGCCATTTCCGGCCCTCGAAGAAGCGCGCTCCCACGCCGAAGTGTCGCTGACCATGCTGGTCGATACCGTGCTCGGGGACCTGGAGAAGTTCCCGGCGGGTGAGCTGCCCGCCGAGCGTCTGATGGAAGTGCGCAAGCTGCTCTGCGTCACCATCGGCAAGATCCACGCGTTTCTCCAAGACACCTTCGGCCAGATCATGGCGGGCGACCCGAGGTCGCAGCACGACGCGGACTATTTCCTGTCACGCCGTTTCCCCCAGGATGTCGAAGAGGCGGAGTGGCTGCACGCCACGGTGGAGAAGCTCAAGCAGTACCTCGTCGCCATCGACCGGCACCGCGTCAAGCGCCTCGCGCCGACCATCCGCGTCATCCGCGAAGAGCAGTCCGTGCCCACCGAGCGCACCTGGCTCGAGACCCAGGAGATGCTGGACATGGTGGCCGTCGAGCTGACGCCGAAGCTCAAAGAGGTCTTGGCGCTGCGCGGCATCCGCTTCCACGAGATGGAGATCATCGATCGCTATACGGTCGACCTGCCGGTGCGCTGCAACGTCGCGACGGCGCTATGGCGCACCGCTCGCCAGGCGGGGGACCGCATCAAGGCGAGCGCCGGCGACTCCCGACCTGAGCGGGAGCAGGCGGTGCGGGATCTGATGCTTTGCCACAACGTCTTCTCCGATCGTCTGGTCCAGCTGCTGGCCGACATCGACAAAACGCTGCGGGATCTGATGGCCTTCGTGCCCCTGTGGCTCGATGGCATCGAGATGCGCCGCGCGCTGCTGCTGAAGCGTTCCGTCGACGCCAAGGATCCGGTCGGTTTGCCCGGGCTCCCTGTGGCGGACGGCGCCCCGGCTGGCCTCGCGATTTAACCGCGCCGGCCCGTCGCTCACCGCCCCTGGAATCTCCCCCCGCCGCCGGCGGCTTCGCGCCGGGCCGGGGTTGCTTTCAATTTCACGAATCTTCCCTCCAACACCACCTCCTCGATGGGCACTGCGGGTGCGATCCACCGGATTGCATCCGCTTCTTCATCAAACGCTCATCTTGACGTCAAAGGATGCTCCAATGACCGAGACCCCAGCCGTGCCGCCGACCTCCCGCCCTTCCGAACGCCTCTTGATGGGGCCCGGACCGAGCGGCGTGCCGGCCCGCGTCCTCGAAGCGCTCTCGCGCCCGACCCTCGGCCACCTCGATCCTGAATACCTCACCCTGATGGACGAGACCGGCGACATGCTGCGTCACGTCTTCGGCACGGAGAATGCTTTGACCCTCGCCGTGTCCGGAACCGGTTCAGCCGGTATGGAGGCGTGCCTGGTTAATCTGCTGGAGCCCGGGGACACGGCGATCGTCTGCGTCAACGGCGTTTTCGGGACCCGCATGCGCGAAGTCGCGCGGCGCTGCGGCGCGACGGTGCACTCGATCGAGGTGCCGTGGGGTGAGACCATCGATCCGGCGCAGGTCGAAGAGGCGCTCAAAGCGCATCCGGAGACCTCGCTCTTCGGGCTCGTGCACGCCGAGACCTCGACCGGCGCCCACCAGCCGATGGATGAAATCGCCGAGCTGGTGAAAGCCTCCGGCGCTTTCTTCGTCGCCGACACGGTGACGTCGCTCAGCGGTCACCCGGTGACCGTCGACGCGTGGGGCATCGACGCCTGTTACTCCGGTACTCAGAAATGCCTTTCGTGCCCGCCGGGCCTAGCGCCGGTGACCTTCTCCGCGCGCGCCCAAGAGCACATCCGGACGCGCAAGACGCCGGTGCAGAGCTGGTACCTCGACATGAGCCTGATCGCGTCCTACTGGGGCGGCGAGCGCGCCTACCACCACACGGCGCCCGTCAACATGAGCTACGCGCTTCACGAGGCGCTGCGCATCGTGCTCGAAGAAGGCCTCGACGCCCGCGTCGCCCGCCACCGTCGCCACCACCTGGCGCTGCGCGCCGGCCTCGAAGCTTTCGGCCTCGAATACATTCCTTCCCACACCCTCGCGACTTTGAATGCCGTGCGCGTGCCGGAGGGCGTCGACGACGCCCGCGTCCGCCGCGCGCTGCTTGAAGACTTCGATATCGAAATCGGCTCCGGCCTCGGACCGTTCAAAGGCCAGGCCTGGCGCATCGGACTGATGGGGCATTCCTCCAGCCGACGCAACGTCATGCTGGTGCTCTCGGCCTTAGGCGAGCTGCTCTCGAGCGAGCTCTCCGTGGACGCCGGAGTCGGCGTCGCGGCGGCCGCGGGAGCTTACGCCGCGTCGAGCTGACCGCCCCACGACCCCGGGTCTTCGGCCCGGGGCCTCCGCCCCTGCCCGAGGAGGGCCACCCGTTGAATCCCCACCGCTTTCCCGCGTCCCGCCTCGGCCTCGACCGCTCCATCGAGCTCGGCATGGCCGTCCGTCGCCGCCGTCCGGAGTCTCCCCGCGGCACCCTGGTCTATATCCACGGCCTCGGCGAGTCCGGCCTGTGCTTCGAGTCGGTGATGTGCGACCCGCGCCTCGACGCGTGGGACCACCTGGCGATCGACCTGATCGGTTACGGACGGTCGGTGTGGGGGGAGCAGCCCCTGGGGCTCGAGCAGCACGCCGCGTCGATCGAGCTGGTGCTGGATCGACTCGGTATCGACCGGGCGGTGCTGCTCGGACACTCGATGGGCAGCGTCATCGCCGTCATCCTCGCGGAGCGCGGCCGCATTACGGTAGACGCCGTGCTCGACATCGAAGGCAACGTCACGCTCGACGATTGCACCTTCTCTGGACAAGCGGCGGCGATGTCGACGGAGAAGTGGTGCCGCGCTGGATATGGCGACTTTCTGCTCAACATGCACGTGATGGCGAACGAAGGCGAAAAGGCGGCGGAGAACGGCGATGACTCCAAAGAGCGCGCTCCGGTGATGCGCGCGTACGCCGCCAGCTGCCACTACGCCGATCCGCGGACCTTTCACCTCGACGCCGTGGACTTGGTGCAAGCCTCCGGGGCCGAAGAGCTCGCCGCGCGTCGCAGCGCGCTCTCCGCGCCCGTGACGTATTTCTACGGCGCCTCCCGGGGAACTGGCGAAAAGTCCCTGGGTCAGCTCAAGGACGCCGGCATCCCGTGCCTCGCCTTCGAGCCCGCCGGCCACTGGCTCTTCCTCGACCAGCCCGCCGCCTTCATCGACTCAATGGTCGAAGCCCTCGACGCCGTCCCGGCCCCGGCTGGGGCCGAGGGCGTCGAAGAGAAGGTCGAAGTCGGAGAGTAGGTCGGCCCGCGTCTCGGTCGCTACCAGGCGGGCTCGGCGACGCCGTCTTCGACCCGATAAGGACGCCACACCAGGCCGACGCGGCGCACGTCGACGTCGCTGCGTCTCGGCTTGAGCTCGAAGGTGGTCACGTCGTTGGACTCCGCCGCCAGCTCCGCTTCGAGCTCAGAAACGGCGTCATCGAACTCCTGCTCGAGCTCCTGCATTTGGAGCTGGAGCGCCTCGAGGTTTTCTTCGGCGTGGTCCACGTCGCGGCCCTCTTTGGCGCTCCGGCCGAAGCCGCGGGCGGCGGTGGTGGCCTTGCGAAGGTTGGTCCGCGAGAAGGTCTTGCGCCCCATGAAGGCGCCGAGGATCGTGGTGCCGACGTTGATGATCGACTGCATGCGCTGGGCGCTCGCCTGCTCCTGCTCCTTCTCGAGCTTCTGCTCGGCGCGGCGCACTCTTCCCTCAAGAGTCGTGACCTTCTTACCGTAGCGGTCACGGAGCTTTTCGACCTGGAGGTCGCGTTTTTCCCGCGCCAGCTCGGCGACGCGGACCTTGAAGTCGCGCTCGCTTTCGCCCGGCTCGGCGATCAGGCCGAGTCCTTCGCACTGCGGCAGCGGCCACCGGCGCTGGCGGTAGAGCATGTCCTTGAAGCCTTTGTTCCAGGTCCGGTAGGCCTTGGCGTCGAGCAGCTCGGCGTCGGCGGCGCCGTAGCGGGCGCCCTCTTCGCCGTCTTTTTCAAGATCGCCGTCGGTGAGGTGCTCCAGCAGCTCGGCGTCTTGCCAGTCGAGGTCGTCGCCGTCGGGTTCGGCGATGAAGAGCACCTCTTCCTGCGCCTCTAGGCCCTTGCGGGTGTTGACGAAGTGCACCCGCGCCGAGCCGAGCACGGCGGGGCGATAGAGCACCTCGTCGGCGGCTTCGGCGAGCGGCAGGAAGCGTTCGTCGATCGTCCCGGGCACCGCCGGCCGCGGACTCGGCGCTTCGGCCTCGGCCTTAACGGCGGCGGCTTTGCGCGGCGTCGCCGTCGGCGGCTCGGGGGCGGGACGGTCGGCCATCAGCGTCTTGATCTGCCGACGGGTGAGCGGTCCGCACAGGTAGGACATCGCCCAGCGCACGCGGTAGAGCACGGGGCCGTCTTCGTGCACGTTGTGGAGCAGGAAGACCCGCTTGTCGAGGCCGGAGAGCAGCTTCTCGAGGTCGGCCTTGCTGAGCTCGCCGCCGGCGGAGAGCAGGCCGTCCATAACCCGCGCCTTGTCCCGCTCGGTTTGCAGGCGGCCGAGGAACCAGGTGCCGATATTCGACAGCGCTTTGTAGTCCAGGTCGACGGGATTCTGGGTCGCCAGCACCAGGCCGACGCCGAAGGCGCGGGCTTGCTTCAAGAGCGTCAAGAGCGGCTTCTTCGACGGCGGCTCGCCGATCGGCGGCAGGTAGCCGAAAATCTCGTCCATATAGACGATGGCGCGCAGGCTCGAGGTGCCCGAGCGGCCGCGCATCCAGCCCAAGGTTTGGGAAAGCAGAAGCGAGACGAAGAACATCCGCTCGGCGTCGGCGAGGTGGGCGATGGAGAAGACCGCCACCCGCGGCTTGCCCTCCGGCGTGTAGAGGAGGCGATCAATGTCCAGCGGCTCGCCGGTCATCCAGCTTTGGAAGCTCGGCGACGCCAGCAGGTTATTGAGCGACATCGCCAGCTCGAAACGTTCCTTCGCCGGGTAGAAGGAGTCGAGCGGCAGCACGCCGATCTTGTCGAAGGGCGGTTTCTGGATCTCGGTGATCAGCGCCGCTAAGTCCAGGTCCTCGCCGGCGCGCCAGGCGTGGTCGAGGATATTGGCGAGCAGGATCGCTTCCCGGCTCTTGATCGGGTCGGCGTCGATGCCGAGGAGCGACAGCAGGCTCGACGCCGTCGTCTGGATGCGCTCCTGGAGCAGGTCGCCGTCCTCGAGCACCTCCGGCCCCGGGGCGTTGAAGGAGGAGAGCATGGAGATCGGCAGGCCGGCTTCCGAACCGGGGGTGTAGATCGCGAACTCGGCGGCGTCGCGCAGGCGCTGGATGCGTTCGCCGTCCTGGTCCCACTGGCCGAGGCCCTTCTGCCACAGCTCCGCCTGGGCGTCGGCGAATTCATCCGGCGTCTGGCCGGCGCGGGCGGCGGCGCCCGTATCGACCCACGGGCGGAAATTCTCGCCGTCGAGGTCGGGGAAGGTCAGGAGCAGGTTGGCGAGGTCGCCCTTGGGGTCGATCACCAGGGACGGCACGCCGTCGATCGCCGCTTCTTCCAAAAGCGTGACGCAGAGGCCGGTCTTGCCGCTGCCGGTCATGCCGACGCACACCGCGTGCGTGGTCAGGTCTTTGGCGTCATAAAGCAGCGGCGCCTCCGAGGTCTCGCCGGTCGACGGGTCGACGGCGCGTCCCAGGTAAAAGGCTCCCAATTTTTCATAGCGGTCCACGGGCGAGCTCACGGGTCGGTCTCCTCCTGGTGCATCCTGTCGGTTGAGCGTGTCGGCCGAATACTAGCGCGAAGACTGATAGTCTCCCGGCTCCGCCCGACACCCTGTCGTCCTCCAGATTTGGCCATTCCGGGATGCCCGCGTGAGATTGAAGCCCGTCTACGCCGTCGGCGAGCGCGAAGGATCGCTGCTCGAAGAAAAAGACCCTGCGCAGATCGATGCCTTATTGCCCGGCGACGGTGCCTGGGAAGTCGAGCTGGGCTACGGCAAGGGGCGCTACCTGCTGGAACGCGCGCTCGGGACACCCGATCGTCGCTTCCTCGGCGTCGAGATGGTGTCGAAGTATTTCCGCATGCTGACGACCCGCGCCCGGCGCCACGGCGCGTCCAATCTGCTGAACGTCCGCGGTGAAGCGCTCTACCTGCTCTCGGCGGTGCTGCCCCGGGCCTTCGCCGACCGTCTGCACGTCTATTTTCCGGACCCGTGGCCGAAGGCTCGCCACCACCGGCGGCGTCTTTTCGATCCGGAAACCGTCGACCTGGTGCTCGGCGTGATCAAGCCCGGCGGCGAGCTGTGTTTCGCCACGGACCACCTCGAATACGGCGAGGTGGTGATGGAGATCCTCGACGGCTACCCGGGACTCACCGTCGAGCCGGTGCTGACGGAGTGGCCCGACGGCGCCCGCACGAATTACGAGGCGAAGTACATCGTGGAAGGTCGGCCGATCCTGCGCGCCACCGCCCGGGTGTCGCCCGAGGCGGTCCCGGGAACGCCCCACCCCGGCGGCGCGGCGGGACTGCTCGCCGGCTGGGCCGAGCCCGACGACTCCGAAGGTTAGGCGTCGTCGGGTCGAATTCCCGACGTCGTAAGCGACGTCGCGGTCGCGGAAGACCGCGCCGGCTTCAAAGTCTCCGGAGTGCTTTCCCCAAAGCCCGGTTCGTTTTTGCAGCCTTTCGCCGTCGCTGCTGCTGCGCGGTCGGGGACAAGCCCCGACCCTACGCCGGAGGCGTCAATGTCGCTGATCTGAGGCCCCCTTCCGGCGTAGTGG
>JBCDKB010000235.1:0-12718 GCA_038747035.1 Acidobacteriota bacterium | reverse complement strand
GTGCACGGCCACAGACCGCACGATCGATCGATTCTCGAGCGGCAGGAGCGTGGCCGTCACGCCGTCGTACTCCACAACCCCGGCGCCGGTGCCGAGGTAGAGCAGGCCGGCGCCGTTCTGGGCCATGGCCCAGACCTCACGCTCCTCCACAACCGCCGATTGATCTTCGAAGAAGGGGACGCCCGGAAACTCGGCGGCCGCAGAGCTCGCCCACAGACACCCGGCACCGGCCAGACACAGGAGTGCCGTGAACGACGTCGCAAGGACGGGCCGGCGGGGCCTCCGACGCGGAGGGTCGGGGTGCCGGGGAAGCCGCGGAGAGGGGGCGCCCGCGGTCAAATCAAGGACGGCAATCATCGCACCCCGTAGGGTTTAGATCGTTTCGAGATCGAAGATAGCTACGGCCGGAGCCGAGACAACAATAAGCCATAAGTCTATGGGAGAGGGGGGCCGATGAGAAGCCCGCGGTTCCTCCGCAGGCTTGCGGCGAATCCAGATTGGCCTTTCCTCTCGACCGTAGGGCCCCGCCGACCGTTTGAGTATGCTTGGGCGATGAGAACCGAGGGTCCCTCCCCCGCCGCCTCCCCGGCGCGGGTCACTTCCGTCGTCAGCCTCAAGGGCGGCGTCGGCAAGACCACCACCGCCGTGCACCTCGCGGCGGCGCTCGCGCTCGGCGGCGCGCGGGTCCTACTCATCGACCTCGACCCCAACGGCTCGGCGGGACTTTCCCTCGGATTGAGCTCCGGCCTCCGGGAGCACAACGCCGCCGACGTGATGCTCCGCGGGCACGCGCTCGACGACGCCATCGGTGCGACCGGGGTCTCGAATCTGGATCTGGTCACCGCCTCCCCCGACCTCCGCCGCGCCGACGTCGAGCTGCGCTCCCTAAGCCGACGACACCACGTGCTGCGGGAGGCCGTCGCCGCCGTCGCCACGCGCTACGACCACATCTTCATCGACTGCGCCCCGTATTGGAACGATCTGATGAAGGGGGCCTTGGTCGCCAGCGACGCCTTCATCGTGCCGACCACGCCCCATTTCCTCGCCACCGACGGCGTCGCCCATCTCGTCGAGTCGGCGGAGCGCATCGCGTGGCACGCCGGGCACCCGTGCCGCTTCCTCGGGGCCGTCTTGACGTCGGTCGACTACCGAATTCGCGCCACCCGGCGACGCGTCCGGGAAGTCCGGGACCGTTTCGGCGCCAAGGTCTTCGCCGTCGAGATCCGCACCAATATCAGCCTGGCGGAGGCGCCGGCGGAGGGCCAGACGGTCTTTCAATTCGCCCCCTACGCCACCGGCGCCAAGGCCTACCGGCTCCTAGCTGAGGAATTCCTCTCTTTGCTTCCGGCCCGTCCGACGGTGGCGCCGGCCCCGTCCTTGACGCCGAGTCGCCCCCCCGTCGCCTGAGCTCCGGCGGCCCGAGCCGACCTCACTCAAGGACGAAGTCGAACTCCGTTTGGGCCCGCGGCCGTCCGTTGACCAAGATCTCCAGGGCGTAGCGACCGGGGTGGTAGGTCCGGACGGTCACTTTCTTGAAGGAGTGCTTCTTGAGAATTTCGACGCGTCCGCCGGCCGGGAGCTCCAACGTCTTGAGCTTGAAGACTTTGGCGGTCCGGTGGCCGGCGGCTTTGGTCATGTGGAGGGCATAGTCCACCACCAGGGGTTCGGACACCTTCGACGCCGAGACCAGGTCAAAGGCGAAGTGCACAACGCCCCCGAGATGGACCGCCCCACCCCCTAGCTGGGGACAGCGCAAGTCTTCGACGGAGACCGGGGCGTCCGATCGGTAGCCCAGGACGCGGAGAGCCCCGGGGTCCCCGGCCTTGATCAGCGTCCGCAGGGCGTGGCGAACCAGGCGCCGACGGTGGTGACGCTCATCGAGCGTCAGCGGCCCCCCGTCCTCCGCTTCCCGCCACCAGCGGGCACAGCATTCCACCACTCGCCCGGGGTGGTCCTTGGAAACGTCGTTCAGGTTATTGGCGACGGAGCGCCGAACGTATTCCGAGTCGTCAAGCCGCAGGGCTTCGAGCAGCTCGAAGACCGGCGACGGGTCGACGATCAAAGCCGGCAGGCGCTGACCCCACGGCAGCCGGGTCCTGGTGCCTTCAGAAATCAAACGACGCACGTGGTGGTCCGGATCCTCCAGCCAGCTCCGCAGGTGCGCCATGGCGCGGTCCTGGTCGTCGATCAGGAAGGGCCGGACGGCGAACTCGGCGGACCACAGGCCGGTCATCGTGCGCAGCGCCGCCATCGAGGCGTCGAAGTGCTCCGGCCCGGCGCCGTACCTGCCGATGAAATCGATCAGCGGCCACACGCCGAAGTCGCCGAGGCCGTCTTCGCGCTCGAGCGGTTGCCACGTCGAGGCGGTGCGCAAGAGCACGTCGAGGGCTTCCGGGTAGGCGTCCGGCAGGGTCAGCCGCAGGGCCTCGATGACGCACCGCACCCGGTCCTTAAGCTCCAAAGCCGGCAGCTTGGGAATGACCGCGTCTTCGAAGCGATCCCCTTCGAAAGCCGGCCAGGTCGCTTCCAGCCGGCGGCGGAGGTGGGCGATCGCCGGCGCGTTCAACGATTCCTTGAAGGGTACGCGTTCAGCCATAGACCTGCTCCTCTCCGCGGACAGCCGCCAGGGCCACGATCCACTCCCGCACGGACGATTCGATGGCGGCGACCTCGTCCTCTCCCGGCGCCGACACGCTCAAGTGGGCCGCCTCCGCCAGCATGGCGTTGAGCAGTCGGCCGGTGGCGGACCGGGACGTGAGGCGAACCTCCCCCTCTTCTTCGGCGCGGGCGAGGGACGCTTCGATGCCCTTCAAGGAGTGGCGCGCCTCGATGTCGCGAGCCCGCTCGAGGCCGAGCACCGCCGGCCCCTGGTCGAGCACAATGCGAACGACTTCGGGATCACGGGCCTCCCGCAGCCACGCGAGGCAGACGTCAGCGAGCGCTTCGAGCGGCGAGCCCCCCGGCCGTCTCGACGCCACCGCGCGGCGCACGCTTTCATGGGCCACGGTCTCGTAGACGTCGGCGAAGAGGTCCACCTTGCCGCGGTAGTGGTGGTACATCGCGCCGCGGCTGACCCCCGCTTCCTCCAAGATCGCCGCCGTTGACGTGGCCGTATAGCCGCGCTCAGCGAAGTGGCGCCGGGCGGTGGCGATGAGTTTTCGACGGGTTTCGCGTCTTCTTTCCTCTTGGGTAGCCATGTGGACACTTTACAGACTTCTAGTCTGTTTGTTAAAACAAACCGACAGTCTGTTTTTATCAAACACAGGAGACACACCATGTCCAGCCACCCCGCCGCTTTTGACCGCATGCTCGACGCCTGGCACGAACGGGACCCCGCCAAGGTCCGCGGTCACCTGGAAGCCGCGCTCGCCCCGGATATCTACTTCGTGGACCCCAAGAACGAAATCCGCGGCCTCGACGCCTTCGAGGCCATGGTCCACGCGTTCCACAAGGAGTATCCGACCGCGGAATTCGTCCGCTCGAGCGTGATAGACGGCCACCACAACTGCTATCGCTACCACTGGGAGATGCGGGTCGACGGCCAGACCGTGCTCCCCGGCTTCGACGTCAGCGAAGTCGACGCCGACGGCAAAGTCCGCCAGATCTTCGGCTTCTTCGGCCCGCTGGCCGCCGCGGCCTAGCCGGGCTTCCCCGGTGGGCGGCGTGCCCCAAACGCACGGGCCGACCCGGATTCCTCCGGGTCGGCTCACGGCGCCTGGGGGCTGGGCCGCCGCGCGGCCCTACAGACGCGCCGCGATGCTGGCCAGCGTCTTGCCGAGCGCCAACCGCCGGCCGTGGATCAGATCGGAGCCCGAGCGCGGCCCTTCCGAAGCCCTCGAAAGCGTCACGCCGGCTTCATTGAGCCGATCCTTGAGGTCGCCGTCGGTGGTTCCCTTCTCCAGGTGCTTCGACGCGCTCTCGAGGTCCGCCTTGAGGCTCTCGGACATGGCCGCGCCGAGGCCGCCGCGATGGCGGGCGAGCTGGTCGAGGTACGCGAGGGCGACCACCGGCTGCGCCGGCCAGTCCACGCGGAACTGCTGCTGCGGATTGAAGAGCTGACCCATATCGGCGATGCCGGCGGCGGCGATCTCGCTCTCGGATAGGTACTGACTCGGCGTCAAGGTGAGCACGTCGAGGCCGCGGGCGATCTCGGTGCCGTAGATGTGGCCGCCGTACCAGTAGACCGACCAAAAGCCGCCGAGCACCAGCTCTTCTTCATCGATAGGGCCGCGGTCGAAATAGCCGATTTCCACCGGCTTCGCGGAATCGGTGAAGTCGATCAGCGAGATCCCGCCCTGGTACCAGGCCTGGACGAAGAGGTCGCGCCCCGGCACCGGCACGATCGACCCGTTATGGGCGACGCAATTCTCCTGCTCGAGCTGGGGGGCCGGGATCTTGAAGTAGGACTTGAATTCGAGCTTGCCGTCGACGATGTCGTAAATCGCGTTGGCGCCCCAATCGAGCGGATCGAAGGCGCGGCAGCGCGGCCGGGAGCCGCCGCCCCACTCGTCGGTGAAGAGCACTTTGGTGCCGTCGTTATTGAAGGTCGCCGAGTGCCAGTAGGCGAAGCCCTGGTCGACCACCGCGTCGATACGCTTCGGCTGGTACGGGTCGCTGACGTCGAAAAGGATGCCGTTGCCGGAGCACGCCCCCGCCGCGAGGCCGAGCTCCGGGAAGACCGTGATGTCGTGGCAGTGGTCCGTACGCCGCGTCTCCTGGGTCTCATCACCGTGGTCACCGCCGCGCCATAGACCCGCGAGTGCGCCGGTCTCATCGTCGGCGAAGACCGTCGGGCTGGCGACGATCCGGGCTTCGGACGGCTTGTCCGCCGGAATCTCGACGACGTCGATGCGAAAAAGCGCCGTGCGGTCGTCGCCGGGGGACTCGTCGAAACAGCCCTTCAGCTCGTCTTCTTCGCGGATACCGGCGGTGCCGGAGTTGTAGACGATGATCTTGCCGTCCGCGTCGGGCCCGCTCACCACCGAATGGGTGTGGGAGCCGCGGCAGGTCTGCACGGCCCCGACCTGCATCGGACGGGTCAGGTCGCTGATGTCGAAAATCCGCAAACCGCGGAAACGCTCGGCGCTCACGTCCTCGGTGACGCCGCCGAGCCCGCAGTCGAGGCGACCGCGGTTCTGCTCGACGGACATGATCAAGAGGTCGCCGACGATCGACACGTCGCCTTGGCCGCCGGGGCAGACGACGGAGCTCAGCAGACTCGGCACGCCGTCGTGGAGGCGGTAAATGTTGAAACCGTGGTAGTTGCCGACCACCAGCACATCATCGACGAACGCCATGTCGGTATTGCTGAAGCTCAAGAGCGGCGACCGCCGGTCGTCGTCATCGCCGCCGTCTTCGTCTTCGCCGTCCTTGGCTTCGCCCTCGGCGTCACCGTCCTCGCCCTCGGGTTCTGCGCCGTCCCCTTCCGAAGCCGCCGCCTTGGCCAGGGCCTCCAGCCGTTTCGGCGGAAGGTTCGCAGGATTTTCCGGGTCGAAGAATCCCGGGGGTTTCGGCAGCGAGACGACCAGCTCGAGGTTCGAGATCGCCTGGTCGGCGTCCTCGAAGCCCGGCTTCAGGCCAGCGCGCGGATCCTCCGACAGATTCACCAGCATGCTGTTCATGCGCTCGATTTCGTTGGTTTGGTCGTTGACGATGTCGCCGGTGAATTCGAAGAGCACCGGATCGTAGGCCGAACCGTCGGCCTCGTGGAGGTCTTCCACCATGGTCACCGCCCCCTCGTGGTGGGGGATCATCAGCTCGAGGAAGAGCCGGTCAAAGGCCGTGCCCTTCGACGCCTCCAGCTTGGACATCTGCTCCGGCGTGGCCATGCCCATCATGGTGTGGTGGTGATGGTGGTCCATGCCGCCGGGCGCCGTCGGATCCGGCGCCGGCTGTCCGCGGTCGCGGAGCCACTGCTGCATGAAAGCGATCTCGTCTCCCTGGGAGGCGTCGATCCGGCCCGCGATCTCGACGATCTCCGGGTTGTTCGTCCGCTCGGCGACCAGCGCCGCCATCTGACGGGCCTGGAAATGGTGGGGAATCATGTCCGTCATGAAGCGGACGTCGGCCGGCGAAAAACCGGTTTCGGCGATCTGGATCGCCTCGGCGGCGCTCAGCTCTTGCACTGGCTGCCCCGGCGATCCGGGCTGGATGATCGGAGCGTCGACCTCTCCGGCGTCGGCGAAGGCGACGCCTGCGGTCAGGAGGCCGGAGAGGCCGACGATCAGCGCAATGCGGCGGGGGGATACTCGAAAATCAAGGGCTTTCATAGACACATCCGGGTCGGGGGTCAGCGATCGGGGCGGAGGTCGGTTGGACTGACAATCCGGGCAGGAGAGACGGGATACGAGGCCGGAAATTTAGCAGAAGCTCCGAGCCACGGCCGAGCCCAGGCCGATTCAGCCGGGCCAGGCCAGGTCAGGCGAGTTCGGTGAGCACGTCGTAGGCCATGAGCACGTCTTCGCGGGTACAGTCGAATTGGCCCGCGGTCATGCGGATGACGAACCGGCCGCCGTGGCGGGTCTGGGTGAGGTAGATACGGCCGTCGTTGTTGACCCGTTCTAGGAGTGAGGCGGTGGCGGCGTCGGCGTCGGCGTCGGTGGCGCCCGCGGGGCGGTAGCGAAACGTGAAGAGCGAGAATCGCCGGGGCGTCGTGATCTCGAAATTCGGGTGTTCGCGGAGCCTGTCTTCTACTTCGCCCACCCACTGCATGTGGTTGCGAATCCGCTCCCTGAGCCCCTCGAGGCCGTAGGCGCGCAGGACGAACCAGAGCTTGAGGGCGCGGAATCGACGGCCGAGCGGTACCGTCCACTCGTTGTAATTCACCACCGTCTCGTGTTCGAGGGTCTTGAGGTAGTGGGGACGCAGGCCGAGGGTGTTGATCTGCGGCGTCGGGTCGGCGATGAATTGCACCGAGCAATCGAATTGGGCGCCGAGCCACTTGTGGGGATTGAAGACGATGCTGTCGGCGCCGTCAACGCCGTCCCAGAGTGGCCGCAGCTCCGGGCAGATCATCGCTGAACCGGCCCACGCCGCGTCCACGTGCACGTAGAGATCCTCAGCCTTGGCCACCGCGATCAGCTCCTCGGCGCGGTCGGTCGCGCCGGTGCCCGTGCCGCCGATGCACACCACCACGCCGCCGGGCACCAGGCCGCGCTCCCGGTCCCCGCGGATGGCCGCGGCCAAGGCCTCGGGGCACATCGACAGGTCGTCGTCGGTCTCGACCTTCACCAAATTGGCTTGGCCGAGGCCGGCGAGCCGGACGGCTTTGTCGATCGAGGAGTGCCCCTCCGCAGAGGCGTAGACGCGCACCGGCTTTTCGCCGAAGAGGCCGGATTCGAGGCCTCGCCAGTCGAGGGCCCGCTCACGCAGCGTCAGGACGGCGCACAGCGTCGCCGTGGTCGCGGTGTCGTGGATCACGCCGCTCCAGTGGTCGGAGAGCCCCATGGCATCCCGCAGCCAGCGGACCATGACGCCTTCGATCTCCGTCGCCGCCGGCGACGTCTGCCACAGCATGCACTGGGCCGCCATGGTGTTGGCGAGCTGTTCAGCGATCATCGAGACCGGCGAGGCATTTGCCGGGAAATAGGCAAAAAAACGGGGGTGCTGCCAGTGGGTCATGCCGCCGGGGACGATGCGCTCGAAGTCGGCGAAGATCTCCTCCATCGACTCGGGCTTCTCCGGCGCCGTCGGCGGCAGTTGGGCCGCGATTTCTCCGGGCGTCACCTGCGGACGCACCGGCCGCTCCCTGAGGGTTTCCAAGTACTGGCGGGACCAGCTCGCGGCGCGCTTCGACCACATTTCAAATGCCTTGGGATCCATGGGCGCAGGCTACCACCCGGGCCGCACGGCGCGGGCGCCCGAAGGTCGCCGACGAAAAATGCTCCGGCTTGGGACAAGGGTCGCCCGATGGCGCTTCTGAGGGTACCGACGATGTCTCGCAGATCTTGTATCTCCCCAGCCCGCGCCGGCTCTTCCCTCGGCGCAGGCCGATCCGGAACCGGTTGAGGACACTCGCCCATGAACCGACCCGCCACGTCCCTCCGCCCAGCTGACCCGAGCGGCGCACGCCTGCCCTGCCTCACGTTCGCCCTCCTATCCTGCGTCCTCGCCGTCTCGCCCGCGGACGCGGCACCGATTCCGGTCGCCGCCACCGCCATGTCGGATAGCCTCGAGCGCCAGCCCGCACCGACGCCGGCCCTAGCGCCCCCGCCGCCCGCATTCGCGAGGACGGGCCGCGGCCCCGACCGCGCAACGGCCGTCTCCGTCGCCCCCCGGCGGGTGCTCGACGGCCAGACGGTCCCCGTCTTTGAGATCCGGAGCGACTCCGGACTCGACGCGTCCCGCTTCACCGTCGAAGACGGCGACGGTTCACCCCTCGGACCGAAGGAGCGGCGGGCGCTGCTCGACGACCTCTCTCTCTTCCTCGACGACGGCTCCCGCCGATTCGAAGCGGGCTTTGACCGGCGGCTCGCCGGGGCCGTCCTAGACGCCGCCGAAGGATCCCTGACCGTCCGCCTGGACGGCCGCGGGCTGAATGAACGATCCGCCCTCTTTGCCGTCGCCACCTTCTCAAGCTTCGCCTCCGCGGCGACCCCCGACCAACTGCGCTTCGCCCTCAAGCTGCCGGACGGGGCGGTGGTCAAGACGCCGCGTATCGACGTCAACGACATGCCCGTCGCCCTCGACGACCGCGTCGTGGTGCCGGAGGACTCGGGTGCCTTCAACGGCCACGTCATCGACGGTTCCCTCGGCGGCGCCGACCTCGACGAAGAAGGCGATCCGCTGACCGCGACTTTGGTGCGCGGCCCGCGCCACGGCGGCCTGCTCCGCTCCTTAGCCGCCGACGGCCGATTCACCTACGTGCCTAAATCGCAGTGGAACGGCACCGACTCCTTCACTTACCGTCTCTCGGACGGGCTTTCCCAAAGCAACGTGGCGACGGTCACGCTCACCGTGCGGCCGGTGAACGACCCGCCGACCTTCGAGCTCGACGATCGCGTCACGGTCCCGAAAAGCTCCGGCGCCCACCAGGTCGACCGCTTCGCCCGACGGCTCCGCGCCGGCCCCCTCGACGAGCTCGCCCAGCACCTCCGGTTCGCGGTCCTCGACATTACGCACCCGAGCCTCTTCCTGCGACTGCCGCGCCTCGACGGCCGGGGCAGCCTGCGATTCACGCTCCGAGACGGCGCCGCCGGCACGTCCACGGTCACGGTGGTGCTGCGGGACGACGGCGGACTCGAGGACGGCGGGCGCGACACGAGCCACGCCCGCACGTTCCTCATCGAGGTCACGGACAGCGACCGCCGGCGCTGACCGGCTCGGCTGCCCTAGCCCTCCCGCAGCTCCTCGATCGGATCGACCCGCAGTCCGCGGCCGGCGGGACCGGCGGCGGCGAGCAGGCCGATGGTGAGCATCACCAACCCGGTCCAGGCGATGATGCCGGGGACCTGCCATCCCCCGACCTGCTCGACGGGGATCAGCGCTTCGAGTCCGGCGGCCAGGACGGCCCCCACCGTAACGCCGGCGCCGATCTGGGCCAGCGAGCGACGGAAGATGCCGAAGAGAAGCCGATGCGGCTGGGCGCCGAGGGCCGCCCGGATACCAATCTCGCGCCGGCGCTGGTTGACGGTGAAAGACAGCAGGGCGTAGATCCCCGCCGCAGAAAGCAGCAGGACGCTGAGGGTGATCGCCGCCAGCGACGTCGCGCCGATATTGTTGCCGACGTGCTGCTCCGTGTAGATGTCATCCAAAGTGCGAACCGCTTCGAGGGATATCCACGGGTCCAGCTCGGTCGTCAGCTCGCGCAGCCGCGGCGCCAAGAGTTCCGGGTCGTAGCCGGCCCGGATGGAGACGGTCGACGTCACCGCCCCCCCGATTTGTCGCGGGTGATAGATCGTTCCTTTGCCGCCGTGGGCCGGCAGGTCCGGGACCACGCCGACGATTTCAAAACCCAGTTCGAAGCGGGTCGGATCGATCCACGCCTCGTCGACCGTGCGGGAGTAGCGCACCCGCTGCCCTAAGGGGTTGCGGTCGGCGAGCAGCGCCGCGGCGAACGTCTGGTCGACGATCAGCGCCTTGCTCACGCCTTCGAAATCCGCCGCTTCAAAGCCGCGCCCGAGCACCGGGGCCGCATCGAAGAGGTCGAAGAAGCTCGCATCGACGGAATTCCACTGCACGACGTCACGACTCTCCACGATCCCCTCGCGTTCGAGCTCCAAGCCTTCGACTTCGACGACCGCCCAGGGCTCGGCCCCGGGCACCGCATGGGCGAACGAGACGCCGACCACACCGGCCTCCTGCTCGAGGGCTCGCGCGAGCTCAGCCTCCAGGGTTTCTAGACGTGCCCGCGCGGAGTCCGCATCAAGGCGGGGGCTATCGAGTTCAGCGGATCCGTCTGGATCGATGGCTCCGAGTTCCGCCGTGAGGAATTCCTCGGCGTCAAATCCCGGGCCGAGGAGCCCGGGCCGCACGGTCCCCCAGCCGATCTGCACAGCGGTCGGCAGGGACGCCAAGGTGAGCGCCACCTGGGCCACGACCAGGACCGTCCACGTCCAGCCCAGCTGCACGGCGTGGCCACTGCCTAGGGCGCGGAAGCTCGCCTGCATTTTCCGCCCCGTGGCCTTGAAGGCTGGAGCCACGCCGGCGATCGCCGCCGCCACCACGGCCAGAGCCGCGGCAAAGACGACGGTCCGCCACGTCAGGCTGAAGTCAATCCAGAACGGCAGACCGCCGTCCCCGGACGAGCTGACCATATGGCTCAGCGCCCGCTGCCCGGCGTAGTGGGCCATCCACAACGCGACCAGAGACGCCAGCGTGGCCAAGACCAAAACCTCGACGAAGATCTGCGCCACAATGCGTCCGCGGCTGGCGCCCAGGGCGAAGCGCGAAGCAAATTCCTCTTGACGCGTGATCATGCGGGCGTAGACCAGGATCGCGATATTCGCGCACGGCGGCACCAAGAGCAGTATGAGCACGCCCATGACGACCCTCAGCACCCAGGGCAGCTCGCCGCGCTCGAAGTTGCCGGTGAAGGCGAAGGTATAGGGAACCAAGCGCGGCCGGAGAACAGAAGCTTCGCCGGATTCCGGGTCACCCGAGACGCCGAGCGCCCCCCCGGCCCGGGCGTTGGGGTCGAGCCCGAGGGCGGCGAGCTCCGTCGCCGCGGCGTCAAAGCTCCGATCCGCGCGGAGACGGGCGAAAATCACGCTGCCGGGGCCGTCGGTCTCAAGCGGCGGATCCCGGTTCGGATCGATCTGCAAAGGCGTCCACAGGCTGTGGTTGACAGGAAAAGCGAAGCCCTCCGGCATCACGCCGACGACGGTCACCGGCCGGTCGCCGAGGCGTAGCGTCTGCCCCACGAGCCCGACGTCGCCGGCGAAGCGCGTGCGCCACAGGTCATAGCCGAGCACGGCGACGGGCGGAGCTCCGGGTTCTTCGTCGGCGGCGACCAGCGGACGCCCGAGCAGCGGCGCGACGCGCGTCACCGTAAATCCTGAAGCCGACATCTCCGCCACCGTCACCGGCGCCGCGTGGCCTTCGACGCTTTCGAGATTGTGCTTGACCGAGCGGAAAGCGCCGACATTCTCAAAGGATCGCAGCCGCTGCCGCCAGCGCCCGAAGTCCGCGGTCGTGGTCACCTCCCGCCGTCCCTCCTTGTCGTTCCAGGTTTGGATCGCCACCACCCGGTCCCCGTCTTCAAGCGGCAGGGTCGGAGAGAAGACGCCGTCGATCAGGGAGAACACCGTCACCGCGATCCCGATGGCCAGGGTCATCGCCAGACCGCCGACCAGGGTCAAGCCCCAGGACTTGCGCAGCATGCGCAGTCCGAGCTTGAAGTCGAGGCCGAGGGTCTCGAGCCACGGCAGACCCTGCGCGCGGCGGCCCGCCTCGCGCACCTGGGTTAAGCCGCCGAGCTCTATGCGGGCCTGGCGCCGGGCCTCCGCCGGCGATAGACCGCTGCGGATCTTTTCCGCCTCCGCCATCGCCAGGTGCGACTCGAGCTCTTCCAAGAACTCGCGATCGAGGTCGCGACGCCGGATGAAGCCCCAAATCCTGGCCCACACCGTGAAGAGTGCCGCTGGCACGGCGGCCAGCGCCAACCGAAGTCGACGGAACAGATTCGTGCGGGAGCTCATCGTCCTCAGCTCCCTTCCGCCAAGCCGAGCACGCGGCCGATGACGCCGGAAATGCGATCCCAATTTTCGACCTCAGCCTCCAGCTGCAGGGCGCCGGCGGGGGTCAAGTCGTAGAACTTGGCCCGGCGACCGTTCTCGGACTTGCCCCAGGACGCGGAAATCCACTTCTTCTGCACCAGGCGCACCAGGCAGAGGTAGATGGTCCCCTGGTTGACGACGACGGCTCCTTCGCCGATCTGCTCGATGCGTCGGGCGATGCCGTAGCCGTGCAGCGGGCCCAGCTGTTCTAAGGTCTTGAGCACCATCAAATCGAGGGTGCCCTGGAGGATCGGGGAACGGGTTTCGGTCATTGGAAACCTCGAATCTTTATCAGGACGTCGGGGCCTAGGATGCGACGGACGGTTAGGGGTATTGGGGCGTGTGTTGGCGGGGGGCGGGGGACGAGCGAGGACTTCGCGTGACTCCTTGGTGTTGTGCCTTGTTTTCGCTGAGAGCGTGCTCTGGGCTTCCCTAGGGTCGGCCAAACCTATGGGAGGGAAAGAGCAGCCAACGCACATTTCACTCCCTGATGGAATGTAATT
>JBCDKB010000234.1:0-12767 GCA_038747035.1 Acidobacteriota bacterium | reverse complement strand
GCTGCCGCCTGGAGCCCATGGATGTCTGCCCTCGCCCATCTCATCCCCGCCGACTTCGCCCGCCGCCACCTGCGCACCGGGCGCGAGCTCGTGCGCGAGCGTCAGCGGCAGCCTTCGGAGCACCTGCTTTCAACCGGCGTCAAAGCCTTCGACGCGGCCCTCGGCGGCGGTCTCCGCCGGGGCGCCCTCCACGAGCTGAGCGGCCGACGCGGAGGGCGGTTTTCCCTGGTCCTCGAAGCCCTCGCCGCGGCCACCGCCGGCGGCGACGCGGCGGCGCTCATCGACCTCGGCGACGGCCTCGACCCCCAGCTCGCGAAACGCGCCGGCGTCGTGCTCGAGCGGGTGCTGTGGGTGCGGCCGCGCACCCTCAAAGAAGCCCTCGCCAGCGCCGAGGCGATCCTCGCCACCGCCATGCCCCTCATCACCCTCGACCTCGGACTGCCGCCGATCCCCGGCGGCCGGGGTCACGAGGCGTCGTGGCTCCGCCTCGCCCGCCAGGCCCAGGACCAGCGCGTGGCGCTGCTCGTCTCGAGCCCCTACCGCGTCAGCGGCACCACGGCCCACGCCGTCGTCGAGCTGCGTCAGCACCGGGTGGGCTGGAGCGGCGAGGGCGCCCGGGCGCGCCTGCTCGACGGCCTCGGCGGCCAGCTCGAAATGGTCAAGGGGGACCGCGACCGCGTCGCCACCCCCTACGACGTGCGCTGGCGGGTCCCGTCCGCGGTCGCCCCCAACCCCGCCGAGGCGAAGGCCACCCCAACTCGATCCGCAACGGCGACGGCGCCGTCCGGCAGGGGCCAAGCTGGAGCGCCCCGCCCCCAGACGGCGCGTCCCCGCCGTTCCCCCTCCTCTGCCGCAGGCAGCCGCCTGAGGGCCATCGCATGACCCGCCACCGCCTCGCCTGCGCCCAGGTGCCCCTCTTTCCGCTCGCCGCGCGCCTGCGCAGCGAGCCGGATCTGCGCGACGAGGCGGTGGCGGTCCTGGCGGGCCACGGCGACGCCGCCCGCGTCGTCGCCGCCACCAAGCGCGCGCGACGCGCCGGCGTGCGCGCGGGGTTCACCCTCGCCCAGGCCCGGGCGCGCCTCCCCAAGCTCATCGCCCGACCGCAGGACGAGGAGTGCGAACGGGCCGCCCAAGAGGCGCTGCTCGACGTCGCCGAAAGCTTCTCCCCGCGCATCGAAGACGCCGGCGACGGCACGGTTTACCTCGACGTCGACGGCCTCGACCGTCACTACCGGCCCCGCGACGGCGATGGCGACGACGGCGGCGCCGAGCTCGCCCTCGGCCGCGAGATGGTGCTCGCCTTCGAACAGCGCGCGGGGCTGCTCGCCCGCGTCGGATTCGCGTCCAGCAAGCTCGCCGCCCACATGGCGGCACAGCAGCCGGACTCGCCGGCGATCGTCGACGCCGGACGCGAGGCCGAATTCCTCGCGCCCCTCCCCCTCGCCCGCCTGACCCCCCAAGCCTCGACCTTAGGCACCCTCGAGCAGTGGGGCATCCACTCCCTCGGCGACTTTGCCAGGCTCCCCGCCTCCGAAGTCATCAGCCGACTCGGCCCCGCCGGCGAAGTGCTCCACGCCATCGCCCGCGGCGAAGACCCCAAGCCCCTGGTCCCTCGCACGCCGCCGCCGGCTTACCGTGAAGGCCTCGAGCTCGACTGGCCGCTGGTCAACCTCGAACCCTTCCTCTTCACCGCCCGCGCCGCCCTCGAGCGCCTGGTCGGCCGCATGCAGCGCCGCGGCCTCGGCTGCCACCGCCTCGAGCTCTCCCTAGACCTCGAAGGTGACGGCCACCACGAGCGCTCCCTCACCCTGCCGGCGCCCACCCGCGACCTCAAAACGCTCTTGACCCTAGTGCGCCTCGACCTCGAAGCCCATCCGCCCGGCGCCCCGATCCTGGCCTTCCGCTTCACCGCCCACCCGGACCAGCCGCGGTCCGCCCAGATGTCGCTCTTCGGCCCGGAGGCGCTCTCCCCCGACAAGCTCGCGACCACCCTGGCGCGCCTCTTCGCCCTGCTCGGCCCCGACCGCGTCGGCTCCCCCCGCCCCGTCGACGGGCACCTCCCGGAGCGCTCCGACCTCGTCCCCTATGCCCCCCCGCCGCCGCCGCGCGAACGGCCGACGCCCCAAAGCGGCTGCGGCCTGCTCGCCGTGCGCGTCCTGCGGCCGCCGGTGCCGGTCGAGGTGATGGTGACGGGCAACGCCCCGGCCGACGCCCCGCCGCCGTCCGACCCCGACCCCGCGGCCCATCCCGCGCCGTCTCGTCCGCTCTCGGTCAAAAGCCTGCTCGGCGAAGAAACCCGACGACGCCCCAAAATCCAAGGCGCCGTCCGCGTCGCCTCCGGCCCCTGGGGCCTCGAAGAAGGCTGGTGGCAAGAAAACCCGACCACCCGCGACTACTGGGACGTCGAGCTCTCCAGCGGCGGCCTCTACCGCCTCTTCCGCGAACGCACCAGCGGCGACTGGTTCGTCGACGGCGTCTACGACTGAGGCACAGAAACCGGATCCCGGATCAGCCGCAGGCCCGATTCACCATCTTTCCGGCGATCGTCGATCGTGCTCACCGCGTCGAAGGAACAATTGTCGAGGGCGTTCTCGAAATGGCCCCCCATACGCTGGATCTTGTTCTCCGACTGCGCTTGGCGCGCTTCGGCCGTCAGCTCAGCATCCCACTCCACCAATTCCGCCACGTTGCCGTGGACATCGTGGAGTCCCCATGCATTCGGCGGGTAGCTCCCCACATTCGTAAAACCTCGATCGTCACCGCAGCGGCCGCGGGTGGAAAGTTCTGCCGCGTCGTCTCCGAAGAAGAAGCGCGTGGTGGCCCCGGCGCGGGCGGCAAACTCCCACTGTATCCGCGTCGGCACGCGATAATTGGCCCCCGGTTCGCGAACATTCAAAAGCGCCGCCCCCTCCCGCGCCTCCGCGACCGTCATATTGCTCGCCGGCCACAGAGGGTTCCTTCCCCCGTCTCGCCAGGGGTAATGGCCGTAGATCGCTTTGTAGTCACGGCGGCTGAGCTCTTTCTTGGCCGTGCAATACGCCTTCTCCACCGTCAGCGTCTGACCCTCGATCTCGACGGTCCCCGGCTCAATGAGCGCAAACTCCATATCGCGAACCCCCGAAGGCGCCGGACACGCTTCGGACGGCGCCGGCGTCACGGACTCCGGAGTCACCGGCACCAGCCTCGCGGGCACCGACATCGGGGGCACCGAAGAAGGCGGCGACGGTGACGACGCCAGGCGCGCCCACCCGAACCAGCCCAGCGCCGCGGCGGCGACGACCGCCGCCACCCAGCGCGCGGCCCGAGACTTCCCGAGGCCAGCGCCCCAGCCCCCCGCTCCGTCCTCGACGACGGGAGCCAGCAGCTGCGTCGAGCCGTCTTCGTCGTCTTTGCGCAGGTAAAGCACCGGAATCGACCACTCGGCCCGATCTTTGCTGAGACCGAGCTCCCGACGCGCTTCGATCATCGCCGCTTCGACCGAGCGCCCTCTAGAGAGGTGGCGGTATAGAGCCGAGGCGAATGTGACCGCCGCCTTGTCGCGGATTCTCGTCCGCATGGCGACCACCGCCGGAACGCCGCGGGTGATGAGCTGCTGGGCGAGGCCGTCAAAAGCATCATGGGGAGCGCTCGCCGCGCCGTAGCAGGAGGACAGCACGACCAGGCGCGGAGTGCTAGGGCGTTCGAGCGCCCGCGACAGCTCCGTACCTGAGACCCAATCCGGGGCCCTGGATTCACCCTCGAGCTCCACCGCGCCGGCAGCCAAGCCGCCCACCCCGGGTTGGCCATGGGCGATGACATGCAGCACATCACACGGCCCCTCTTCGAGCCGGCGACCGAGATTCCCGAGGGTCGCCGGCTCCACGCGTTCGATCGCGACCCGGCCGCCCTCGACGAGGTCCCCCAAGTGCTC
Organism: Acidobacteriota bacterium; assembly: GCA_038747035.1. Taxonomy (GTDB): domain Bacteria; phylum Acidobacteriota; class Thermoanaerobaculia; order Multivoradales; family J023; genus JAUIJL01. The sequence continues at coordinate 8,857 of JBCDKB010000234.1, read as the reverse complement.
TTCGATCGCTCGCCATTCCCTGTCGCCGGAGAGCGCCACGGAGCCCTGCGGCCGCGGCAGCATCCCGAGGATCTGTAGGGGCGTGGATCCCGGTCCGACGGCGGTGACCTGGGGCTTCACCGAAAAACTGCGGACCACGGGTACGTCTGAGATATCCGCCAAAAAAGCTCGGGCTTCCCGGTCCCACAGCGCTTCCCACGGCCAGTGGACGGCCCCGGGGGCCCCATCCAGCTGGATATGAACGCACAGGCCCCACCCGCGGCGACGCATGCCGTCGAGCGAAGTCCTAAAGGCGGTTGCGACGTCGTCGGTGAAGACCGCCTGGAAAAGCGCATCTCCAGCTTGCTCCAGACTCTGTCGGTCGCCGCCGCCTGGGGGCGAAAGCTCCCAGCTTCCGCGGTGCGGTCCCGCCGCCGCGATCGTCGAGACCGCGGCGGGCGCCAGGGACACCGCCTGGCTTTTCCCCTGCGGTGAATCGGCCACCCGGGCGCGGTAGGACTCGCCGACCTTCTCAATAGATAGAACAAATCTTCCGAATCGTTCGGGTACGCGCTTCGGCGCACCGGGCGATGCAGCCGGCGCCGATCCGTGGTCCATATTTCTCCCTTAAGCCAAGGCCGTCACGCTCGTCTCTTCTCCCTATCTTAAGGTTTTCGCTCCCCGGCCGCTCTCACGACTCCCCGAAGCCGATCAGTCCGTCAGAGTCAAGGCACTAGAGACGCATGGCGGTGAAGAACGGCCGATTGAAGTAGGACTTGGGCCGCGCTTTCATGCGCCACGAGTGGACGACGACTTGGGAGCCATAGAGCAGCGGCACCAGCGGACGCTCGGCGCTGATGATCGAGTTGATGGCGTCGAGGGCGTCGGCCTGCGGATTCCTGCGGTAGCGGTCGAGCGCTTCGTCCATGGGCGCGTGACGCCAGCGCGCGACGTTGGCGTCGGTGAGCACGCTTTCGGGGGTGTCGGGGATGGCGCGGGAGCTAAAGATCGCCTCGAAGAGGGAGGCGGTATCTGAAGATTCCGGGATCCAGCCGCTGAGTGCCAGGTCGTAATCCCCGGAGCTGACCCGGCGAAGGTAGCCGGCGAGGTCTTGCGATGGGGACACCTCGACCTCGACGCCGACGTGGGCGAGCTGCCGGGCGAGCAGCTCGGCCGTGGTTTGGGGATGCGGCAGGTAGGGCCGCGCCATCGACACCACCAGCATGCGCAGGGGCTTCGACGGACGGCCCACATCGTCGAGGGCACGGCGGGCGGCGTCGGGGTCGCAACGCAAGCCGTCGGGCATGACGGCGACGGAGGGAGGCACGGGGCCCGACGCCGCGAAGGCGAGCGGACTGGCGTAGGACGCCGCCGCGAGCGCCCGCCGATCGAGCGCCAGGGCGAGGGCTTGGCGCAGCTCGCGGCGTCGCAGCAGCGGGTGTTCCGTATTGAAGTAGAGATAAGCCGTCGAGTCCCCCTGCCCCATCCACTTGTGCACGCCCCGGACCTCGCGCAGGTCATCGCGGGCAAGGGAAGGTGAGAAGTCGACCTCACCGCGTTCGAGGGCAGCCATCAACTCACGGGGGCGACCGTCGGCGGCCGGCGGATAAATCAAAAATTCAACTTCCGGAATCGGCGGCAGCGGATGGTAACGCTCGTTTCGACGCAGGCGCACCGCGCCGTGCTCGAAGCTCGACACGAGATACGGCCCGGAGCCGAAGAGGCGCCCGCCGTCCTCGTGGACCACGGCGCAGGTTTGGTGACTCAACAGGCAGTCGAAGTCACGGTGCGGGCGCTTGAGCGCGAAATGGAGACGGTCTCCGTCAACCCGGATCTTCGCCTCGTCCTGGACCACCCGCGACTGGCGTAAGGACTCCGCCAGGCGGGAGGCGTCGAGCGGCGCTCCGTTGGAGAAACAAAGCCCCGGCCGTACTTGGCCGGAATAGGCCGTACCGTCTGCGGAGGTCGGCTCCAGCGGCCCTTTGAAGAGTACGGCCTCGGTCGCGCCATCCGCAGCGGCGGTGGGTCGGAAGGGCTTCTGGTAGAGGTGCCAATAGACCAGGCTATTGACGAAGTCGAACGCCTTCCGTGGATCCGTCAACGTGATCGGCGTCGTGATGCCGACCCGCAGAATTTCTGACATCTCTCACTCCACGCCCCAGGACATCAAGTCCCGGGATCCGGTCGTGGCTTCGCGACAATGGAGAGCGGGTGCGAAGACCACGTACTGCACTTTATTAGCATCAAGTTTAGCATGCCAAACGGTCGGTAGGCGAACTCCCCATTCAAGACCCCCGCCTCCAGGGCGTTACACTGCCGTCCATGGGACGCTTGCCTCGCCGCGCTGGATGCTTGGCGCTCTCGGCCGTTCTGCTCGCCGTGGCCGCGGCGGCGGGCCTCCGGCTCGGCCGCGACCTCCCCCGTCGCTGGCTTGAATCCCACCTCGCCACCGCGAGTGGCGCCGCCGTCCAGCTCGGCGGCCTGGAATGGCTCGGACAAGGACGCTACGCCCTCCTCGACCTTGAAGCCTCGCGGCCCGACGCGTTCCCTGGACTGAAGAACCTCCGGGTTCCACGCCTGGAAGCCACGGCAAGCTTCGGCGAGCTGCGGCGCGGCGTCATCCCCCGTCTTTTAGTGACGGGCGCCGTGGTGACGCTCGATGACAGGCGGCCCGAGGGCGACGCCGCGGCGGGCCCGCCGCCGGTCGATATCCGCCACCTCATGCTGCGCGACGCCACCGTGCTCACCCCATTCGCGGACCCCGCCGCCCTCGAGGTCGAGCTGCGACGCTCGCCGGGGGCCGGGTGGCGCGGCGCCGTCGACTTCAAAGCCCCCTCGATCCACCTCGGCGCCTTAGCCTCCTTGCTGCAGCTGCCGCCGATCGAGGGTCTGGCCGAGGACCTCGACGTTCAGATCACGCTCGACGCGGACGTCGACGACCACCCACTGGCTTCCCTCAAAGCCGGACGCGTGCGGGCGAAGCATGCGGAGAGCGGCGTCGAGGTTCAACTCGAGCAACCGAGACTCGACGTCTTCCGGAGGCCCCAAGACCCCGCTCCGGATCGCGTGACCTTCGCGGCGGACACGTTCGACCTCTCGGCCGCCGCCCACGAAGCAGCCCTCCGACTGCCGTCGTTCGAGGTCGACGCCGGACGCACCGGCGACGTCTGGCGCGCGACCGGACGGTCCTCCGTCGTCGACGAGCTGCGCGGCGAATTCGGCCCCGGCCTGGGCGCCGCGCTGGAGGTCGCGGGCCTGGCGCTTCTGCCGGCCGCCGTCCGCGGCTTCGGCCTCGCTGGAGCTGACGGAAAGCTCGACGCCACCGTGACGATCCCGCCCTCGAGCGCTTTTTTGACGGCCCCGTCGGCCGTGGCGCCGAACGAGCCGGCGGCCCGCCTTGAAGCCACCGCGGCACTCGACGGCTTACGCCTCGCGGGCGGCGAAGCGTTTCACCATCCGGGCGCCGTCATCACCGTCGGCGTCGACGTGCCCTCAGCGGCGTTAACAGCCGACGCGCCGGACGGCGCCGGCTGGCCCGTCGAAGCGACCATCGCCGTACCGGCGCTCGACGGCCCACTGCCGAGTGCCCTCCAGCCGTGGCTCCCGGAGGCCCTGCCCGCCCGGGCGACTCTCTCCGGAGTCCTCGAGCCTGGCGACTTGCATTTTTCCGGTGAGACCCGGATCTCTTCCACGGCGCTCGGAAGGCTTACGGTCGAAGGGCTCGTTCCGATGAGCCCCGCCGACGAGGGCCTCGCCGCCGACTGGCGACTCGAGCTCCCGGCCGACGCGCTCCGGCGGGCGGCGGCGGTGTTCGACGCCGGGCTCGGAGATGCGATCGCCGCCTCCCTACTCGCCAACGGCCACGTCAAAGGCTCGGCCTCGACCCCGAAACTCGCCGGCACGGCAACACTTCGGGATCTTCGAATCGACGCCGCCGACTCGCACGGCGTCACGTTCGCGGGGCGTGGCGCCGTCGGTTTCGCGGCGGAGACCACTCACGACGGCCGCGGCTGGCGTCTCGATGCCCATTCCGTCGGCGTGCGCGGCGTCGCCGGAACTCCGTGGATCGCCGAGCTTCCGCTGGAGACCCGGGGACGTCTAGCGGGCCAGCTCGGAGCCGACGGCCCGCCGGCCCTCTCCGTGGACGGCCTTCGAGTCCGCCTCGGCGCCGACGGCGAGCTCGGACAGGTCGACTTCGACGGCACCTTCACCCTCACGCCCGGCGGCCCCGAGGGCGGCGCGGACCTGGCGGTGAGCGACCTCGGCTTTGACGCCTGGCAGCGCAGTCTGGGCGTCGGCCTCGGCGACATCGAGCTGCGGGGCGATATCGGCCTGCGCCTGAGAATCGACCGCGCGGAAAGGCTCCGCGCCAGCGGCAGCCTGCGCCTTGATGGTCTCGGCGCGGTCGGCGCCGGCGGCGCCCGCGTCATGGAAGGCCTGGGCGGCCACTTCGAGCTCGCCGCCGAGGGCGGGCCGGACGGCGCCTTGTCGGCCGACCTCAGCGGCGAGCTCGGCGGCTTCCTAGTACTGTGGGACGCCTATTTCGGTGACCTCACGGAGCTTTCCACCGCCGTTGAAGGTCGTTTCGAATCCGCCGGCGGAGACACCGTCGGAGCTCGGCTGAGTCTGCGTCCCTTGACCGCCGCCGGCGCCACCGCCCTGGCGGCGGACGTCCGCCGCCGCGGAGACCGGCTCCGGGTCTCCGGGCGCTTCGAAAGCGAGGATCTCGAGGACCTGCTCGACGGGGTGCTCCGCGCCTTCCAGACGGACGACCCGGCGCTCCGCCAGCTGTCCGGCGTGGCGAGTCTCCAGGCCGATCTCGAGATGCCGCTCGCCCCGTCGACGACCCAAGCCGCGCCGGGCGCCGTCCGGCTGACCGGACGCCTGCGGACCCGCGGCGTCGACGCGGAGGTCCCCGGCGCCCGACTTCGAGGGCTCACCGTCGAGGTGCCTTTTGACCTCGAGCGCCGGGCAGACCTTTCGATCGCAGGGCCGGCCCTCCGGGGCGATGTCCAACTAGACGCCAGCGAGGTCGCGGGGCTGCGCATTCCCCGTTTCGCGTCGGCGCTGGACATCCGGGGCGATGACGTCGCCTTGGTCAATCCGCTGGAGCTCGAGGTGCTCGGCGGTCTGGTGAGCATCGAACGCCTGGGCCTGCGTCGACTGCTCGGGGAGCCCTCCGCGGAAGCCGGGCTCCGGCTCGACGGCCTGTCGATGGAGCGCTTGACCCGATCCTTGGACCTTCCCGTGCTCGAAGGGCGCCTCGACGGCTCGCTGCCCAAGCTCTCCCTCGATCGGCAACGCCTAGCGGTGGACGGCGGCGGGCGACTCCAGCTCTTCGGCGGCGAGGTGCGCCTCCGAGATATCACGGGCGAGGAGATTTTGACGCCCTTCCCCAGGATTCGCATCTCGGCGGATATCGACGGCGTCGACCTCGGCGCCCTCACCCGTCGCTTCGACTTCGGCGACATGGGCGGCGTGGTCAGCGGCTTTGTCGACGACGCGGTCCTGGTCGGCGGAGCGCCGGTGTCTTTCACCGCCCAGGTCGAGAGCGTCAAGACTTCCGGGGTCCCCCAGACCGTCGACGTCAAGGCGGTCCAGAACCTGACGGTCCTCGGCACGGGCGCGAGTCCGACTCTCTTTGACCGCGGCATTCAACAATTCCTGAAGAGCTATCGCTATCGCAAGCTCGGCGTGCACGTGGAGCTGCGGGACGACCTCCTGGAAGTCCGCGGCCTGATCCGCGAGGGCGATCGGGAGCTCTTCGTCCAGGGCGGCGCCCTCTTCGGTATTGACGTGGTCAACGCGGTGCCGGGCCAGCGCGTGTCCTACTCGGCCATGTTGCGACGGCTAGAAAACCTCGACCTCAGCGCCGTTCGAACAGAATGACCGCCCCTCCAACCCGGCGGGCGCAAGGAACTCATTTCTCGGGGGTTACGGAGACGGGCGCGATTCTTGCTGCCTTAAACCGGGGCCGGGCCATGCTAGGCTGGCATCTCATGGAGAAAGAAATATGACCACCCAGAGCTACTGGAAAACGCTCTTCATCACCGTGCTGGCGCTCACCGCCGTCGCCTGCATCACGATCAACGTCTACTTCCCCGAAGCCGCGGTTCGCGATCTTTCGGAGAAAATCGAAGACGCCGTCGCCCGCGAAGCGGCCAAGCTCGACGGTACGGCGGCCCCGGATGGAGGCGAAGGCGTCCAGGACGCAGGACAATCGGCGGAGCTCCGAGGCGAAGGTGCACCGTCCGGGCTCGCCGCCGTCGCGCGGCGGGCTGCGATTGCGGTCCTCGACTGGACCGCCGGAGACGCCAGCGCCCAGGGCGGCGTCGCGTCACCGGAGATCACCAATCCGGCGATCCGCAAGATCGTCGAAAGCCGCGCCCAGAGAATTCCGGACCTCGAGCGCTACAAGAGCGCCGGCGCGGTGGGTGAGAACAACCGCGCCATGATCGAGGTCCGATCGCTCGACGCCCTCGAGCTCAGGGACCGAGCGGCGGTTCAGAAGCTCATCCGCGAGGAAAACGCCGACCGCGACCGCATGTTCAAAGAGATCGCCGCGGCGACCAAGGCCGACCTCTCCCAGCTACCGCAGATCCAAACGACCTACGCCGAGACGCTGCGGCAGAACGCCAAGGCCGGTGACTGGATCCAGTCGCCCAACGGCGCCTGGGCCCGAAAGCCATAAGAGCGCCGGCCAGCGAGCCCGTCAGGACCGAACGGCCACCGGGCCAAAGCAGGGGGGCATCGCCCCTCTTTTTCTTTTGATCTCGCGAAGCGCGCTGTCGAGCGCAGGGCCTGGAATGCAGCGGGTTCACTGACGCACAACTTCGAGGCGGCCTGAAGGCCAGCGCCTCTTCTGATCACGGGACCTCATAAGCGAGGTATTGCCCCTCTCCCAGGTTGACTACCAGGGTCTTTACCCATACCCTGATCCGGTCCATTCCAGTTCGGCGCCTGTCCTAGGAAACGTCCTGACCTCGCCGGACCCTTCCGCCATGCCCTGGCCCCCATCGGGCGCGGAATTCTTTGATCGGAGACCTGTTCATGCCCCTGAAAGCTCGCTTAGCCCTGCTCGGCGGCGTCATTGCGCTCGCCCTTCCCGTCCTGGCCTCCGTCACCGTCCCGGACGGTGACCAGCAGGTGTACCTGGAAGACTTCTCCGACCCGGCGACCGTTGACACGGGTGCGGGACCCTCGTCGGGACTCGACGAAACCGTGATCGACAATGGCGCCCTTCGGCAGCGCCCCGGTGGCCCCGCCCAGGTCAGCTTGTCCTTCGACGACCCGGCCCGTTTCGACTTCGACCCGGCGGCCATCCAGGTCTCCGCGGGCAGCGCCCGCCTCGCCGGCAGCGGCACTTCCCAACCCGCCGCCTACTGGCGCATGGAAGAGGCGAGCTGGTCCGGGGCCGCGGGCGAAGTGACGGACAGCTCGGGCAACGGGCTGCACGGCACGGCGACCGGCGACGCGGCGATCGACCCGGCGGGCGTGCTGGGCCAAGCGGCCGCTTTCGGCGGTTCGGGCTCCATCAACTTCGGGCAGCCCGGCCCCCTCGACCCCGATCCGACCGCCGACGACTTCACCTTTTCCGCCTGGTTCAAGACGTCTGCGGACGGCGCCATCATGGGTAAAGCCGTCGATAGCTCGGTGAGTCGCCAGGCCTATCTTTTCCTGCTCAACGGCCGCCTCGCCGCCAACGTCGGCGGAGTCCAGCGCAGCGGCGGGGTCTCCGACCTGCGCGACGGCCAGTGGCACCACGCCGCCCTCGTGGTGGCGAATAGCGCCAGCCCCCGGACTTTCACCCTCTTTGTCGACGGCGTCGAAGACGGCGTCTTCACGCCGGGCAATAACTCCAACGGCGCGGACTTCCTGCTCGGGGCCAGGCGCCGGAACGGCAACACCGGGACCGGATTTCTCTACACGGGCGGCCTCGACGAAGTCGCGGTCTTTGACGCCGCGCTTTCGGCTTCCGACATCCAGGCGATCTACGGCGGCGGCACCGCCGGTGTGCTCGGCGGGTTCGACGACTCCGGTCCGTCGATCCGAGACACCTCGGGCCTCGACCTCACCGGCGTGGCCGACCTCACCGGCTTCACCGCCCTCGGAGCCCAAGCCGCCCTGCCCCACGGATTCCGACTCTCCCCGGACGGTACCCAGTGGTACTACTTCGACGGGCTGAATTGGTCGCCCGCCGCCGCCGGCGAGTCGTCGGACGCCGCCGCGGTCCACGCCAACATCAGCGCCTTCACACCGCTGCTAACGGCCGGCGCAGAGCGCCTTTTCGTCGACGTCGTGCTCTTCTCGGACGGCGGAGACAACGCGTCGATCGACGGCGTCCGCGTCGACTACATCGCCAGTCCCGCGAGTCTTTCCACGGAGACCCTCGGTCCAATCTCCGTCGGCCAAGCGCTCGACCTCGAGGCGACGATCCTCGACGAAGACGTCCAGCACTTCGTCACGGTGCAGGTCCTGGGCGCCGATGCCCAGACCCCGATCGACGACGGCGAGCTGCCGGGCAACGCCGCCGGCTTCGGCTCCGCCGCCCTCCAGGCCGGCGTCGCCCTCGGCGGCGTCACCGACACCGAGCTTTACCTGCGGCTCCAATTCTCGGGCGCCGGCGGCGGACTCTCCGCCGCCGTGGACGAGATCAGGCTGCGCTTCGACGCGCCGAGCACGGCCGACCTGGCCGTCTCCATCGTCGCCCCGGCGGGCCCGATCCTCGAAGAAGAGCCCACCGGCTTCCAATTCCGGGTCGAGAACCTCGGCCCCGGCGCTGCGGAAAACGTGAGGCTCCTCATCTCGATGCCGACGCCGGTCCTCGCCGACGGCCTGACTCCGTCCGTTCCGGAGACGTGGGGGTGCCAGTTCCTGG
>JBCDKB010000233.1:0-12776 GCA_038747035.1 Acidobacteriota bacterium | reverse complement strand
GATCGAATCACCGACCACTTCAGCCCCTTGGATCACCACGCGCTCTTCATCGGCGGTGATCGGGAGCGCACATAGAGCGCAGAGGGTGAGCGTCAGGCAATAAATCAGAATGTTTCGGGAGGCGATGCTTCTTCTCATTTAGCGCTTCTCCAGGGATTCGTCATGGGTCTCGAACGGTGCTTCAAGGCGGTCTTCGATCCGGCGTAGGAGACGAATATTGCCTTGGTTACTTCGCAAAAGAATGGGGGCGGCAGACGCACTCGAGTCCACCGAGCCGCGCTTGAGCGTCATGCCTGAAATCCACTCGATGTCGATCGAATAGTCGCTGCTCATTTCGCCGCGGGGTTCGAGGAGGGCTTTCGGGTCGGCGTGCCAGGGAAGTGACAGATGGATCGGCCCACTAATCGACTCGAGGGCCAGGGGCGCCGGCAGGTCGGCGGACTGGAAGAACGTCTCGATGGAGCCGTACTTGCTCATCACTTCGAGGGGGCCGACGGTCTTGATCGAGACGTCCCCGGACTCCGAGTGCACGGTGAGGGGGCCCGCGTAACCCTTGACGACAATCGAGCCGTGGAGCGTCTCGAGCTTGAGGGGAGCGTCCTTATCGACGTAAACAGTGATGTCGGTCCGGCGCTTGCGCCAGCTGTCCGGCGGGTCGGTCACGTCACCGTCATTCGGATAAGTGATCTCGAGGGAAAGAGCGCCGTCTTCGTAGGAGCTCTCGAGCACCGGTTTTCGCGGATCGTCGGCGTGGTACTGGGCCATCCCGTGAAAATCCGCGAGTCCTGCGAGGTCGCCACTCGATCCGCCGATGCGTATGGCGCCATAGCGGTTGGTGATGGTGACAGACTTCAGACCGTCGACCGGCTGCGACCATTCCATCCGTTCGAGGGTCCAGTCGCTGTCTCTTTGCTGACCATGCAGCGGCGAGTCAGCGAGTCCGAAGACGAGGAGCGGCGCTAAGAGAAGCAAACGGTATTTCGGCATAGAGAACGTTAGACCGGGCACGCGCGGGCGAGCCAATCGAAGGCTGAGTTTCAGCGAAATGATGATGATCTTTTGCACATCGTAACACGGTTGATCCGCCGAGAAGCGGTGCTGCACCGCAGCTGGCCGACGGTCCGTGGCTTGTACGGATTGCTACTCAGCCGTTAACGCGTGAACCGGCAAAGATGTCCGCAGAATTCCGCCAAGAATTTCTAATAAACCCGAGAATCCCCGCACAGTCGCCGTCGCTGGAGCCGCTCGGCGCGATCTCTCGGAGCTCGCCGAGCGCTGGTCAGCGCTCCGAGGGTGGTCTTACAGGGGCCGCTGAGAAACTCGACCGGTAGGCCGACGCGGGTCTACGCCCCCGACGCGATCTCTTCCAGCTCGGTCCAGCGTTCGTAGGCCGCCTCCAGCTCCGCATCGACGGCCTCTAAACGCGTTCGGGCCGTCGCGACGGCGGCGCCTCCATCGCGCTTGTAGATCTCCGGGTCCGCCAGCTCCGTGTGCAGCTGCCCCTGCTCTTCTTCGAGCGCTTCGATGCGGCCCGGCAGGGATTCGAGATCCTTTTTTTCGCGGTAGCTGAGCTTGCGCGCCTTCGGCTGGGAAGGCTTCGGTGCCTGGGCTTTCTTCTTCTTCGCCGCCGGCTTTGCGGCGTCCGGCGACGGCCGCTGCTGCAACCAGTCGCTATAGCCGCCGGCGTACTCGCCGACCCGGCCCCCGCCCTCCATGACCAGCGTCGAGGTCACCACGTTGTCGAGGAAGGCGCGGTCGTGGCTCACCAGGAGCAGCGTGCCTTGGAACTCGACCAGCAGCGACTCCAGGAGCTCCAGCGTCTCGACGTCGAGGTCGTTGGTGGGCTCATCCATCACCAGGAAGTTGAAGCTGCGGGTGAAGAGCCGGGCCAGCAGCAAACGATTGCGCTCACCGCCCGAGAGCGCCGATACCGGCCCGCGGGTCTGGGCCGGCCGGAAAAGGAAGCTCTCCAGGTAGCTGATGACGTGGCGCGTTTTGCCGCCGACGGTGACCTTGTCGTTGCCGTCGGCGACGTTGTCGGCGACTGACCGAGCCGGGTCGAGCTGCTCCCGGTGCTGGTCGAAATAGGCCATCTCGAGCCGGGTTCCGTGCTTGACCTCGCCGCGCCCCGGGTCGAGCTGCCCCAACAAAAGGCGTAGCAGCGTGGTCTTGCCGGAGCCGTTCGGCCCGAGGATTCCAACCTTGTCACCGCGCACGATGATCGTCGAGAAATCGGAGACCAAAGGCGAGGCGTCGTCGTAGCTGAAGCCCAGTGTCTTGGCCACGATCACCCGCTTGCCGGAGCTCTCCCCGCCGTCGAGCTGCATCGTCGCCTGGCCTTGCCGAGAGCGCCGTTCCCGCGCCTTTTCGCGCAGCTTCTGGAGCGCCCGGACCCGGCCTTCGTTGCGCGTGCGCCGCGCCTTGATGCCTTGGCGGATCCAGGCCTCTTCTTGCGCCAGCTTGCGATCGAATCGTTCGTTCTGGGCCGCCTCGACCGCCAGCCGATGCTCGGTGCCGTCGAGGTAGCGCTGGTAGTCGCCGGGCCAGGACGTGAGGCTGCCGCGGTCCAGCTCCACGATGCGGGTCGCCAGCGAGCGCAGGAAGGTCCGGTCGTGGGTGATCAGGACGAGGGCGCCGCGGAAGCTCAGCAGCATGTCTTCGAGCCACTCGATCGCCTCGATATCGAGGTGGTTCGTCGGCTCGTCGAGCAGCAGAAGATCGGGGTCACTCACCAGGGCCCGGCCGAGCAGCACCCGACGCTTCAGGCCACCGGAAAGCGTCTCGAATCGGCCCTCCGCGGGCAGCTGCAGGCGACTGACCACGGTTTCAACGCGCTGCTGCAGGTCCCAGCCGCCGGCGGCCTCGATTTCGTGGTGGACCGCGTCGAGGCGCGAGGCGCTCTCGGTCTTACCGGCGGCGAGCTCGAGGCTCAGCCGGTGGTGCTCGACCAGAAGCTGACCCAGGCGCTGGGCGCCGCCCGCGATGACGTCGAAGATGTCGCCTCCGAGATCCGACGGCACATCCTGGGTCAACATCGCGCGCTGTCGCCCCGGGGCGAGTCGGACGTCGCCGGCGTCCGGGGTGATCAGCCCCGAGAGGGTCCGCAGGAGCGTGGTCTTCCCGGAGCCGTTGCGCCCGATCAATGCGACGCGCTCCCCGGCTTCAATTTTTAGATCCACTCCGTCGAGCACCGCCGGTCCGCCGAACGCGACGGAGAGCCCGTGGGCCGTCAAAATCGCCATCGCCAGAGAGTACCCCGAACGCCCCTTCAGATCCCATCCGCGGGACGTCGCCGCGGCGCGGCGAAACGCCGTCGCTACGATAAGCTCCGCCCGCACTCGCTGCCCCGTTCGCTAAATCTCGTCTTTTCCTTGCCCTGTCGCCGCCCCGAGAGTAAGTCATGAGTGAGCCCCTAACGCCGTCCCCGAAGGACCACACCTCGGCGGATCCGAAGTGGTCCGACGACCAGTTCCTGGACCGCCTGCGCGGCTCGACCGACGACGACGCCAACGCCACGGTCGCTCAACTTCGGCAGCACGGCGGCGACCTCGGGGCGGTCAACCGCACTTTTGTTCACTTCCACGCCCTCGACCAAGCCCTTCCTGACGAGGCCCCGCAGGCCCTGCGCGACTTCGCCATCCGCCACGAGGAGCTTTGCAAGGCCTGCGACGTCGAACCCGATGCGGTGAATCTCGGCGGCCAAGTCTTCCTGCGCTGGGCTTACCCCGCGGCCGTGGTGATGCTGGCGTCGAGCCTGCCTTCCGGCTACTCCGCGCCCGCCCTCAGCCGGGTCCTGACGATCAGCGACGACCTCGCGAGCCACCCGTATCGCCGACTCTTGGCGGTTATCCAGCTGCTGATCAACGTCTCCTGCCAAGGCCACGGCGAGCGGGAGAAGCACGACGACGCTGAAGTCTCGGCCCTCAAGCTCCGGCTCCTGCACGCCGGCGTCCGGCAGCTCGTGCCGATCCACCGCCCTGACTATGAAGCTCGCTTCGGATCCCCGGTCAACCACGAAGACATGCTCGCCACCATCATGGGCTTCTCTTTGCTCGTCATCGACGGCATCAAAGTCCTCGGCTTCGACATGAGTGAAGAGGAGGCGGAGGCTTACTGGGCCCTGTGGCGACACTTCAGTCGCCTGATGGGCATTGCGCCGGCGGAAGACTGGATGAGTGACGCTTTCGTGCCGCGCACCCTCACCGACGCCCGCGCCTTTTACCACGCCTACCAGCGCCGCTGGTTCTGCCACAGCCCCGAAGAGAACCCCGACGGCGTCCGCCTGACCGACTGCAATCGTCGGATGATGATCGACCTGATCCCGGTGCCCCTGCGCTGGCTCGGACTCGGCCGCGCCCCGGACATCTTGATGACCGAGCTGCTCGGAGCCCATGAGCTCGAGCGCCTCGGCATGAAACCCTTGACCGGCCACCACTTCGACAAGAAGCTCCTCCACTTCTTGCTCAGGTTCGGGCACAACCTCGAAGAAGTCGGCGACGATTTCTCGGGGCTTTTTTCCGCCACGATCCTCAAAGGCATGGTGCGCGCCGGCATGGGCACGATCACCTTTTCTATCCCGGATTCCGTTGAAGCACTCCGCGACCTGGCCGAACCCCACCGAGGAGGTGGACACCGATGAGCACCTTGCCCGCAGAAACCCACGCCGAAGCGCGCCGCCATCGCTTCATCTTCATATCCGTCATCGCCATGCTGCTGCTGAATATCCCGGCGGATATCTTCGCCCTCGGCTGGCAGAGCGCCGCTTTCAATACTTTCTTGGTGCTCGCCATCTTCATCGGCTGGGCGATCCGTCATCAGGACAGGGTCCTGCTGGGTTGGCTGCTCTTTGGCGCCACCGCCGGCGTCACGGAGCTGATCGCCGACTGGTGGCTCGTGAACGAAACCACGAGTCTCGTGTACCCCCAAGCCGAGCTCATCGAGTCTCCGTTCTATATGCCGTTCGCCTGGACGCTCATCATGACCCAGATGCTCGGCATCGCCCACTGGCTGCACCACCGCATGCCGGCTCTCTTCGCCGCGCTGATCACGGCGCTGATTTGCGGCGTCAACATCCCGCTCTACGAACACCTCGCCGACGACGCCGGCTGGTGGTATTACCAAAATACACCGCTCTTCTTCAGCGCGCCGTACTACATCATCCTCGGCGAGGCGTTCATCGGCCTGCCGCTCGTCGCCTTCGCCGCGCGCCTGAAGGAAGCCAACTACCAGCGCTCCGTGCTCCTCGGGGCGCTCGCCGGACTGAGCATCCTCGTGTTCTACATGATTGCGTGGTGGCTGGTCGGGCCGTGCGAAGGCGCGGTGCTGCCGGTGAGCTGCGACTAGAGCGCGCCCGGGCCCCGACGGCGTCCGTTCAAACCATGAGCAGCAGGTGAAACACGCCCAGGTCAGCGCTCGGGTGCCCCGGGGCGTCGACGGGCCCCCAGTCGTAGACGTCTCGGGTCAGGCGCTCGACCTCACCGGACGCGACGATCGGCGGCGCCTCGGCGTCGGCGCTGCCCACGGTGGAGATCAAGGCCTGGGCCCGCTCGAGCGTCGTACCGAGGACCAAGATTTCGCGTTCGCCCTCCACGAGCAGTAGGACCGGGCCGGCGTGGAGCGCCACGCGAGCCCTCACTTCCTCGAGGTCGCCGCGGACCCGGCGCACGGCCTCGACGGCGAGGCGTACCGAGCGCAGCGCATCGTCAGCGCTGGCGATCGGATGCCCAAAGCACAGGACCACCCGATGGCCGGTGCGGCTTTCGATGTGGCCGCCGTGGACGCTGGCCAGCTCGTCGACCAGGGCCTGGAAGGCGGGCATCTCCTCCAGCAAGATCTCGTCGTCGTCCGGGTCGTCCGACGCCAGCTCCAGGACCGCGAGCGCCATCAAGCGGCGTTCGCTGGACCGGCGACCGCTGGACGAGAAATCCCGGGTCACGCGCTGTGAAGACCCGTCGCCCACCGGGCCGGCGCCGCCGGTCGGTTCGGCCGTCCGCTCAGCGCGCGACTCCCCCAACAGGCCGCGCAGCCGGTGGGCCACCGATTCCGCAGACACCGGGCGCTGATCTTTCTCTTTGGCGAGCAGTTCCAGCACCAGTTCACTGAAGGCGGGGGGCAGGTCGGGGTTGAAGGTCTCGAGGGGCTCCGCCTCCCGGTTGCAAATCCGCGCCAGCGTCGAAACCGCATTCTCCGCCCGGAAAGGCGAAACGGCCGTGACCAGCTCATAGAGCAAAATGCCGAGGGCGAAAAGGTCCGTCCGGGCATCGACCGGCAGCCCCAAAGCCTGTTCCGGCGACATGGCGGAGACCGTGCCGATCAGCTGCCCGGCGCCGGTGGCCGACAGATCGTCGTCGAAGGCCGGGGCATCCGTCGGCGGCGTCGCGGCGCTGCCCTTGGCGAGTCCGAAGTCGAGGATTTTCGCCCGTCCCGCCGGCGTCACCATGACGTTCGCCGGCTTCAGGTCGCGGTGCACCAGACCGGCGGCGTGGGCGGCTTCGAGCCCCTCCGCGATTTCGGCTCCGAGCGCCGCGGCGCGGCGCCACGGCAGGGCCCCTTTACCGTCGATCACCTGTCGGAGGGTACTGCCGGTGACCAGCTCCATCACAAACCAGTCGCCGTCCTCCGCCTCGACCCAGTCGTGGATCTGGGCGATGGACGGATGGTGCACTTTGGCCATGGCGCGGGCTTCACGCAAAAGCCGGCGCCGCGCGACGGCCGATTCCTGCCGGCCGGCGAGCACGTTCTTGAGCGCCACCGGCCGTTCCAAGCGAACGTCGAAGCCCTTGAAAACCTCCCCCATCCCCCCGGCCCCGAGCCGCTCGCCGAGCCGGTACGGGCCAACCCGGCGTTCACCGCCGGATCCACGTCCGGTCTCGGCGCCGTCGGGGTCGACGGCGGCAGAATCGCGAGGGCGCGTGTCGTCAGAGGTCGTCATGGTGGGGGTGGTCGGGGCGCCGACGATGGCGAAACCTTGCCCGCGTGGCGATGCTAGCGGATCGGGGCCTCGAGTCCCGCGAAAATCCAACCTGCCTGAGGATTTGGCAAACGGGCGGTCGAAAAGGTCCACGCTTGAAGCGATTCGGGCGCCGTCGCTACTGCCCGGGCTTGGACCTACGGAGCGGAATCGACGAAGATACCGATGTGAGCGACTCCTTTCTTCCCCGCCCCGACCGCGCCCGAAGTGCCGATGATGTCGACGGCCTCATCCGGCATCTCTACGGCCCGGACGCTAACCTCGCCGCCACCGGCGTACTGCATCTGACCTCGGTGTGGCGTGGCCCGGAGGGCGACGCGCCCCAGGGCATGACGCTGCGAATCGGGGAACACACGCCCCGCAGCCTGTGGGACCTCGTCTCCCTCGGCCTCGCCCGGGCGCGCGCGGACGCCATCATGACGTCCGGCCGCATCCTGCGCATGGAGCCGACGCTCCACCACGGCTTCGTCGGCCCAGGGGATTTGCCCCGGGCGCTGCTGGACTGGCGACGGCGCCAAGGCCGGGACCAGCCGCCCATCAGCCTGGTCATGACCCGGAGCGGCGAGCTCGACTTCACCCATCCGCTTTTCCACGGCTCCGGGCGGGTCATCGTCTACACGAGCGAGCGGGGGGCCTGGCGACTCGATAGCCGGGCGGCGGACGCCGGGGTCGAAGTCGAGATCGACCCCGAGCCGAGCGTGCGCGCCGCCCTGCGCTTTATCCGGGGCGCCTTCGGCTGCGCCACCGTATCGATCGAAGCCGGCCCGTCGATCGCCCGCGGCCTCTACGAGGAACCGATCACGGTCGACGAGCTCTTGCTCTCCACCTACCTCGGATCCCAGCTGCCGACCGCCGCCCGCGGCGGCCGACAGATCCCGCACCGGCGCATCGAACGCCACTTCCGTCGGCCGGCGCCCGCGGTGGTGACGCGGGCCGACGACGGACAGGACGACGACTGGCGGTTTGAGCGCTTCGTGCGCTAGCTCAGAACGGACAGGTCGCGAAGGCGCTCGTATCGGTCACCGCCGGCGCCGAGATCCCCAGCTCATTGGTGTAGAGCTTCGAGCGCCCGGTCGCGGTGTCGCGCACCTCAACGGTGAAAGCCACGTTGGTCGTGGCCGCGGAAAACGTCCAATAGTGGTCGTTGAACGAGCACGCGTCCACCATCTTGACCATCATTTCCCAGTTGTCCGGCGTGAAGAACCAGAAGATGGCGCTTTGGTCGGAGAACCCCGGGAGCACGCGGCCCGTGCCTTCGTTGCCTTCGAAGTCCCGCCACGAGACGCGGACTTCGAAGCGACCGTCGAGCAAGCACACGACGCTATCGTCGGTCTCGCAGCTCGAGAGATCCGGCGACGCCGTCGTGACGGCGAAGGTATTTGAATAGCCCGAAACGCCGAAGCCGTTTTGCGCCCTCACCCGGTAGCGGTAGGCGGTCAAGGCCTCCACGGTGTCGTCGTCAAACTCCGTAACGCCCGCCGGCACGGTGGCGATCTGTCGAAAGACACCGTCGTCACCGTCGTCCGCACGCTCGATCTCGAAACCATTTTCGTTGGTCGACCTGTCGGTCCACTCGAGCTGCACGCGGAACGCTTCGGCCTCCCCCCCGAGGCCGGACGGTGCGTCCGGCGGCTCGCCGGAGACGGGCTGGCGGAAATTGGCGATGATCGGCGTTATCGAGAGGCCGGTCCGGCGGTTGTCTCGGGCCCCGTCGATGCCCGTCGGAATCCCCTGCGAGCGGATGATCGGACTCGAAAAATAGGCCCGACGGGGGCAATTCTCGTTCGTACATTCCGTCCGATAGGACATCACCGTGCGGAAGACACCGTCGACAAAATGGCCGTAGGACCACGGGAAAGACGCGAATGCCACCGGCCGGCCGTTGACCGGGTCGTGCTCCATGCCGAAGAGGTGTCCCATCTCATGGGTGAAAGTATGGTTATTGATGCACGGGATTTGGGTGACATGGAACATCGAGTTGTTGAAAGCCGCGATGTTGCCGCTCGGTATGGTCGCCGCGACGCCGCACACATCCTCGGCGTCTCGCAGGATCAGCGCCACGACATCGGCGCCGACCTCATTGCGTAGATTCCTCGGCTGCGGGGACTGGAGCAGCCAGTTGATGGCGCTGATACCCGAGCCGTTCTCTTGAAAATCAGCCCGGCGCACGCCCACGAGCCGCAAGCGGGCCGGCATCTGAGAATTGCGAAAAGCCGTATTGCTGAGATCCATCGACGTCTGCGCCCAGCCGACCACCCCCGACAGGCCGAAAGCGCTGAGCGCCGCCGGCGTATAGAGCACCAGCGTATCGATCTGCGGGCTCATCTTCAGCTCGGCGGCGCCGAGGTCCGGCTCCGCCGGGGTCCCTCCGACCGGCGGCGCCGCCGATGACGGGGCGTGGGTGCCGCAGAAATCATCGACGTCGGGGGCGGCCGTCGGCGTTTTCAGCAGGTGTTCCCCCCGGCGACCGTAGGGTTTGGGGCCGACGCTGTAGTGACCGCCGTCACCTTCCAGAGAGGCGAAAATATTGCCTTGCTCCAGCGTCACGTGGAGCTGATCCCCGTCGGCGGACTCGCCGACCCACAGCACGCCCGTCGGGCGACGTTCAAGATAGCTACGGAGGAAGCTCCGGGATTTCTCCCCCGGCAGCGCCGCCCACAGGCGGGGCGGCGCCTGGAGGACCAGGTCCACGTCGGGCACCACCGCCAGCTCCGCCGCCTTGAGGTCAGCGGACTGCGGGTACTGGAAGAGCGCCTGGGCACTGAGTCCTGACGCGGCGGCCAAAATCCATATCGAGCTCCACAGGCCCACGGTCGTCAGCTGCTTCATCGAATCCTCCTCGCTTTCAATGGTCGCGCCCCCCGTCGCCGCGACGAAGACTTCCGCCGATGCGAGCTCAGGCCGGATCCCGAGACTCCTGGATGCGCGTCCATAAGGTCTCATCCACCATGCGATATCGCCATAGTAGACCCGCCAGCCGACGGGGCTGAGGGACGGGACGTCGCGGCGCCGGGATGTCCCCGGGCCGCCGGTGATCTATTCGGCGGCGATCGGCTCGCCCGCGCCGAGCACCAGCCATCGGGCGAGGACCGCGAGCAGATCGGCCTGCTGAAAGGGTTTGGCGAGGTAGTCATTCATGCCCGCGTCCAGGCACTTCTCCCGATCCCCCTTCATCGCGTGGGCGGTCACGGCCACGACCGGGATCGAGCGGAGCTGCTCGTCTTCGAGCCGGCGGATTTTGCGCGTGGCCTCGTAGCCGTCGAGCACCGGCATCTGGCAATCCATGAGCACCAGGGCATAGTCCGCGGCTTTGATCGCCTCGATCGCCTCGGCGCCGTCGTCGACGGCGTCGACCGCGAGGCCGAGGGACTCCAGCTGTCCGAGGGCGACCATCTGGTTGATGGGGTTATCTTCGGCCAGCAGAACCCGCGGCTGCCCGTCAGGGCCCATCCGTTCGATCCATTCCCGCCACGCCTCTTCTCCGAATGCTTCGGAGGCTCCGCCGGCCAAGGCCGGTGACGTCTTGAAGGCCGGCATCAGGTTCAAGTCGAACCAAAAGCTCGACCCGCCGCCCTCCCGGCTCTCGAGTTGGATCTCTCCGCCCATCAGCTCAACGAGGCGCCGGCAAATCGCGAGCCCCAAACCGGTCCCGCCGTAGCGTCGGCTCGTGGACGAGTCCGCTTGGGTGAAGGGCCGGAAAAGCTTGACCTGGGCTTCCGGGGAGATGCCGATGCCCGTGTCCTCCACCGAAAAGCGAATCACGGCCCCCTTGGTATCGAGCCCCCGGTTGCGGACTCGCACCAGGACGTGGCCTTCATCCGTGAATTTGATCGCGTTTGAAAGGAGGTTGATCAAGACCTGGCGCAGCCGCGAAGGATCGCCGATCACCCGGGTCGGGAATTCGCGGGTGACGTCCACCCGCAGCTCGATGCCGCGGGCCGTCGCCCTCGGCAGTAGCGGCGCCACGGCGGCTTCGACAACTTCCGAAAGGTCGAGCTCGATCCGGTCGAGACTCAGCTTTCCGGCCTCGATCTTCGAGAAGTCGAGGATGTCGTCGATCAGCTGCAGCAGCCCCTCCGCCGAATTCTTCAAGATCCGGGCGTGCTTGCGCTGACCGCCCGGCAGCTCCGAATCGAGCAGCAGCCCCGCCATGCCGATGATGGCATTCATCGGCGTCCGGATTTCGTGGCTCATATTCGCCACAAAGAGACTCTTCGCCTCGCTCGCCGCCTCGGCCGCCTCTTTCTCTTGCAGCAGCCTTTCACTGCGCTGACGCTCAAGCGCGCCGTTCAAGATCTCGCCGACAAAGCGAAGCAAAGCCACCATGTCGTGGGGAACGCTCTCCAGTCGCTCGCGAACCGCGACGAACGAGAGATAACCCACGACCCGCTGGCGGTCGACCAGCGGTACGGCGACCAGGGACTGAACCTTCTCTGCGCTGAAAATCTGACGCTCGGCCGCCGCCATCGACGGGAGGTCGTCGAGGTTGAGCATCTGGACCACGCCGCCGGCTCGGATTTGCTTGGTGAACCACGGGAAATCGGCCGGGTCCAGGTCCTGAAGGCCGGCGCGCACCGACTCCACGCCGGCGGAGCACCACTCGTGGGTGCTCGACTCGCGGCCGCCGTCGTCGATCTGGAAGAGCTGCGCCCGATCGCATCCGATGAACTCACCCACCTGCTTGAGCACGTATTTGATGCGCCGCGGAATGTCGGGCACCGGCAAGTTCACGAAGCCCGACGAGATGGACGTCATCAACTCTTCGAATCGCAACCGATACCGCAGCCTCGCCTCGGCCTCCTTGGGCGCGTTGATGTTGATTCCGACACCGGTCAGCGCCACCGGTTCGCCGAGTGCGTTCCGGCTCACCTCACCCCGACCCTCGACCCATGTGACCCGGCCCCCTTCGCCGATCAACCGATGCTCGCAGCGGTATCGCCGGCGCCCGGCGAGCGCGTCGGTCACCGCCCGGGTCACCCGAGCGCGGTCGTCGGGGTGCACCAGCTCCGTATATTCCTCCCGCGTCTCCGGAGTCCTTTTCCACACCAGGTCAAAGATCTCAGCGGCGTCGACTGACCATTCGAAAATGTCTTCCACGACGTCCCAGCGCCAGATGGCCACCCTCGACGTCGAAAGTGCTAAGCGGAGCTGGTCTTCCCGCTGCTCCAGCTTCCTCCGCGCCTCCGCCGCTTCCGAGACATCCCGGACAATCACCGCCATATGGTCGAGCTCGCCGTCAGGCCCACGACCGGGGACCACCTCTTGCACCACGGACCGACCGCCGCCATCGGCCGCCAGGAGGGTCAAGCGACCGCTCCAGCTGGCCCGCGATTCGAGGGCCGACCGCACCTGCTCCCGATCCTCTTCCGGATAGTGCGAGAGAAGGTCGATTCCTTCGAGCGGACGCCCCGCGACGCCCAGAAGATCGCGGCCCGCCGAGTTCAAATAACTCAGGCGGCCGTCCAATTCGAGCATCGCAATGAGATCTCCGCTGGCATCGGCCAGAGACATTGCCCTGTGATGTTCCCGTCGAAGCTTCTCTGTCTCTGCGCGGGCCCCTTGGCGCGGCGAGTCGGCCGGAGCCGAGCGATCTCGGCCCATTCTCTAACCGTCCCCGATCTCGACCGTCGGCGCGTCGTCATCGGCGCCCTCGTCGCCGACTTCGAGCATCGGATGGATGCCCGACTGGGGCTCCGAGAGATCCCGCCCCACCGCCTCGGCGAAGCGCTCGGCCAGCTCGGCGGCGCTCGGTCGGCTCTCCTTGCGCTTGGAGAGGGCGTCGAGGACCACCGCTTCAACGCCCTTG
>JBCDKB010000232.1:0-12793 GCA_038747035.1 Acidobacteriota bacterium | reverse complement strand
CCTGCAGCGCCGGCTCGACCCGGCGGAGCTGAAGCGTCGCCACCCCGGATTCGCGGCGGCGGTGGACCGCGGTGAGATCGCCGGCGGACTGGAGATCGAAGGATTCACGCTCGGCCTGCACCGATTCGTGCGCAATCTATTGGACCGCCTCGAACGCCAGGGAGCGAGCTTCCTCTGGCGGCGGCAGGTCCTCGGGCTGGAGAGGGGGCCGGATGGCGCCGTCTCAGGTCTACGGACGGCGGACGGGGTCCAGCGCAGCGATCACTATGTCCTGTCGCCGGGGGCCTCTTGTCGAGACCTCCTCGCCGGGACCGCCTCGGACGCCGCGATCCAAGGGATCCTCGGACTGTGGCACTTTCTGCCCCACGTCGAGCCGCGCCTCGGGCGTTCGGTCAAGATCCACCGGGAGGGCCACGTCGGCGAAGACTCCAACATCACCGTCGGCCGCGACCCGTCGGGAAGGCCGACTTTGATCTTGGGCTCGGGCTACGGCTTCCTCGGCGAACGCGAGCTCGATATGGCGTCCCCTGAGATCCAGTGCCTCTTCGACGCCCTCGAGGTCACCGCCCGTCGCTACCTGCCGGACGCCTACGCGCGGGCGGTGAAGGAGGGGACCCTCTACGGCGACCGTAAGGCCTGCGTGCGCCCGTTCACCAGCACCGGCTTGGGTCTCTTTGAGGTCCTCCCCACGGCAGAGGGCGGGCGATTGGTGATCACCGGCGGCCACAATACGGGCGGCTTCACGCAGGCGCCGGCGGTCGCGGAGGCGGTCGCCGAGACCCTCGGAGGCGGCACCCACGCGATGCAGAGCCTCTTTCGACCGGACCGCGGTCGGACCGCGGCGGATCCGGCGGGGCAGGCGCTGGCTTCGCCCCCGCCCGAAGTGGAATCCGCGACGGCCCTGTCGGCGGTCGGCTCCGGGTAGTCGATGAAGATCGCTGTTCTCTGTACCGACGACCCCCACCAGCAATACCTGGTCTCCGAGCTCGAACGCCGGTTCGGGCTCGTGGGGGTCGTTTTGGAACGCAACCGCTCCCAGCGTTCGCGACTGTGGCGTCGACGTCGCTACCGGGCCTGGCTCTACCGGATTTACCACATGCTCAGGGCTCGCTACACGGGCAGCAGCCGGCACCGCCGAGAGTTCTTTCTCTCCCAGGTGCCGGCGGGGGAGACGTGGCCGGAGGTGACGGTGGAGGTGCCTTGGGTCAACAACAAGCAGGCCCGCGGGCTCCTCGCCGAGTGGCAACCGGACGTCACGATCGTCAGCGGCACCGGCATTCTCCGTCGGTCGCTCCTGGCCCATACCGGGTTCACGATCAATATCCACGGCGGCTGTTTGCCGGAATACAAGGGCAACCACGGGGTCTTCTTCGCTTTCCTCGAAGGACGGTTCGACCAGATCGCGGCGACCTTGCACCTGGTCACCCCCGGCCTGGACGAGGGGCCGATCCTCGAAGTCGTCCGTCCGCCGATCTATCCCCACGACCACGACGAGGCCCTCTACAGCCGCTCGGTCTACCTGGCAATGCGCCGTCTTTTTGCGCTGCTCGAGCGGATGCGAGACGGCTGGCGCCCCGCGGGAGCTCCCCAAGCGTCGGTCGGGCGGACCTTCCGCCACCGCGACCGGAAGCCGCTCTTGGAGTTGGGGCTTTGGCTCCGTCGGCGGACGGGCCGGCATCCGGTGCCCCATCGGCCGGCGGCGCCGGATGGCGACGGAGCCACGTTCGAGTAGGCCGGCTGATCCCGAGGCCCGGAGGGTCCCGACGTCTCCGGGGGCCTTGCGGAGTGTATGATGCTGCAATAGCATTATCGAGAATTCAAGGAGACCCTATGCGCGGCCCGAAGATCCGATCCATGCTGCCCGGATATACCGGTGTATGCGCCTGCGGTGCGACGATCGCGACCGCGCTACTCATCGCTCTGGCGGCGGTTCCCGCGTCGGCCGAGCCTTATCTCGTGGCTGACATCAACACCCGGCACGGCGGCTCGAATCCCACGACTTTCGTCGGGACCGGCGAGCGGGTGTTCTTCGTCGCCAGGCGGGCCGATGTCGGCAATGAAGTCTGGACCAGCGACGGCACCGCCGAAGGGACCCGCTTACTCTTTGACGCCTCGCCGGGCACGCCTTCTGGCCTTTCATCCATCTCCAATTTCAGACGCTTGACGGTGGCTGAGGAAATGCTCTTCATCGGCACGACGGATGACCGCCTGTGGTCGATGCCGGTCGATGAGTTCGACGGCGGCCCGCATCCGTTGGATGTACCGGGGCTGTCCGAGGTGCATGAATTCCTCGGCGCCTTCGGAACCCGGCTCGTCTTCGCAGGGCAGGGGGACGGCGGCGTCGAGCCGTGGATCAGCGACGGCACCGTCGGCGGAACTTACCGGCTGGCGGACGTGACGCCGGGCGAGGGCTCGTCGGGTCTGGCGGGACTGGCCGTCTTCGAGGGGAAAGCCTATTTTCTCGCCGAGAACCGCCCCGCGGGGCAGCTCTGGCGGTGGCAGCTGTGGACTACGGACGGCACGGTCGCCGGCACGTCGAAAGTGGCCACGATCGAGCTGGGGGAGTCGGTCGCGGGGTGCCGCAGCCAGCGGATCGCCGCCACCGCCCACGGCGTGGTCTTTCCGGCCTGGGACGATGAGAGCGGCTGTGAGCTCTGGGGCAGCAACGGCTCGGCCTTAGGGACGAGGCAGCTCATCGAGGCGGACGGGGATTTTGAGTTCTCGACGCCCGAGGACTTCGTGACGGTCGGCGGTCGGGTCTTCTATTCCCGCTTTAATGATTTGTGGGTCACCGACGGGCGGTCCGGCGGCACGAATCCGTTGGGCGTTGAGCTCGACTCCGGCGCTGCGGCGGCCCTGGGGACGGATCGCCTGCTCTTCAGGAGCCGGGGGGAGCTCTCGGTCAGTGACGGAACGCCCGGAGGCACGCGCACTCTCGACATCGATTTCTATCCGAACCACTTCACGTCCCTCGGGGATCGCGTCTATTTCCGGGGAGAAGCGACCGTCGGTGACGGCGAGCTGTGGGTGAGCGACGGCACGACCTCGGGCACGCGTCTGGCGGTCGACCTGCTTCCCGGAGACCGGGGCTCCCACCCGATCCCCACCGCCGCCGCCGGTCGCCTGTGGCTCGCCGCCTGGACGCCCGAGCAAGGGCGAGAACCCTGGGTGAGCGACGGCACCCCCGCGGGCACCGTCTCCCTGGGCGACCTCGATAGCGAGACGACATCCGGGTCTTTCCCCCGCTTCCTGAAGCCCTTCGGCCGCCGGGTCCTTTTCGACCTGCCGACCGAGCTCAATCCGGCGCGCAATCATCTCTGGCTGAGCGACGGCACGGAAGCCGGCACCGGGCCGCTCCAAGATCCGCCGGGCCTCCAGCTCGACGCCCACGGCGGACTGACGCAGGTCGGCGACCGTCTCTACTTCTTCAACTTTGCGCCGGAGGTCGGACACGAGCTCTTTTCCCTCGACCGCGACGGGGAGGAGCCCACGCCCTACGACTTCGTGCCTGGGCCGGGCAGCTCCGCGCCGATCTCCATGGCGGACGTCGACGGCACGCTCTACTTCTCGAGCGAGCGGGGGCAAGACATCGAGCTGTGGCGTTTCGACGGCGAAGTCGCTACGGTCATCGCCACGCTCTTTTCGACGGCTCCGGATCCGTCTCCTGGCGCGGGTCCGGGTGCGTCGCCGAGCGTCGCCGGGCCGGCGCAGAAGAATTTCTTCGACTTTCGACGGGTGCAGATCGTGCCTTGGGGCCAGCGCATGGCGATCTTCGTCACCGAGGTGGCCCGGGACGTGGACCCGAGCGCCACGGGGACCGAGGAATGGCTGTGGATCTCCGACGGCACCGCCGCCGGCACGGCCCGGGTCGCTCCGGTCCGGCATCTACTCGCCGAAAGGTTCAGCGGCGTCTCGACCGACACCGCGGCCCTGGGCGACAGGCTCTACTTCTTCTCGCGGTCGAGCGTCTCCGGCCTGACCGAATTGTGGTCGACCGACGGCACCGTGGACGGGACCTCACGGGTCCTGAGCCTCGGCGGAAGCCTTCGAGAGACCAAAGGGCTGCTCGCCCACGGCGACCATCTTTATTTTCTGGTCGGCCGGCCTGGGGAAGATCAGACGCTCTGGCGGAGCGACGGGACGGCCGGGGGGACGGCGCCGCTCTATGGCGACGTCTTCGAAATGCATAGCGCCGGCGGCAGTCTCCTGCTGGCGGCCGAGCTCGATGACTCCGGGGGGCGGGAGCTCTGGCGGGTGGTCGACGAGCCGCCTCGCCTCGAGGCGGTGGCCGATCTCAATCCCGGGCCCGACGACTCCAACCCTCGACTCTTCGCCTCCCGCGCGGGCATCACCTACTTCGCGGCCTTCGAGCCGACGTCGACGCTCGAGGTCTGGCGCACCGACGGCACGCCCGAAGGCACGACGGCGATCGGCGACGTGGGCGCCGGCGGCCTGGGCGGCGCTTTCTGGGAGATCGTCGCCGCCGAAGACCGGATCTACCTATCTGCGGACGACCGGGTCCACGGCGGCGAGCTGTGGGCGGCGCCGGTGGCGTGCGTTCGGAGCTCGGAGACGCTTTGCCTGAACGGCGGTCGATTCCAGGTGCGGGCGCGCTGGCGCGACGTGGCGGGGAGCGGCGAGCGCGGAATGGCCCGCACTCGGCCACTGACCGAGGAGAGCGGAGCGTTCTATTTCTTTGACGCTGAAAACCTGGAGCTCGCCGTCAAAGTGCTCGATGGCCGAGCGCTGACCGGTCACTACTGGGTCTTCTATGCCTCGCTGACCGATGTCGAGTTCGATCTCGAAGTTTTCGACACCGCCACTGGACAGATGGCGGTCTACCGCAATCCCGCCGGCTCCCAGGCGAGCCGGGGCGACACCGAAGCTCTGCCGGAGGAGGGGTCGATCGCCGGCCTGACCGGCGGCGGCCCCGCGATCCCCTTCAAGTCGGTCGTTCCCGGGGTGACGATTCCCGCCGCCGGCCTCGATCCTGCGTCCGGCCAGACCGGGTCCAGCGGGACCGGGTCCGGCGAATCTTCCGGGGCCTGTCAGCCCACCGACGAAGCGCTGTGCCTCGGCGACGGCCGCTTCCGCCTCACCGCCCGCTGGAAGGACTTCGAAGGGCGAACGGGCCAAGGCATGGTCGAACCGCTCACCGGAGACACCGGCGCGTTCTGGTTCTTCGGCGCGGACAACCTCGAGCTCTTAGTCAAGGTCCTCGACGGCCGCGGCTTCAACGGCCACTTCTGGATTTTCTACGCCTCGCTCACCAACGTCGAGCTGACGCTAACCGTCGAGGATCTGGAAACCGGCCAGCGTCGGACGTACCGCAACCCCCTCGGTCAATTCGCCAGCCTCGCCGACACCACGGCCTTCTGAGCGGCCGCCAGCGTCATCGCCGCTTGCGGGCGATGAGGTCGTAGACGTGCCAGGGCTTGACCTCTCCGGACGGGTCGCTTGCGGTCGCATTCGATCTCTCGAAAGGCCCTGCGATCGGCTACGCTTCTGGAATGAGCCACGACCACGCGAGCCAGCATCGTCTTTCCCTCGAAGACCCCGAGAAGTTTTGGGCCGAGCCCGCCGCTGAAATTCATTGGGACCATCCGTACTCCCGGGTCCTTGAGAAGACCGACGGGGCTCCGGGCTACCGCTGGTTCCCGGGCGGAAGGCTCAATACCTGCTACAACGCGCTCGATCGCCACGTTGAGGCGGGGCACGGCGAACGGGCGGCGCTGATTTACGACAGCGCGGTGACCGGCGTGAAGAAGACCTACTCCTACGCCGAACTCACCCGCGAGGTCGCGACCTTTGCGGGCGTTTTGGCCGAGCTCGGTGTGGTCGCGGGCGACCGGGTGGTGCTCTACCTGCCGATGGTGCCTGAGGCCGTCGTCGCGATGCTCGCCTGCGCTCGGCTCGGCGCCGTGCACTCGGTGGTTTTCGGCGGATTTGCGGCGAAGGAGCTGGCGGCTCGGATCGACGATGCGGAGCCGAAGCTCGTGCTCTCGGCGAGCTGCGGCATCGAAGGCTCACGGGTCGTGGAGTACGGGCCTTTGCTGCGCTCGGCCCTCGAGCTGGCGGCCCACCCCCCGGAGGCCTGCGTGGTGCTGCAGCGTCCGGAGGCGCCGCTAGAGCTCCGTGACGGAGAGCACGACTGGCGAGAGCTCGTGGCCCGGGCCGAGCCGCGGGGTCCGGTGAGCGTCGAGTCGGGTGATCCGCTTTACATCCTCTACACCTCCGGGACCACCGGCCGGCCGAAAGGCGTCGTGCGGGACCACGGCGGCCACGCGGTGGCCCTGCGCTGGACGATGGAGGCGGTTTACGGCGTTCGCCCCGGGGATGTTTATTGGGCGGCCTCCGACGTCGGTTGGGTCGTCGGGCATTCCTACATTGTCTACGGCCCGCTCCTGGCCGGGCTCACCACGGTGCTTTACGAGGGCAAGCCGGTGGGCACCCCGGACGCCGGCGCGTTCTGGCGGGTGATCGAGGAGCACGGCGTCAACGTCCTGTTCACGGCGCCGACGGCGTTTAGGGCGATCAAGAAGGAAGACCCGGAAGGACGCTTGCTCGCGGGATATGACCTCAGCCACTTCCGCACGCTCTTTTTGGCCGGCGAGCGGTGCGACCCCGACACCTTGGCCTGGGCCGGAGAGTTGCTGGACGTGCCGGTGATCGACCACTGGTGGCAAACGGAGACCGGCTGGCCGATCGCCTCCAACTGCCTGGGCCTCGAAGCGCTGCCGGTGAAGGCGGGCTCCGCCGCCAAGGCGGTCCCGGGCTGGGATCTGCAGGTCCTCGACGCCGAAGGACAACCCGCGGCGGCCGACGAGATCGGCGCTCTGGCGGTGAAGCTGCCGCTGCCCCCGGGTACGTTTCCGACCCTGTGGCGCGACCCGGAGCGCTTCGTCGCCAGCTACCTCACCGAGTTCCCGGGCTACTACCAGACCGCCGACGCCGGCTACCTCGACCGGGATGGCTACGTCTTCGTGATGGCCCGCACCGACGACATCATCAACGTGGCTGGCCACCGCCTGTCGACCGGCGCGATGGAGGAGGCCGTCGCCTCCCACCCCGACGTGGCGGAGTGCGCCGTCACCGGCGTGGCGGATGCGCTCAAGGGCCAGGTTCCCCTCGGCTTCCTGGTGCTCAAGGCCGGCGTCGAGCGGGATCACGGGGAAATCGTGCGCGAAGTGATTCTCTCCGTGCGTGGGCGGGTCGGGCCGGTGGCTTCATTCAAGAAGGCACTGGTGGTCGAGCGGCTGCCGAAGACCCGGTCCGGCAAGATACTCCGCCGCACGCTGCGGGCGATGGCGGACGGCGACGTGTGGACGGCGCCGGCGACCATCGACGACCCGGCGATCCTCGAGGAGATCGCCGCCGTGCTGGCGGCCTCCTGAGGATCTTCGGGTCCGGCAAACCGATTCGACCGGCCGCGGCCGCGCGGCGGATCGTGCGCTTCCGGCGGTGGGCTCGGGGCCACGGCGAATTATTTCGAAAAAAAGTGGTCACGTTTTTCGCCGCGTGACGCGTCAAGAGTCATCCTGAGCCCCGATGCGGATCAGTCAGCGGCTTCCGACCGCTGCGACGTCCGCGTCCCATTCACCTCGTGCTGCCCATTGCGGCAGCTCGCAAGGAGCCTTGCTATGACTCGAATTTCTGTTCCTGTGTACATCCTTCTGGCCGTCGTCCTCTTGCTCGGAGCGACGGCGTCGACGGCGCAAACCACGGCCACGCGATCGGCGCCGTACCCGAATTATGAGGTCGGGGGACCGGCCTCTCTGGTGGTCACGACGAACCCGGCGCAGCCCTACGCGGCGGTTTATCAATTCCGCACGAAGAACGGTCAGCCGGATAACGGCCTCGTGGGCTACACTGACGGCAGCGGTCGGTTTGAGATTCATATCTCGTCTTTGCCGGGCGGGATTGAAGGGGCCTATACCAACGAGCGATACGCCGTGGGCACCCCGGGGAGCCCGAAGTCTTCGGCCCTCAACTTCACGATTGCCCCGCAGGGCGGAATCAGCGTCGGCTGCGGCTGCGAGCACTTCGCGTCCCAATATGACCAGTTCTGCGAAGCCGATGTCGCTCCGAGTACGGCCCCGTCCGGCGGCGTCTACCAGTACACCTGGACCGCGAACGGCGGCTACTTCCCGAGCCCTCCGGGTCCGTTTTCGCCCACCGTGGTCGCGCTCTGCGCCAACGCCGCGTCGCGACTCTCCGTGTCCGTGGAGGTCGACTTGGTGTTCAACGGCATCGTCGTGTCATCGGCGAGCCGGAATTGCTCGAGCGGCACGCCGATCTGCGGCTGAGGAAGACCTGAAGCAGGCCTTCAGGCCACGCCGCTTTGGCCGGGGCGGGGCAAGCCCGGGGCAAGCCCTGGGCAGGCCCCGCGTCGGACCCGGCGGCAAAGGATTCTTTCTCCGCCCGGTCCGTCGGCTCGAAGGAGGGCGGCGGTGCGCCGCTTGAAGGACCTAGCCGCTTGATCTCTCCCACTCGGCCGGGAGTGGGAGGCTCGGAGGAGGGCGAAGCACTCCTATCCGGCTTCAGCGCTGGGGCAGACGTGCCACGGCCCTGAAGCCGCCCGGGCTTCCAGCGTCCTCGCCTCGGCGTCCAGCGCGTGCCGAGAGGCGCGCCCCTTGGCTTCAGCGATCACCTCTAGACTCCGGTCGAGCAGGGCCTGCGCCTCTTCTAAGCGGCCTTGCTTGGCCCAGGCGGCGCCGAGAAGACTTTGGGAGACGCTGAATCTCCAGTGGCCCCCGGGGAGGGCTTCGGCCAGGATCGTGGAAGCCTCCAGGGCGAGGTCGGCGGCGCGGCACGGGTCCCCGGTGCGAAGCGCTAGGACCGCGAGGCTGTTGCGGCTATTGCCGACCAGCCAGTGCTTCTTTCCGAGGTGCTCTTCGCGGATATCCGCCGCCCTTCGGAGATGCTCCGCCGCTTCCTCGAGGTCGCCGAGGTCGAGCAGCACCAGGCCAAGATTGTGGCGAGGCGTCGCGGTGCTTGAATGGTCCGGCGAAGTGATGTCTCGGCGAATGTGCAGAGCTTCGCGCAGCAGGTCTTCGGCCTCTCCGGCGCGGCCCATCTCGCGGAGCAGGATCCCCAGGTTGCTGAGGTCGGTGGCCAAAGCTCGGGGATCGGCGTCCTTGCGGGAGCGCGCGAGCGTTTGTCGATAGAGCGTCTCCGCCGGACCGTAGTCGCCGGCCAGGTGGAGCACGGCGGCGAGGTTGCCGCGGACCGCCGTCACCTCCGGGTGTCGATCCCCCTGGAGTCGCAGTCGGATGTTGAGGCCCTCGCGGAGGTGTTCCGCGGCCCCGGCGAAGTCGCCGCCGCCGGCGGCGAGCGTCCCCAGGTTGTTGAGCACCGCGGCGACGTTCAGATCGTTCGAGCCCGTGCCTCCCCGGTAAAGCCGGAGCGCCTCCCCGAAATTCGCTTGCGCCGCCTCGAAGTCCCCGGAGCGTTTGAGAATCAGCGCCAGGCTATTGCGGAGCCGGGCGACGACTCGGTAGGGCGCCTCGTCGCCTTCGGTCCGGGCGAGCTCCAGCCCTTCTTCGAGGACACGTTTCGCTTCCTCTCGCTCCCCTTGATCCTCCAGGACAATGCCGAGGGCGCTGAGCAGCCTCATCCGTTCTTCGACGTTGTCGATATAAGGGAGCGCCGCCTCGAGGAGCGGCTGAGCTTCGGCGGTGCGACCCTGAGAAATGCGCAGCTCGGCCAGATTCCGGAAGGCCTGGGAGACTTCCACGGGCTCACTGGGGTGGGCCAGGACGTAATCGAGGTGGTCGACCAGCAGGGGCTCGGCGGCGTCGAAGAAGGCGAGGTCGCGGTAGACCGACCCGATGGCGCCGAGCAGCACCGCGCGCATTTCGGGCTGGTCGGCATACTCGGCGCGCGCCGTCGCGGTGGAGTAGTCGAGGATCCGACGCGCCGCGGGGTCGAAGGTGCTTCCGGCCACGGGTCGGAGAAGCTTGACCAGCTCGGCCAGGTATTCGGCCGTGGACTCCGCCGCCAGCCGCTGTCTTTCGGTGGCGTCACGCTCTTGGAGCAGGTCCTTCGACTGCTGCCAGGACACCCATCCAAAGGTCGAGATGGCGATCAGCAGGCAGCCCGCCAGGGCAGAGGCTAAAGCGTGGCGCTTGAGGAATTTGCGGGTCCGGTAGGCGGCCGAATCGGCGCGCGCCTGGACCGGGAGATCCAGCTGATGGCTTTGCAGGTCGCGGTCGAAGGCCTCGACGCTCGAGTACCGCGCGTCGGGCTCATCGCGCAGGGCCTGGAGCAAAATATCGTCGAGGTCACCGCGCAGGCGACGGAAGAGGGCCGCCGGCTGCGTGCCGCGGGCCTGCGCCGCCGCATCGTCGGTCTGCCCACTCACCACCGAGCTGGGCGAGGGCGGCGCCACGTCCCAAGCGATCGGCGTGCGCTGCCCGAGCGCCGCGTAGGGCGACTGGCCGGTGAGCAGCTCAAAGAGCACCACCCCGAGCGAGTAGACGTCGGACTGCACGGTGGTCGGCGCGCCCAAGAATTGTTCGGGGCTGGCGTAGGCCGGCGTCAGCCAGGGGCAGGTGAGCTGGGCATTTCCAGGTCCGTCCGAGAAGTCGATGTCCCGCGGATCGAGCCGCTTGGCGATACCGAAGTCGAGGAGCTTGACCTCACCCTCGGCGGTCACCAGGATGTTGTCGGGCTTGAGATCCCGGTGAACGATCAAGAATCGGTGGGCGAAGTGCACGGCGCGGAGGACCTGCCGGAAGAGCTCGAGGCGCCGGTCGACGTCGAGGCGATGCTCGTCGCAATAGGCGGTGATCGGCACGCCGTCGACGTACTCCATGACAACGTAGGACTGGCCGTCGGCGGTGGTGCCGCCGTCGATCAGGCGAGCCACATTCGGATGCTCGAGCTGGGCCAGGATGCGCCGCTCGCGCCGGAAGCGATCCTTCGCCGCCTCGGGGATGTCCTGGTGCAAGATCTTGATGGCCACGAACTGCTCGAAATCCTCCGGATCGCGGCTGCCCAGGTAGACCGTCCCGGTGCCGCCGCGCCCGAGCACGCGGTGCAGCCGGTAGCCGCCGAGGTGAGATCCCGGGCCCGCCGCGGCGGAAGGACGAGGGCCGGACTGGGCCAGCGGCGGGAGACTGTCGGTGCGATCCTGCTCGAGCAGCGCCTGCACCGCCTCGAGGATCCTCGGGTCGTCGGCGCAAGCTTGCTTCAGCTCGGCCGAACGGCGGGCTGGCTCACAGTCGAGCAGGCGCTCGAAGACCGACCGCGCCCGGCGCCACTCCTCGGTTGTGAATTCCGCGCCCACGGTCACGCCCGCTCTTCGAGAACTCCGGGCCCGGGACTCGGGCCCCCGCCCGATTCCGGCGGGGTGGAGAGCTGCAAACGCATCCAGCTGCGGGCGAATCGCCACGACCGGGTCACCGTGGTGCGGCCCAGATTCAGCGCTTCCGCCGTCTCGTCGACGCTGAGGCCGCCGATATAGCGGAGCTCCACGATTTCCGCGGCCCGGGCATCGATCGCCCGCAGCCTCTCGACCGCCTGGGTCACCGCCATGGCGCCCTCGTCGATGCCCTCCACCGCCACGAAGACCTCGCCGAGCGACTCGGGGATTTCGCCGCCGCCGCGCTTCTCCCGATTCTGACTGCGGGCCGCGTCGAGCAGGACCCGCCGCATCAGCCGGGCGACGATGGCAAAAAAGTGGGCCCGGTCCTGCCAGCGCACCCGCCGCTGGTCGATCAGCTGCAGAAAGGTCTCGTGGACCAGCTCGGTCGTCTGGAAACGCCCCCGGTCGCCCGGCGTCACCAGCCGCCGACCCGCCAGGCGCTTGAGCACAGGGTAAATGCTCTCGATCAAGCGCTCCTGGGCCTCCGGGTCGCCGTCACTGAAACGGCAAAGCAGGGTCGTAATGTCCTCGGCCATAAAGGGATTCTAGTGGATAGCGCGTGCTCCAAAGAGGCGCGGGGGAGGCGCCGTCGCTATGAACGGGCGTCGTGGCGATCAGCAATCCTCAGTGCAAGATGACTTCAACCTTCGACCCGAGACGAGAAAAAAGATCACGAGTCCGCCCCCGCGATGCGTCATGGAGCGAGCGACGCCACCCCGGGCCCCGAATACTCAGCCGCCTGTCGATCCACAGAACCTGAGCTGACCCCCGACGTTCCTATGGGCATGGAACTTGGACTCAACCCTGCACTGGAACGCCTCAGGTCTTGTCGGTCGGTGCTACTCGCCGGAGCCGGCGGGGGCTACGACGTGTTTTCGGGCCTGCCGATGCTCTTCTGGCTGGAGAAGCACGGCGTCGACGTCTCGCTTGCCAACTTGACGTTTACCGACCTGGGCGACGTCGATGAGCCTTGGCTGCTGCCGGGGCTGAAGCGGGTCGACAAGGATTCATCCTTCGGCGGCGGCTATTTCCCCGAGAAGTACTTGAGCCAGTGGTTTGCTGATCGGAGCCCGGACGAGGGGAAAGTCCGGTCGATTTACTGCTTTGCAAAGACCGGCGTCGTGCCGCTGCGGGCTGCGTACCGGGAGGTCATGCGGCTGCATGACATCGACGCGGTGGTGCTGGTGGACGGCGGGACGGATAGCTTGCTGCGGGGCGATGAGGATCGCCTGGGGACGCCCCACGAGGACCTGCTCTCGATCGCGGCGGCCCGGGGGCTCGAGGTGGACCACAAGATGCTGGTGTCCCTGGGCTTTGGCATCGACGCCTACCACGGGGTGTGCCAGCCCCAACGACCCGAGGTAGCCGCCGTCGGCGGTTATGGCGGCGATCGACTCGAGCACGTGGGCGTGGCACACCCCGTGG
>JBCDKB010000231.1:0-12844 GCA_038747035.1 Acidobacteriota bacterium | reverse complement strand
TCGAATTCGACGTCCTCAGCGGCCGTTCCCCACCACCATTCCCGCCGCGGCGCCCGAAATCTAGGCGGCCGTAAAAAGAGCGTACGAGCCAGTCGTGTCGCCGAGCGAGGCGCGACGGCGCTCAGCGTCCGGACGCCCCAGCGAATCGGCTGCGGAAGGCCAGGCATCGCACCGTCCGCCGGGCTTCGGCGACCGCCGCGACTCTCTCCCTGTTGGGATCGACGCTGGTTTCGACCTCCCGGGGCTTGTCCGGAAGGGCGCCGAAGGTTCGACGTGTGTTGACCGCTTTTATTAGAACGACCGATCGTGCTTTTTTGAATTCGTGCGCTATCAAGTGCGAGATCACTGCCGAACATGGTGCTCTCCCCAGGAATGAGGTGTGGGCGCGCCGGCTAATGGGCCGGCGCAGTGGCGGCTGCTGTGACGCGAAACTCGGTCGAGCGCGCGTTGTGGATCAGGCCTTCAAAGGCCCTGCGCGCTCTGTCTGCTGCGAGTGGATCATCCAGCAGACGAGAAAAGTGGTGATACGCCAAGAGCGTCGAGTAGACGTCGTGGGCGAATTGATCGACGTCGACGTCGGCCCTGAAATGGCCTTCCTGGACCGCGATGCGGGTGGCGGTGATCATCGCCGCCAAGGCATCCTTTTGATTGCTGACCAGATAGTCGCGGAGTGGCCCCGGTCGGTCGTCGAGCTCGGCCGCCGCGCCGACGAACGGGCACCCGCCTGGCAGGCTCCTCGCCTCGAACCAATCCAACCAATTCTCGAAAAGCGCGCGCACCCGGGGTTCGCCGCGCGGTCCGCGCAGGGCCGGCATGACGACTTTCTCGATAAATCGCTCGACCGCCGTTTGAAGAACCTGGAGTTGGAGGTCTTCTTTGGAATCGAAGTGGGCGAAGATGCCGCTCTTCGACATGCCGGCGACCTTGGCGACGGCGCCGATCGAAAGGCCGTGCAGTCCCACCCGACTGGCCATGGCCAGCGAGTGCCGCAGGATCATCGCCCGCGTTTCTTCGCCTTTTGTTGACGGCTGCTGTCGTGTGCTTCGTGGCATCGCGTGTCTGGAGAGACGGTCTAGGGAGTGGGCGAATAAGGGGATCGATCGTGTCAGCCTCTCCGTGATCCGCAAAATAGCACGGCCGTTCTTTTATGGTCAAGGCCGAAAATCGACCGGACGCTACGCCGCGGCGACGGCGAGGACACCCTTCTCTGTCACGCTCTCGAGCCGGACTCGATCCAGGGCTCCGGTCCTCGCACGGGGAGCCTCTGCGAACACGCGGATGTAGTGATCGGTCATCCCCGACCAGCGATCGCCGAGGTCGTTTTCCCAGATCACATCCGCTTCGCTGCCCAACTGCCCGAGCCAAAACTGACGCTGGCTCTGCGCTCCGACGTCGAGCATGGCCCGCATCCGTTCCTTCTTCACCCGAGGATCCACTTCACCGGGTAGCGTCGCTGCATGGGTGCCGACCCGGGTCGAGTAAGTGAAAATGTGCGGCCGCGCAAAGGCCATGCGTTCCGTGAATTGAAGACTTTCCTGGAATTCCTGGTCCGTCTCTCCGGGAAAGCCGACGATGACATCGGTGGTCAGCGCAAGGCCGGTTATGCGCCGCCGCAGCAGGTCGGCGAGCTGGGCATAGGCTTCCGCGGAATAGGGGCGTCGCATCCGGCGCAAGGTCGACGTGGAGCCGCTCTGCAGCGACATGTGGATGTGGCGGCACAGCCGACGATCACTCCACAGGTCGAGGAGTCTTTCGTCAAATTTCCAGGGGGCGAGGGACGTCAGTCGGATTCGCGGCACGGTGGTCCGCGCGAGCAGCGCCGTCACCAGATCGAAGAGGCGACGGCCGTCGTCGTCGTATTCGGAGATTTGCACGCCGGTGATCACGACCTCGCCGTAGCCGCCCTCGGCGAGGGCTTGCACTTCAGCGACGACGTCCTCCACCGGGCGGCTGCGCTGCCGGCCGCGGGTGGACGGAATGATGCAGAACGAGCACCGCATATTGCAGCCGTCTTCGACTTTGACGAGCGCGCGCGCCAGGCCCAGGTCGAGCGGGACGTAGGGAACCGGAATCCCTTCACCGGACGGGCGAAACTCCGGGAAGGCCTCGTGCACGGCGTCCAAGAGCTGCTCTTTGCGGTCGTTGGTGACCACCAAGTCGACGCCGTCGAGGGCGGACGCTTCGTCGCGCGAGTCGGTGGCGTAGCATCCGGTGAGCACGGTCTTTAGCGTCGGCGACAGGCGATGTCCGCGGCGGGCGATCTTCCGCGAGTCCCGGGCCGCCAGGTGGGTGACGGTGCAGGAGTTGACCACGTGCAGGTCTGCGCTCTCGAGACTCGGCGCGAGGCCGTGGCCCGCAGCGACGAATCGCCGGGCCATGCGGTCCACTTCCGCCTGGTTCAACTTGCAGCCGAGGTTGGTGAAAAATACGCGCATGGCGGCCGGATCGTATCGTCGGCGGACCGCAAACGAAAGCCGGGCCCGCAGCGGGGCTAGCCTCCGGACTCCGTGGGCGGGTCGGCGGTCTTCACCTCGACGCCGAGCAGGTCCGCCGCCTCGGGGTACCCTTCCACCAGGACGTCCCTCGCCGTCCGGTCGAGCAGCGGGACTATCGATCGGGCGGCCGCCGCCCGGGTGATGCCCTTCCCCACCGTCATCGGCTTGAGCTCTTCCCGCCAGGTTTCGCGACCCAGCCTCATTTTTTCGGCGACGGCCTCCTGCCAAGGGCGCGCTGCGTCCTCGTGGGTGAACTCACCGCGTCCGCGGCCAAAATGGGCCACCGCGAGGTACCGAAGCAGGGCCTGGGCGACAAGGCGTTCGAGGAACCCGACCGACCAGCCGACCTCCGGGAGCTTGTCACCTTGAACGAGCTGGTAGCCGCGGGCGAGTCCAGCGCCGCCGAGGGCACCGAGGATCGCGCCGGCGACCACGCCGCCGCCGAAGGTCAATCCGCCGGCCATGACATCCGCGGCGAGGCCGCCGAGGGCGCCCGAAAGCACGCCGCCGAGTAGGGCGCCGCGTTCGGCATCGAGGGCTTCGTCGCCGGAGACGGCGAAGGCGTCGATCTGCTGGTGAATTTCAGCCGCCACGCTACCCTCCAGACCGTGCAGCCCGAGCAGGCTGGCCATCAGGTCTTCGGTCCGCGCCACCAGGCGCAAGCCGAGGGTCTCCATGGCGGCCGCCTTCTGCTCGCGGCTGGGTCGCTTTTCGGGCATCACTTCGCGGTCAGCGCCGGTGGCGGCCACGTAGTCAGCGAGGGCAGAGACCGCTTTCTCGAAAGTCTTGAGGTTGCGCTGTTCCCAAGCCCTACACAATCCGTCCATCGCCTGCGCTTTCGACGGCGGTAGAACCTCCTGGACTCGGCGCCAGAGGGTCCCCTCCTCCACCCAGCACCGACAGAAGGCGTCGAGCTCGAGGACCGCGCGCACCTCGGTGAATCTCTCGGAGTGGTGGCGCCACAGGTCCACCAACCGATCCCCGGCGTGCCGCCGGTAGCTCGTGTCGCCGGTCTGGTTGAGTAAGAGCACCACCGGCACGGCGAGCCAGTCGAGGAGCTCGAGCTCGAGGTCGACGTAGCCGGCGTCCTCCGGGTGCTCGGTGGCGTTGACCAGGTAGAGCACCAAGTCCGCGTGCTCTCGCACCGCGAGCGCCGCCTGCTGCGAGCTCCAGAATGGACGGTCGGCGATGCGATCCCAGCGCTGCTGGAAGAACCAGCGCAGCGGTTTCTCCGAGGTCCGAAGTCGCTTCAGGAGCTTGGCCGAGTCGCCGAACCCCGGCGTATCGGCGAGACGCAGGGCTACGCCGGCGTCTTCGATCACCGTAAAGAGCTCCGCATCTTCCGTCACGTGCGCTTGGTCCAGCACCTCCCCGACGTCCCGCCGCAGCAGAGTGCGGGCCAGCGTCGTCTTGCCGACATTGGTGTGGGAGACGAGCGCGAGGGTGACGTCCCGCGGCGCTTCGTGCGCGTCCGTCGCCTCGCCGCCCGCGTCCGTCGGGTGATCGGTCATGGCGGCCCCCCGCCCGCACCCGGTGGCCAGGCGCCCCGCGTCAGCGCGTCCACCGCGAGGTCGGGGTCGAGCTCATCGTCGAGCGCCAGAAAAACCGGAGCCGGGACCTCCACGGCGACGCCGTCGTCCGTGCTCGCCGCGAGATTCCTGAGCCAGGCCCGCCGACGGGATTCCCTTCTTTCGGCGCGTTGTGAGCCGGGCACCCGGTCCAAGAATGGGGCCTCATCCACCAGCACCAGCAGGCGCTGTCCGTCCGCGAGCTCGCCGGCGAGCTGTCCGAGGAGCTCGCCGTGGACTTCGACCTCCGGCGTTTGGGCGAGGTTGAAGAGCACGATGCGCCAGGCGGCGGAGCTGGGGGGTGGCGCGTCGCCGTAGCCTAAAGTCGACCCGATGCGCAGGACGGCGCGGGCGCCGAGGAAGTCGAGCACCGCGCGGCGCAGTACCTCGGTTGAACGTTCCACCGGCCGGTAGCTATAAGGCAGGATCTGGACTTCATGGGGCGTCGTGGAAGCGGTCGCGACAATCCGTCGCACGTAGGACGGCGATATGGAGAGCGGGAGCCGTCGGCGGAGGCGCCACGCGTGCAGCGCCGCCCGGCCGGCGAGCGCCAGCCGGGGGACCACCACCAGCAGCACCGCACTCATCGCCCAGGCGTGGATCCACGGCGCGGCGGACCCGCTCGCCGGCGCGCGGAGCGACTCCACGGTGGGTAGATCGAGGATGAGGATCCTCTGGGCGGGCCACAGCACGAAACCGAGGATCGCGTCGACGGTTCCGGCGCTGAGGAAGGTGCTTTCCCAGGTGGCCCGATACTCAAAGGCTAGGCCACGGGCGTACATGCCGACCACCGTCGAGATAACCAGCGCCGCCGCCGCCAGGTGAAAGCGGCCCGACCACCGCGCGGCTTCCAGCGGCAGGGCGGCCCGGAACCAGGCGCGGCGATGCTCGGTGACGACTCGGGAGAGCACGCCGCCTTCGACCGGGGTGGAACGGGCCGACCAGCGGCGGATGAGGCCTTCAAAACGCACTGGAAGGGAACCCTTGGGATCCGGCGGCAGAAGGAGCCTGCGCACCGTGCCGATCGAGAGGATAAGAAAGACCAGAACGTTCCAAACGATGAGGCCCAGCAGCGGCGGCGCCAAGACGCTCACGGCCTTCGAGGGCCCCAGCACGTTGCTGAGCGCGCCGGCGATGACGGCCAAGATCAGCAGGCCCGCGGTCGGTCCCGCGGCCCAGGTGGATCTCAACAGCGCCCCGAGCTCCGAGTGGTGCCGGCTCAGCGCTTCGCCGATCTCGCGGGCACGGTCC
Organism: Acidobacteriota bacterium; assembly: GCA_038747035.1. GTDB lineage: Bacteria > Acidobacteriota > Thermoanaerobaculia > Multivoradales > J023 > JAUIJL01. The sequence goes on along the minus strand of JBCDKB010000231.1, from coordinate 7,530 downwards.
GCGAGCGGCGCTTCCAATCGCTTCAGCGCTTTTCGGTCAGCGCCGTCGGCGTCGATGGTGCCCTCGGCGCTCTTGAGCGGGGCGAGATCGACGTCGCCGAAGGCCGCCTGGGTGAGCTGTTGCCGTTCGGAGACCGGCAGCAGCTCTCCAAGCCGATCGGTTTCGTCGACGGCCCGGACTAAAGAGACAACCCGGGCGTCCTCGGCCGGGAGCCTGAGGGTGAGATCAGTCGTCTTCACCTACAACCGGCTCCAGGGGCCGCGAAATCACGCACGCATTGATCCCGCCGACGCCCATGGACAGCTTGCCGGCGTGGCCAGCTGGAACGCCGCAGGATTGATCGAAGACGAAGTTCTCGTGCACGTCGGCGATCTCGGCGTTGAGCTCGGGGCGACCGAGCGGGGTGGGATGTAAGGCGCCGCGCTCGAAACCGAGGTACTGGGCCGTCAGCTCCCAACCGCCGCTGGCGGACATACCGTGGCCGAAGGTGCCCTTGCGCGCGCTGACCAAGACCTGGTCGTCAAGCAATTCGCGCACCATCTCGACTTCGTTGAAATCCCCTGGAGTCGCGGTGGCGTGGAGATCCCAAGTGCCGATTTTCCCCGCGTCGGCGGCGCCGGCTTCTTCGATCGCCATGCGCATGGCGGTGGTCGGCCCTTCCTTCGAGGGGGTGATGATGTGGTCGGCATCCGACGTGATGCCGACGCTCACCGGCTCGAGACCGAGTGGGCGGAAGCCCTTCGGGTCGAAGACGTCGCGGGCCCCCAAAATCCAGAGGGCGCAGCCGCCGGCGACATGGGTGCCGCGGAGCTGGGTGAGCGGCTTGGAAATCGAAGCGTCCGCGGAGATGACCCGCGCGCTGTAGAAACCACCGACGGTCAGCGGATGGGGCGGCGGATCCGTGGCGCCGACCACGACGGCGTCCGCTTCACCGCGGCGTATGGCGTCGAGGCCCATCTTGACGGTGACGCCGAAGGTGGAGCACGCCGCGCCGACGGCGATGGTGGCGCCGGTGATGCCGCCGAGCATAGAGATCTGGGCGGCGGCGATATTGTCGATATTCCACAGCAGGTTGGACGGCACGGATTTCCACGGCGGCTCCGGGGCTTCCCACTTCCGCTGGAGCTGGCGCAGGCGGCGCTGCTTATCTTTCATGGCCGCCAGCTTGCCGGACTCGACATTGCCTTCGACGGCTACGCCTTCGATCGAGCGCTGCTCGGCGAGATATTGGTGTAGCTCCGGTGAGTGGGCCGCCCAGAAGCCCCACCAGGCGTCTTCGACCTCGGAGCGCTCTTCTTCGGCGACGTCCCGCGGATCGGGCGGTAGCTGGCAGGGATCGAGGGCCGGAGCGCCGTGGCGCTCGGCTTCGCCCAGCGTCCGGTTCTCGACGAACGCCCGGCGAGCGGCGTTGCGCTCCGGCTGAGCCCAGAAGTGGTCCCACCGCCGCTGGGCGCGGTGCAGCTTTAATGAATGGCGGTACTGTATGTCGAGGTCGCCCAGCCCGGTGCCGACATAGATGTGGGTGCGGGTGCCGAGGTTGCGGAGCTCGGCCTCCATCCCTGGATTCTGGCCCAGAGCCTGGATAAAGCTGCCGATGGCGTATTGCACCGGCAGCCCCATCTTGCTCTCGAGCTGGGAAAAGCGGTTGGGCTTGAAGCGCTCGATGATCCACGGCTCATAAGCCGAGAAGTCAAAGCTCGGCCGTCCGACGAGGAAATTGTCGGGGCCAAACCCGTTGAAAGGCTCCAGCCAGCTCTCCGCGGACTCGAGATTTTCTGCAAAAACGTCGATATTCGGGCTGCGGGGAGCGACTAGACCCCAGCCATAAATTGCGGCTCTTCGCACTTCAGCTCCTTTGCCGGCTGGGCGGTGTCCGGCGGCGGCCGATTATGTCACCCGAGCTGCGCCGCGTAGACGTCGCGGTCGAGCTCGGAAAGGACTCTCTGGTTATCCCGCCAATTCTTCGCCACCTTGACCTGGAGGTCGAGGTAAACGCGGGTCTCGAGATATTGCTCCAAGTCGCGGCGGGCGGCTTCTCCGATTTTTTTGATCCGAGATCCGCCGGCGCCGACGAGTATCTTTTTTTGTCCTTCGCGCTCCGCGAGGATCGAGGCGTAGATCACGACGAGCCCGTCGTCGCGCTCTTCCCAGCGCTCGACGACCACCGCGGTGGCGAACGGCAGCTCTTCTCCGGTCTGCTCGAGAACCTTCTCCCGAATGCGTTCGGCGACCAAGAAACGCTCGGGGTGGACGGTGAGCAAATCGCGGTCATAAATCGGCGGCGCCTCCGGAAGGTGCTGGAAAAAAACGGAGAGCACGCTGTCTAGACCGTCACGGCGCAAGGCCGAGATCGGAACGACATCGAGGAAGCCCCCGGTCTCCGCGTACCGCGCAATGCGCGGCAAGAGCTCGGGTTTGTGGACGCGGTCGATCTTGTTGAGGAGAACGATCTTAGGGGCCTCCGCCCGTTCGAGCCATCCCAGCATGTACTCGTCACCCTTGCCGTGGGGCACGGACGCGTCCACCAGGAGGCACACGAGATCGGCTTCGATGAGCGCCTCCGACGCCGCCTTGAGCATGCCCCGGTTCATGTGGTGCTGGGGCTTGTGGACGCCGGGGGTGTCATAGAACACGATCTGACCGCGGTCTTCGCTCAAGATACCGACGAGGCGGTTGCGCGTCGTTTGGGGCTTATTGGACACGATCGCCAGTTTTTCCGGCAGCAGCTGGTTCATCAGCGTCGATTTGCCGGCGTTGGGCCGGCCAACGAGGGCGATCGTGCCGCACCGCTGCGCGGGCCGATCGGTTTGGGGAAAGTCGTCGCGTTCTTTCATAGGAGTCTGGGGATTCGGGATTCGATCATTTGTTGACGGATGCTGGTTTTTCTCAGGGAGAAGACGGAGGGGAAAAGGCGGCGCGGCGCCTCCTGCGCTCCGGTTTGCAGACCAAACCCGTGTCCTGTGGACAGTCAGGTGGCCGCGGTGGGTCCGGAGTCCGCAGGCGTCGGCTTGACGCTCACCCGCATCACGCGCCGCTCATCGGCTTCTTCCACCCACATCTTAAGGTCACGCCACTCGAGGCACTCCCCCACCTTCGGGACATGGCCGAGCTCACCGCAAATGAGACCGGACAGCGTTTCGTACGGCAGGTCATCGGCGTCGAGGTCGATGCCGGCGAGTTCTTCAAAGTCTTCCAGGTGGGTCCGGCCGGCGAGCAGCCAGCCGCCGCCGGTCAGCGACTCGGCGGCCATTTCGTCCTCGTGCTCGTCGTGGATCTCGCCGACGATTTCCTCGACCAGATCTTCGATCGTCACCAGCCCGGCGACACCGCCATATTCATCGACCACGATGGCCATTTGCTGCCGCAGCTTTTGGAGCTCGGTGAGCAGATCCGGGAGCGCTTTATTTTCAGGGACGTAGTGGGGCTTCTGGGCGAGCTTCAGCACGTCGAAGTTGTCGGTACCGTTCTGTACCGCTTCGAAGAGATCCCGAATGTGCAAGACCCCTTCGACATGGTCGATAGAGTCTCGGTAGATCGGAAGTCGCGAATTCTTGGACGAGAAGAAGCGCTCCGCCAGCTCTTCGGCCCCGACATCTGCGGGTGCGCTTTGGATCTCCACGCGCGGCGTCATGATGCTGCGGACCTGGGTGTCCCCGAAGTCCACCACCGAGCGAACCAAGACCTCTTCCTCGGGTTCCAGAATGCCTTCCCGGCGGCCGACGTCGATAAAGGCTTCGATCTCTCCGTCCGACGCTTCGTCGTCTTCTTCATCGTCGCCGTTTTGGCCATTCGCTTCGTCGCGCCGGCCCCCGACCACGGGCGCCAGCAACACCAGGAACGGCCAGGTCAGTAGAAAAAGACCGCGGTAGACGATGGTGAGCAAGAGCAAGGCGCGCTCGGCGTGACGCCGAACCAGGTGGCGGGACCATAGCTCCAGGGCGAGAATCAGACCCGCGATGACCAGGGCGATCACCCAGGGACGGCTCTCCTGGACTCCCCACGCCGCGATGACGAAGAGGACCGGCAGGAATCGGGCGGCGGTCGCGAGCACAAAGCGAAACGCTTCGAATCGGCGGCGACGTGAATAAAGCTCTTTGAGCCGAGCGCCGGCATTCTCCGACCAGTGCTTGAGGCGGATATGGCCGCTGCGCTCCAGCAGAGCGGAAAGCACCATCGCCACTGAGGTCGCGATCCCCAGCAGGACCAGCAAGGCGAGCTGCGGACCGTCGAGGGGGATCACGGGGCCACCTCGCCGAAGTAGCGGCGGCGAAGCTCAGCCTCAAGCTCCTCCATCTCGCCACCGTCGGTCTCATGGTCGTAGCCGAGGCAGTGCAGGATGCCGTGCAGCGTCAGCAGGCGCAGCTCTTGGTCGAGGGCGTGTTTTCGTTCTTGCGCCTGGCGCCGCGCAGTCGGGACGGAGATGGCCACGTCACCGAGGTGGACGCCGCAACGCCAGTGCTCGATGTCGCCCCCGCCAGACCCGCGGTCGTTCGAAGCGCCCTCCAGGTCGCCCGGAAAGCTCAAAACGTCGGTCGGCCGGTCTTGGCGCCGATAGGTCCCGTTCAGTCGCCGCATTTCGCGATCGCTGATGAATCGCAGTACAAAGCTTGAGGCCAAAGGCGCCAACTCCGAAACCATCCTCGTAACCAGCGGACGCAGTTCGCGGATCCCCACACCGGGGTATCGACAAGGATTTTGGATGTCGATGTGGCGCGCGGCTTCGGGAGGCTCCCCCGCAGGCGGAGGTTCACCTTCCGATCGGGGGCCGTCGTCGCTGTTGGCGCTAGTCGAGGGGTCGGGGTCGGTCAAAATGGAAACGGGGGTCGACGAAGGGGATCGGTGGGGTCGCCGAAGGGCGGGGGCACCGACGTCGAGTCGAGAGTTTAACTCAACTTGACGCGGTCTGCCGCCGGCGGGTTCTCTGTGGATATCAGGAGCTCTAGGACTCTTGGGCCCCAGGCCGGTCTCCGGAACCCTTCGCGCCGTCGGCACCCTTCTTTGCAACCGAGCTGTCCTTAGAGCCCGAGCTGTCCTTGGAATCGGTGCTTTTCTTGGCGTCGGCTCCGTTCTTGCCCTTGGCCTGTCCCTTGGAAGGTTCGGACTCGGCGCCGCCGGACTGAACCTTAGCCTCCCCCGCCTTTCGATTGAAATCGAATCCCGGATAGTCCACCCGACGGTGGTGAATATTCTCGAGCACCCGCTGGAAAGCCGCCTCGACCTTCTTCAAATCGCCGAGGGTCAAATTGGTCATCTCGAGTTGGCCGTCCTGCAGGCAATCATCGAAGATCGCCCGCAGGACTCCGCGGATCTTCTGGCGACTCGGCTCGACCAGCGTGCGGCTCGCCGCTTCGACGCCGTCCGCCAGCATCAAGACGCCCATTTCCTTATTTTGCGGCTTCGGCCCGGCGTAGCGGAACTCTTCTTCCCTCGGCTCGCTGCTCTCCGAGTCCGCCCGCTCCTTCGCTCGGTTGTAGAAGAACTTGATGAGCCGCGTGCCGTGGTGCTGCTCAATCGCGTCGTGAATCGGCGCCGGCAGCGCGTACTTTTCTGCGAGCTCCTGCCCTTCCTTGACGTGATTGATCAAGATCAGCGCGCTCATGGACGGCTGAATCTTGTCGTGGGGGTTACGTCCGGCGGGCTGGTTCTCGATGAAGTACTGTGGCCGGAACATCTTGCCGATGTCGTGGTAGAGCGCGCCGGTGTGGACAAGGACCGAGTCACCGTCGATGGCTTCGACGCCGGCTTTGGCGAGGTTCGCGACCGCGAGTGAGTGTTGGAAGGTTCCGGGGGCCTCGAGCGCCAGGCGCCGCAGCAGCGGCAGATTGGGGTTGGCCAACTCGATCAGCTTGATGGTGGTGGTGAGTCCGAAGAGCGATTCGAAGAGGGGCACGGTGAAGCTGACGAAGACCGCCGCCAAGAGTCCGCCGGCGGCGCCGCACACCACGTCAAAGCCGAGCCGGCTCCAGTCTTCGATCCGCTGGTCGATGAGCTGCAGGACCACCACGCCGCAGGCGTTGACCAGGGCGATAACGGTCGCGGCGCGCATCATCCACGAGCGCTGCCTGAACTGGAGGCGGTCCAGCGCAAAGACCGCCGCCAAGCAGCTGACCAGGCAGAAAACGGACATCTCCCACATCAGCTCGCCGCCGGCTAAACGGCCGGCGATCAGGGAGAAGACGAGGGAGAGGACGAGCGCGATATCGCGGCCGTAGAGCAGCAAGGTCAGCAGGGCGAGGGCCGCGAACGGGATCGCGAAGAGGTAGCTGGCGACGTCGGAGAGCGGCTCGCGGGCGATGGCCGCGCCGAGCGCTTCAGCCACAAAAATCGCGAGCCTGACGCCGGCGACGTGGATCGTCAGCAGGATCAGGTTCTCGCCCAGCAGTCGTTGGCAGCTGCGGTCCTCGCGGCCCTCGTGGCGGGCCGAGAGCCACAGGAGCAGCGAGGCCGCGGCGAGGAAGAGGAAGGCGCCGAGGGACGCTGACGCAAAGGCCATCACGTCCCTTTCGCCGGTCAGGAGCTGGAGCGCCCCCGCCTGGAGCTCGGCGATCCGCGCGCCTTTGCGCACGATCACTTCCCCTTTGCCGAACGTGTGGGTCACGGAACCCACCGAGTCGCCGGCGCTCCGGCGGAGCTCGAGGGTCGCGCTCGAATTGAAATTCAGATTGGGCGCGACCGCCGCCATCAGCAAACCGTTGAGCGCCCGGCGTTCCCTCGCCCGCAGGTCGCCCCAAGCGCGCAGGTCGCCGCTGACTTCTTCCCGGACCTCATCGGGGTAGTCGAGGAATCGAAAGAGATTGACCGCCGTCGACTCCCGACCCATCGGCAGTTCGCGGAGGGTGATCCCCCGCTCGCGGTGTTCGAGTAGGAGTGACTTATCCGCGACGACGCCGAGTCGCAGCAGGCGCGTCAGCACGCCGCCGAGGCGGTCCTCCAGCTCGTTCTGAAAGCCCGTCTCGACGAGGACGGTGGCGGCTTCCCCGCTGACCCGGAAGCCCGCCGCACTCGATAGGCGCTCGGTGAGCTCGCGGAGCGGGTCGGATTCGTCATCCCCGACGGTGCCTTCCTGGACCTCCACGGTCGGCTCATCGTCACCGACGAGGGGCGCCGCCATGAGGGCACGGCCGGCCTCGAAGAGGGCGCCGAGCTGGCGGCGACGCTCCGCCTCGAGGCTCAAGTCCAGGTCATAAACGGGGAGCACGTCCTGGCGGGCGCGGGCGGTGAGGGCTTGGGTCGCCGCTTCGTCGACCACCGAAAGATCGCGGTCGGCGATCCACGTCCGGCGCGCAATGTCCCCCGCCGATAAATCGATCGGCATCGCCAGGCGCTGCGGTAAGAGCATCCACGTGCCGGCGGTAATGAAGAGGGCCAGCCAGAGGACCGGCATCTCGAGCATTCGCCGCCAGACCATGCGGGTGCGGTACCGCAAGAGCGCGAGCCCACCCGCCGGCGGCCGCCACAGGGTGCGGCCGGGCCAGCGGCTGGAGGTCGCACACGCCATGGAAGCCCCGGCATTGGGCCCAGATTTGCCAC